>DYMX01000019.1 GCA_020721345.1 Sulfurovum sp.
ACTATATCAAATAAATCTACTTTTTAGAACTTACACAGTTAGATTTACGCTCCCAAAAAATTGTTTTTAGTCGGAATATTGGCTATCATGACTGCTATACATACGGTTGTCTCATTTAAAACGCTTCATGCCCAAAAAACAGTTATACAGAAGGTTTTATCTAGAAGTTCTTCTATGGGTATTTTTTTATTGAATTTTATTGTCCTGCACTATGCCATCGTTATCAGAAATATATTATAAAACTATCATATTTAGGCGACTTTCGATACATTATATTTAACGAATTTTTTATAGAACAACTCTCTTTCTTTTTAAAAAACTTCAGTATAACTATTCATAACTATTGCCTCATGAATAATCACCGCCATCTACTTATAGAGACGAGAGACTAGAACCTTTCAAAGTTTATGAGATAACTAAACGGCATTTATGCGATATGCTTTAATAAAAAATAATTTAAACGCCGACAACGCTCTTTATATCTCCGGCTATACCCTCAGCCTTTGTTCCAAGAACTACTTGAAGTGAATTTTTATCAGGTCTTATAACGCCGCTCGCGCCCAATCTTTTTAGCATATCATCATCGGCTTTTGAGCTGTCTTTTAAATTCATTCTAAGTCTTGTTATACAAGCGCTTGTCTCTATTATATTCTCAGCTCCGCCTAAAGCTTTTATAAATTCATGGGTTTTATCGCAGCTATCGATAGCGGTGTCTGCTTGCTCATCTTCATCTTTAAATAGATTTAGCTTAAAAATCCCCAAAACAAAATATGTAGTAAAAAAATAAATCAGACCAAACACAATGCCAAGGGGAATAATAAGAAGAGAATTTTGACCTAATTTATAATTTATAATATAGTCTATAAGTCCGGCTGAAAATCCAAACCCCATATGAATATCAAGAAGCTGTGCTGCAGCCATCGCTAATCCTGTAAGCAATGCATGAATAACAAAAAGTACAGGCGCGGCAAAGATAAACATAAATTCCAGCGGCTCAGTAATCCCTGTCAAAAATGACGTAAATGCCACTCCTGTGAGCAATGCGCCTACTTTTTTCCTGCTCTCCTTTGATACTCTTAGATACATTGCAAACGCCATAGCAGGAAGACCGAACATCATAACCGCATAAAATCCGGACATATAAAACCCTGCGCTTTTATCGCCTGCAAAAAATCTATGTAGATCGCCGTTGGCAACTGTCATTACGCCGTCTTTCATAAATTCAAAATCGCCAAGCTGAAACCAAAAAACACTATTTAGGATATGATGAAGACCTATCGGGATCAAAAGTCTATTTAGCGTACCGAACAAAAATGTGCCAAATGCGCCAAGGTCTATTATAAAATGGGAAAAACTATCTATTGCATTGCCTACATAATGCCAAAAATATCCGGCAATAACGCCAACTGTTATAGCGCTCAAGGTTGTGATAATTGGGACGAATCTCTTGCCTCCGAAAAATCCCAAAAACTCAGGCAGCTTGATCTCATGAAATTTGTTATAAAGCGTACCTGCGATCACGCCCATAATGATACCTATAAAAACTCCCATTTTAAGACTTGGCTCGATGCCAAGATAAACTGCCTTTGCCGCAACTACGCCCACTGCTCCGCTTAATGCCGCCGTACCGTCATTATTCTTTGCAAGCCCGTATGCTATGCCTATACCGAAAAGCAGATCAAGGTTGTTAAATATACTCTCCCCTGCCAGTTTTGCAATTTTAGCTATATCGCCGTCAAAAATATCCCCAAATCCAAGTCGTAACAAAAGCGCTGCGATCGGCAATACTGCGATCGGGGTCATAAGGGCTTTGCCTATTTTTTGCAAAAAATTAAACATTTCTAATCCTTGATTTTATCGTTGGGACCATTTTTGAAGGAACGCTTAGAGCTTCGAAACCGATATTTAGAAGTCTTTCTATAGCCCCTTCATCACTTGCCAGCTCACCGCAAATACTAACAGGTTTTGATGACTTTGAAGCAATTAAACTTAAAACATCAAAAAGAGCATTTGAGTGTGGGTCGATCTTAAGCATTTTATGGGTTCTGTCTATCGCAAAAAGATATTGAGAGAGATCATTTGTGCCAATTGAATAAAAATCAACTACTTTATTGAACTCTTCAAGTAAAAATAACACTGACGGCACTTCTATCATGATGCCGAAACTTACATTTTCTAAACTGAGTTCATTTTCTTTTGCAATGTTCAGAGCAAGCTCTTTTGCTTCCACGAATTCATCAACCGTAGCGACCATGGGAAACATGATTTTTAACTCTTTTTTTCTTTTTGCGCTAAGAATAGATAAGAGCTGTTCGCTCATAAGCTCTTTATGAGTTTTAAAAAGCCTAATACCCCTTACGCCTAAAAATGGATTTTGCTCCGCCTCTAAAGACACGTAAGGCAATGATTTATCTCCGCCGATATCAAGAGTCCTGATCGTTACCTCATCAAACATACTAAAAATTTCACTGTATGCCTCAAACTGCTCATCCAAGCTTGGTTTTTTTTCTTGAAATAAAAATTCACTTCTAAGCAATCCGATACCGTCACATCCAAAGTGCAAAGCTTCTTTGGCGCTCTCTTTATCGCCTATATTTGCCAAAACCTTTATGCTTTTCCCGCTCTTTGTTTTTGCATTATTGAACCTATGCTCAAATTCCAGTAAATCTTTGTCGATATTTTTGCTTATCTCTTCTTTTGCTTTTAGCAAATCACGCTCGCTAGGCTCGGTAACCAAGCATCCGCTTAGCGCATCTAGTATAACAACATCATTTAAGATCTCTATATTCTCATCTATACTAATGGCTGGGATTTTATGACTTCTAAGCAACAGCGCCGCATGTGATCTTGAGGGTAAATTTTTGACAACTGCGCCTTTAATTGGAGAATTTGAAAGTTTAACGATATCACTAGGGAGCAGCTCGTCTGCGATGATCATAAAATCATCTTTTGGAAATTCTACATTTTTTGCGCCGCTCATAATTGCTTTTATGGAATTAAGCAGATCTTTATAGTCTGCCGTCTTTGCTTCATGTTCACTTCCTTTAAGAGATTCTATAGCCTCTTCAACGGCGCTTTCAAACTCTTCAAAAGATGTTTTTGGCAAACTTTTCAGTAAAACTTTTTGCGCCATAAATATATCATTGTCATCTATTGACGATAAGTTGTCCAGTGTTTGCATATAAGCATTGTCAAAAGTTTGTTTTTTGACAACATTATTTTCATTATTTCTTTGCCAAAAATAAGGTACGCCTATGCCCAATCCGCCACATATAACACTGCCTTGTATTTTTTTGCCGTTAAAATTAAGAATATTGTTTGTAAATGTTTTACTCTCTTGTATTTTTTCATCGCTCAGCGTTGATAAAAAATTGACAACTTTATCAACTGCCGCCTTAGCATTTTTGCCGCCTGCCATAACCTCTATCTCATCGCCGTCTTTTAGTCCTAGGGCTAAAATTTTATTCATATCTTTTGCATCTATTTTTATACTGCCAAGTTCAATCAAAACTTTGCCATTATGGTCTTTGGCAATGTTTGCTATCATAGCGCTTGGTCTTAGATGAACGCCGTGCGGCGCATCTAGTTTTACTTTTGCAATTATGTTTTGTGAAAAAAGATCAAAAATATTCATGGAGTGATTATACCAAATTTTTTATACCACTCACACCAATACTCACTGCTCAACAAATACTCCGCTACTTTTGAGCATATCACGAAGTTCACAATCCCCCAGCCTACATGCCCTTCTGGCATCTTCTGACGCATTTTTATAATCCTTCATACGCGAATAAGAAACTCCTCTGTTTATAATGCTTCCTAGATTGTTTGACCTTATGCTCAAAGCTCGCGTATAATCATTTACTGCTGATTGGTAATCTTCTAGTTCATAATATACAATGCCTCTATTGTTGTACGCTTTGGCATTTTTAGGATTTGCAGATATTGCTTTGGTATAAAATTCTATAGCTTTTGTAAAATTACCGTTAGAATACTCCTTGTCGCCTAGCATCATATAACTATCGCTATAAGCAAACAGAGTCAACAGAAATACAAATAATATTTTTTTCATACAACCCCCACGCTTTGATCAATATATCAGCGGCACAAAAGCAAAGCCGGTATACTCTTTAGACTCGATACCGAGCGGTGTTTTTTTGAATTTAAATATAGAATTGCGTATAGGAATAACCAGACTTGCCCCTATATTTAATTGATCAAAAAGCTCTTTTGGCAACTCTTCTGCTCTGGCAGAAACCAAGACGGCATCAAATGTTTTGCCTAGGATGCCAAGTTTATCACCTGCTTTTTCTATGCTGATATGAGACATATTTAATTTTGTTATATTGTTTTTGCCTATCTCAACCAACCTCTCAACTCTCTCTAGTCCCTCAACTCTACCGCTCTCTCCAACCAAACTTCCAAGCAGTCCTGTTGTCCAGCCAGAACCTGAGCCTATATCAAGAACGCTGTCGCCCTTTTTTACCTCCAAAAGTTCTAACATAAAAGCTACCGTTGACGGCTGAGAAATTGTTTGACCTCCGCCTATAGGAAGCGGTCTGTCCAAATATATATGTTCGCAGTATTCAGCAGGAATAAAATATTTTCTATCAATGATTTCAAATGCTTTTGCGATCTCCTCTGAATGCAGGACCCCGCTTCTTTTCATGCCATCAATTAATTCTTTGTTCGTTTCATAATTCACTTGCTATCCTTTTTATTCTATAAAAGCGGCGCTCAAATATCCAACAACGGAGCTTTCATCGCCACTGGCATCCGCGCTTGTGCGGTAATCAAGCAGTTTTGACTTTAGTCCCATTTTTTTTGCTGCCATTAACATTGCCTTTACTCCTATTTTTCCACAAGCCTCACAGTTCTCATCCAACCTCTCACTGTCCTCTTTGATAATGCCTTCTATGCAAATGCTATCTAGTATTTTGGCTTTTTCTATATCATAATAGTGGCTTAGATCGGAACTTATCACGACAGCCGTATCGCTACTTTTCAATAAATACTCTATAACTCTTGACAACTCTTTGCTTAACTCATCACCGTAAACCATCTCAACTACACTGCAATCATTTAAATAATGGGCAATGAAAGGCATTTGCGCCTCTGTGCTATGTTCATTGTGGGCATTTGGAGCAAATGACAAATTAAATCTATTTGACAACTCTTCGTTCAATTTATTGTCAATCTTTAAATTTCCAAATGGCGTTTCATAATGATCATATTTTGCAATACTTGTTCCTTTGAGATATACGCGGTGGCTGGGTCCTATAACAACCACTTTTCTAATGCCTGAATTGGCAAGCAGACGAAATGCAATATTTGCCGTAAAACCAGAATAGATATATCCCGCATGCGGTACGATTATCGCTCTTGGTTTTAGATCTAGCGTCGCTTTGTCTGTCAAATGCTTATCTAAAACTAAATTCCATTGATTGATCATCTCTAAAATATCATTTGCATCGGCTGGGTAGAATTGCCCGCTAACCGCGCATTTTCGCACACTCATCTCCAGACTCCTTTTATAACTTCACCGCATTTTGGGCATTTGGAGTGAACTATTTTGTTCTCACTTGCACTGTATCCGCTTCTATCGATCAAATGCTCCTCGCATTTTGGACAATAGGTGCTTGAATCGCCCGCAACATTTCCGAGATAAACATATTTAAGTCCGTGTTTTTTTCCTATCTCTTTGGCGCGATCAAGGGTATCTAAGCCTGTGCGTTTAGTATCAAGCATTTTGTAGTCGGGATGAAATGCGCTCAAATGCCAAGGCACATAGGGCCCAAGATCTTTGGCTATAAATTCTGCCATTTCATTCAAGTCTTCATCACTATCATTTTGTCCTTCTATTATAAGAGTGGTGACCTCTACCCAGATTCCAGCTTTTACCATAAGCCTCAGCGTGTCCTTGACCTCGTCAAGTCCGCCTTTTAATATTTTTTTATAATACTCTTTATCCCAGCTCTTAAGGTCAATATTCGCGGCATCGACCCAGCTTTTCATATCTTCTATCATTTCTGGGGATTCAAAACCATTACTGACAAAAATATTTTTTATGCCGTGTTGTTTTGCTATCATACCTACATCTTTTGCATATGGGTAAAATACTGTAGGCTCGCTATATGTATATGCTATAGATGCGGCATTATGTTTAAGCGCTAACTCAACCATCTGTTCCGGAGTGACCACAACATTTTCGTTTACATTTTTTTCTTGTGATATATCCCAATTTTGACAAAATGGGCATTTAAAATTACATCCTACTGTTCCAAATGAAAGTGCGGTGCTTCCCGGTAAAAAATGATATAGAGGCTTTTTTTCTATCGGATCCACATTTATCGCAATAGGATGAGAATATACCAAATTTACAAGCTCACCGTTTTGGTTTTTATTAACACCGCATATCCCAACTTGCCCTTCCTTTAATTTGCAATAGTGCCTGCACAACTGGCAAACTATATGGTTTCCTTCTTCTTTGTAATATTTCATTTATTAGCCTTATTAACTAAAATAACTTTATACTCTCACGCTAAATGTCATAATATAACTTTTTAGCACTTTTGTCAATATCTATGATGTAAACTTATTTTTGATAGAATAAGGAAATTTAAAAGGAAAACCTTGAAACATTTTATAGATTTCTTAAATGCCAAAGATGTCGAAAAAAGTCCTCTTTTTCAACATCTTAAGTGTTCCAAAAATGAAGCGATAGTTATACAGCGCTTGTGTCGTAGATATGCCAAGGGAGTGGAAGAAATAGGCACTATCGAGTTAATCGCTGAATGCTTTGACACAAAAGGATATGAACATATAAACTATCTTGAAAACATTAAAAACATACTTGATCTTGGATGGGTAGCGCAAAGCAGTTTTGGGCAGATCAAAGCTCACGAAAGCTCCCAAATAGAACTACTAAACACTTCCATTACTCCGAGCGTATCTCTTCTTAGACTTTTAGAAGAAGGTTCGCTTGATATCCCTATGCCGGAAATAAAACCATACACGGATCATCTTGAATATCTTCAAGATCAATTTGATATGGTAACTCTTATGCACTCTATTGCATCATCCAAGCAGGGCCTTGGAGATAATTCACTTTTTTCCGGAAGAGCAAAAAATAGACTTTCAATGCTGAACAAAAGAATAGAAGAAAGACTGAAAGTGACGACTGAGCCGATTGTGGTGGAAGAGTTTTTTGAGCAAAGAGGGCTTGACGAGAGAGAGAAAAAGATATTTTTAGCTCTTCTAAAAGAAGAATATAGCGCCGGCGATGGGCAATTTAGAGAGATGAACAGCCTGATAGAGCTTATCAGTTTTGACGATTATGACAAGATCAAAAACAGAGCATTGCTTGAGGATGGCTCAAAGCTCATAAGCGATGAGATCATAGATTATGATGAGATACTCAATATGTTTGGCGGTATCACAAGGTCATTTTTTATAAACGAGGATGTCTTGCAGCAGATCATTCACCCAAACAAAAAGAAAAAAGTGACCAAACTAAAATTTGATATGCTGGTAAAAGAACAAGAAATTTTTGAATACATAGAACCGACTACTTCTCTTGATGATGTAGTTTTGCACAACAAAACAAGACAAACACTTGAGACGATAATAAAACAGATGGATAAAGATGTTTTTGCGAAATTAAAAGCATGGGGCATTAAAGAGAAAAGAAAAGGCATTGATGCAAAGATCATATTTTACGGACATGCCGGCACGGGCAAAACAATGACTGCGGTAAGCCTTGCCAAAACACTCAAAAAACCGATCCTTTCTTTTGACTGTTCCAAAATCTTATCAATGTATGTCGGTGAGAGCGAAAAAAATGTAAGGCGTATCTTTGATGATTTCAAAACTTTAAGTCAAAAAGCAAAAGTTGAACCTATATTGCTGCTAAATGAGGCTGATCAATTTTTGAGCAGCAGGGTTGAGGGTGCCGGAAGCGGTGCCGATAAGATGCACAATCAAATGCAAAATATATTTTTAGAGCAGATAGAAAAATTTGAAGGCATTCTTATAGCTACCACAAACTTGCTTGGCAATATAGATAGAGCATTTTCAAGAAGATTTGACTATAAGATCGAGTTTAAAAAACCGACCAAAACACAAAGACTGCAACTATGGCAAATGATGCTTCCTGAAAACGCCGACTTTGAAGATGATTTTGATATAAGCGCTTTGGCAAATTATGAATTAACCGGAGCGCAAATACATTTAGTGATCAAAAATACTGCGTATAGAGTGGCAGTAAGGGATGAGAGTCTTTTTATGATGGGTGATTTTATCGAAGAGATACAAAAAGAGACGGGTGCCAGTTTTGATAATGACGGGAAAAGCATGGGATTTAAGGTATAAATTTAATTCTTTTTTGCTTTAATAAAAAAATATGATACTAGAACTAAAAAAGAACAATTATTTGTTATAATAACACATATAAAACATAGGCTAAGAGATGAGATATAGTAGAATTGTTATTTTTGTGTTTATATTTTTTTCAACATTTATATATGCGGCTAAAGAGATAATAATAGATTTAAACAATCAAAAAATATATGCGATAGAAGATAGTGTCATAATGATGGATGATAAAATATCTTCCGGCAAAAAAGGGTACAGGACGCCTGCGGGTAAATTTAAAATCTTGGAAAAACAGAGGCATCACATCTCGACTATATATAACTTGCCTATGCCTTACATGCTGCGGTTAACAAATGGCGGTGTCGCGATACATCAAGGATATGTGCCAAACTATCCGGCTTCGCACGGATGCATTAGAGTGCCTAAGCGCTTTGCAGAGAAATTATTTTATTGGACTCCGCATAGAACAACGGTACATGTTACGTATAATTTTGAAGATTACAATAAAACATTGATTACATACGAACAATTCAAATCCATGAAAGACCAAAATGTTACACAGAGTATTGTTAGCAAAGAAATTTTAGATAAGAATATTACGCAAAAAAAAATTTGAATTTACTAGCAAACTGACCAAAAATTGATTATTTGGTCAGTTTGGAGAAGTTTAAATATTTCTATTTAAAGAGATTTTCCAAAGCTGTTGTGTCTTTTGTTTTCGTTGCTTCATCAGCAGATGTTTTTGGCGCCGTTTGCCCTTCCACCTCATTTAACTCAATGGTCATTCCTGTCAACATTGAAGCCAGTCTTATGTTTATTCCGCTTTTACCGATAGCTTTTGCTTTTTGATCGCCGGTAATAGAAACAATGGCCTTGTCGCCGTCAATTTTAACTGATCTAACTACAGCGGGGCTCATAGCTCTAGTTACTAAAATTTCTTTTATATCAGAATGTTCGATACAGTCTATGTTTTCTCCAATAAGTTCATTGCTTACCGCATTTATTCTAACACCTTTTACGCCAACCGCTGCGCCGACTGGATCGATGTTGGATTGCATTGCTCTCAAAGAGATCTTTGCTCTCTCTCCCGGTATTCTTGCGCAATTTGTGATCTCAAGCAGTCCATCTGCAATTTCCGGAACCTCTCTCTCCATAAGCGCTTCTAGGAATTTTGGGGATGTTCGAGAAAGCTCTAAGAATAGTCCGAATTTTGGATTTATACTTACATATCTAAGAAGCGCTTTGATCGTATCACCCGGTTTAAATTTTTCACCTTTTATACGGTTTCTTTGCGTAAGAACGCCTCTTAGTTCTCCCACCTCAATATAAGTATTGTCTTCGCTGTCAATTCTAGTAACTGTGCCTATTATGATAGTGCCTACTTTGTCTTTGTATCTCTCTAATATGCTTTGCTCTATCTGTCTTTGTATGTGATACTCCAGCTCTCTAAAAAGATTTGCAGAGGCCGTTCTGCCGTAATCTTCCAAATTAAACTCAGACTTGAACGTATCTCCGACTTCGATAGAATCATCAAACTCTTTAGCGGTGCTTAGCGCCATAAAGCCCTCTTTATTTCCTACAAGCCTTTCATCTTCGTCATCTACTATAGTAATCGTTCTAAAAATCTTATAATCTTTTTTTTGATTATCAATAACAACTTCAAATATATTTTCCGGCGATGTCAATCTTTTTGCCGTGTTGATAAGCGCTTCTTTAAATGCTTGTAAAGCATGTATCGTTGAAATGCCTTTTTCATGCGCAATGGCTTCAACTGTATCTATAATTTTTTCCAAATAAAATCCTTTTTAATATTCTAAAAAAGTAAAACTAACAATGACAATATATCTTTATGTGATTTTTTGTTTTTGTAGAATGCAATTTTATCTAAACAATCCTTTACTCAAAGTTAAGTATAATATATATTAGTATAGATTTATTCATCCAAAGAAGGAGACATTTTATGAAATTAAAATTAGCAAGAACTAGTTTAAAATCAAAACCGAAAGTAGTAGAAATAGAAGAGATCGCGGAACAAATGCCGGACAAATCAATATTTTATTTCGATAAAGAAAACAGTCATAAAGACATCATTGATATGGTCAACTACTTTGAAGAAAAAGGTCATAACGTATATATGAGAGAGGTCAAATACGGACTAAACGAAGATGAGTATATCTACGAAGTACATATTATATAAATTTTGATGCAAAAAAAACTCTACATTGAAACACTCGGTTGCGCAATGAATGTACGCGACAGCGAACATCTTATCGCAGAACTATCACTCAAAGAAAATTATCATCTAACTGACGATATCAAAGATGCTGATCTGATAATGATAAACACATGCAGCGTTAGAGAAAAGCCTGTTGCAAAACTTTTTTCCGAACTCGGTGTATTTAAAAAACAAAAAAAACTGGGAGCCAAACTTGGTGTTTGCGGTTGTACCGCCAGCCATCTTGGGAGTGAAATTATAAAAAGAGTTCCATATGTTGACTTCGTATTGGGCGCAAGGAACATATCCAAAATAACGGATGTTTTACACAAAAAACACGTAGTAGAAATTGATACGGATTATGATGACAGCACATATGCATTTGGCGAATTTCGAACAAATCCGTTTAAAGCAATGGTAAATATCTCCATGGGCTGTGATAAAGGGTGTACATTTTGTATAGTTCCGGTTACCAGAGGCGAAGAGATATCAATTCCAAGTGAGCTTATCATAGAAGAGATAAAAAAATCTGTATCAAGCGGAGCAAAAGAAGTTATGCTGCTTGGGCAAAATGTAAACAATTACGGCAGAAGATTTAGCAGTGAGAGCAAAATAAGTAATTTTACTGAACTGCTTAGAAAAATTAGCGAAATCGAAGGATTGGAGCGAATCAGGTTTACATCCCCGCACCCTTTGCATATGGATGATGAGTTTATAGAAGAATTTGCTAAAAATCCAAAAATATGCAAGCAGATCCATGTTCCGCTTCAAAGCGGTTCGACCAAAATTTTAAAAGAGATGAAAAGAGGATATACAAAAGAGTGGTTCTTAAATAGATGCGCTCTCATTCGCTCATCAGCTCCAAACGCTACAATTTCAACTGATATTATCGTAGGTTTCCCAGGTGAAAGTGACGAAGATTTTAATGACACTATGGATGCGCTTGAACTTGTTCGCTTTGATCAGCTTTTCTCATTTGCATACTCGCCAAGACCACACACACCTGCCGCAACTTATGAATATCAAGTAAGCTCTTCCATGGCTTCACAAAGACTGCAAGAGTTGCAAGACAGGCACACGCAGATACTTGATGAGATAATGGAAAAGCAGTTAAATACAATTCATGAGGTATATTTTGATGAACTTAAATCGAACGGCAAAATAGCAGGCAGAAGCGATGATGGAAAACTCGTATTTGTAGATGGGAGCGAAGAGTTACTTGGTCTTATAAAACCCGTACTTATTACCAAAACCTCAAGAAGCCTTCTTGAGGGAAAGGTCATAGAAGATTGATATGAAAAATTTTTTTGTTTATAAAATTGTTCCATTTTTAATATATGCTTTAATGAGAATAATTTGGCTTACAGCAAAAAAAGAGTTTCGCCCAAAAACATTGCCTAAAGTTGATAAGCAATATGTATTTGCTTGTTGGCATGGGGAACTGCTTATATCTCCTCGATACTACCGCAAACTTTTTCCAAATCATACAGCAGGCGCCATTGCATCAAACCATAAAGATGGCAGGATCGTATCAGAGACAATTAAATATCTAAACATTTATCCTATTGAAGGCTCAACATCAAAAGGCGGGGTAAAGGCGCTTATAAATTCTCTAAGCGCTCTTAAAAGAGGAGAAGATGTCTTGATCACGCCGGATGGTCCAAGAGGTCCAAGGTTTACAATAAATGACGGTATAGTAGCCCTTGCGCAAAAGTCGAATTTAGAAGTTTTTACCATCAACTTTCAAGCAAATAATTATTGGCAATTAAAAAGTTGGGACAAATTTGTCATACCTAAACCTTTTAGTAAAATAATCGTACACTCTGAGATCATCAATATAAAAGATATTAGCAATGAAGAAGCAAAAGATCTCATACGAGATACTATGCTCAAACATACCACAATATAAATATGAAAGATGATTTTTTAAAGTTTTTAGATGATTTTTTGGACTATCTTTATCAAATAAGAGGGTATAGCGGTACGACAATAATAACATATGAAATAGCTTTAAAGCAGATGATCGAAAGTAGTCACATTAACAAAACTGACAATACTATAAACATCGATATAACACCTTTTAGGCATAAAATTATTAAGAATAGAAAAAAAACAATTGCCAAAAAGCTTAGCACTGTACGATCTTTTGTCAAATATTTAAACAATCAAAAAAGCCTAAATGTTAAATATTTTCCAAACGAAAGCATCAAAGTCCCCTCAACACTGCCTAAACCAATTGAGAAAAACTATATAAAAGAGATACTTGAAAATGCAAATATTGAAGAAAAAACTATTGTTTATATGCTTTACGGGCTGGGCTTGCGGATAAGTGAACTTGCAAGTTTAGAGCTTGACAATATCAAAAATGGCTGGGTCTTGGTGCACGGCAAGGGCGGCAAGATGAGAGAGCTTCCGCTGCTTTTGGAATTAGAAAAAACTATAAAAGAATATTTGGATGTTTATAATCCTGCAAAATACTTATTTGAAAAAAATAAGGCTAGCCTTGGGGCGGCATCTCTTAGATATAAGTTATCTAAGCTTTTTGCAAAGCATGGCATCAAAGCAACACCGCATCAGCTTAGACACTCATTTGCAACACATCTCTTAAATAACGGCGCTAGGATATCTGATGTTAGCGAGCTTTTAGGTCATTCCACTATGGCAACTACTCAAATTTATACAAAATTGGGAAGCGTTAAAAAAATGGAAGATTATATGAAAGCCCATCCACTTGCTAAAAAAGGTTAAAAGAAAAAAATTAGATAAAACGTATATTCTGTTTTGATATAACCCTATATTCACCCTCTACTAGATCATCAGCCCGTATATTTGCGAACTGTTCACGATGAAGTTTCACTACTTTGTTGCCAAGTGCGGCAAACATCCTTTTGACTTGATGATATCTTCCTTCAAACAATTCCAAATAAACATTAAAAGGATCAATAATGGTTAATTTTGCGCTCAAACAAGGCTTTTCATCCCCTCTCAACATCAACTCTCCTGAGGCAAAAATATCTGCTTCATCCCCATTTAAAGGCATTGCTAAAGTCACTTTGTAAATTTTCTTTATATGTTTTTTTGGTGATGTAAGGGCGTGATTTAATTTACCGTCATCCGTCAAGATGATAACGCCTGTAGTATCACTATCAAGTCTGCCAACAGTAGATATCTTTGGATCTCTTTGCTGCCATCTCTCAGGCAAAAAAGAGTATATAAGTTTACCTGCGTCATTATGTGAGCAGACAATATTAGAGGGCTTGTTCATTACAACAACAAGAAATTTAGGATCAATCAACTCTTTATCAAATCTTATATCTTCATGGTGTGCCTTTTGCTTCGCATCCCTCATAACGATCCCATTGATGCTTACATGACCTCTTTTTATCAAAGCCTGTACCTCTTTGCGGCTCCCATATCCCAAAGATGTAAGTATCTTGTCGAGTCTATCCATTTAACAAATTACTTCCAAATTAATATTTTCATCATATATATATCCTCGCACAAGTGGCGGTATGTACGATACTCTATATTTTTCTTTAAACTCTTTTGGCAAAACTGTTTTTCTATACGGCGCAACAAAAAGCATATCGCGGCTCACCCCTATTGCCCAAAGTCCGCCTATTACTACATTTTTATTCTCTCTTGTCTCTTCTCTTTGTTTTGACGACATAAGGTACCCAAGTTCTTTGAGTATGAGGTCTGCCGCTTTTGCTAAATAGCTCATATCTTTCATTTTAGCGATTACCAGTTCTTGTTGTTTAAAAATAATCTCATATTTATCTTCCAGAAGCAAAGCATCTATCTTTAAATATTCAAAACTTTTTTTGATACCGCTTTTGTGCTTTTTGATCAACACATCTGAAAAATTTGCTCTAAAATAGTTTCTCTCATACTCTTGGTTACTGTTTGTTTCATCTATAAAATATTTGTGATTGTTTACTTTTAAATATTCCAAAAGTTCATCTTTTGAAAATCCAAGCAATGGTCTAACAAGCAGATAATTTTTCTTTTTAGTAACTTCATTTAAGCCAACAAGTTCACTAACTCCTGCTCCTTTGCATAATCTCATAAGCAGCCATTCCAAATTATCGTTTAGTTGATGAGCTGTCAATAAAACATCATATCTTTCTTTGTCTATGATATTTTCAAAAAACTCATAACGAAAATTTCTAGCATTTTGTTCAAAATTGCTTTCAAATTTTGGAGCGGTTGCGATAAAGCATTTGATACCGTAAAGCGATGCCAGCTCTTTCGCATACGCAACCTCATCTTTACTTTGAACCCTAAGACAATAATCCACTATTGCCAAATCGCATTTTATGCCTCTCTGTGATAGCAAAAAAAACAGGGCGGACGAATCAATGCCGCCAGAAAATGCAAGAAGAAT
The DNA here is from genome assembly GCA_020721345.1 of Sulfurovum sp. GTDB lineage: Bacteria > Campylobacterota > Campylobacteria > Campylobacterales > Sulfurovaceae > BN30871. The sequence goes on from DYMX01000019.1 coordinate 14,976, forward strand.
TTTTTTGCCCTCCAAGAGTGAGCAAATATTAGATGATAGGTTCATATTTTTCTACTAGCGTTGCCAAAAGCTGTGATCCTGCAAGCTCAGTGATCTTGGCTTTGTAAACTTTGCCAAATTCTATTGTCAAGTCAGATGTATCATTTACAAGCAGCTCTCCATCAACTTCAACTGCCCAGCTAAGAGGCCTTGCGCTTAGTAAATACTCATGCTCCTCGCTCACATTGTCAATCACGATATCAATATCTTTGCCAACCATTTTTGACAGCGATGTCAATGTTGTCTCATTTACTATATCGCCCAACATTTTTGCTCTTTTATCAATAATTTTTTGCGGGATCTGCTCCATATCAAATGCGCTTGTCTCTTCTTCATTGGAGTAGCTAAATACATTTACCCTGTCAAATACAAACTCTTTTGTAAACTCGCAAAGCTCTTTAAAGCTCTCTTCGCTTTCCCCTGGATGTCCTGCTATAAATGTAGTTCTTATAAATGCGTCCTCTTTGCTTTTCATATGGTCCAAGAGTTCTTTTGTTTTAACCTCTCCAAAACCTCTTTTCATAGTACGCAGCATATCATCATCACAATGCTGGATAGGCATATCATAGTAAGTTTGGAAAACTTTTGACTCGGCAATTTTGTCTATAAGCTCAAAAGTTGTAGTGCTCGGATAGAGGTATAGTATTCTTGCACTCTTTACGCCTTCTATTTTTTCAACAGCGTCTATCAGGTCAACAAGTCCGTCTTTTAATCCCATATCCATGCCGTAGCTAGAGCTGTCTTGCGAAACAAATGAAAAGTCCCAAAATCCTCTATCAACTAGACTTGCGATCTCTTTGACAACAGAACTTAATGTTCTTGAGTGAAGCTTGCCTTTGAAATGCGGAATTGCGCAAAAAGAACAGGCTTGATTGCATCCTTCTGCTATTTTGATATATGCGTGATAGTTTGAGCCTGTGATCACTCTCTCGTTTGTCTCGTCAGCTAAAAATACTTCACTAGAATAATTGCTTTTTTTGAGCTCTATCAGCTCGTCTATCTTATCATAGTCACCAACTCCTGTGAATATGTCAACTTCTTTTAGCTCTTTTTGCAGATCGCTCTTGTATCTTTCACTTAAACACCCGCTCATAACAAGCAAAGAGTCCTCTTTTCTTTCTTCATGAAGGTTTAATATCGTATTGATAGACTCTTCTTTTGCGGCATCTATAAACCCGCAAGTATTGACGATGATGACATCTGCGCCTTCTGGAGTGTCAACTATTTTATAGTCACTCAAACGACCAAGCATTACTTCACTGTCAACTAAATTTTTAGTACATCCAAGACTTACCAAATGGAGTGTTTTTTCGTTCATTCTTTATTTTCTTTTTTTCGTAATTATATCATAGAATAAAATATTAAAAATAACAACATTGTGTCTTTAAGCATAACAAAAAAGACGTGGAATCGTTTAAAGAACAAAATTTGGCTTATAATCAACAGGAACTATACCTTTTGTGTAGGTGTAGGTGTGTGTTCTTGCATTATCTTTATCGTGATTGAAATAAAAGATCTTTGTAAGCATATTGCCATTATTATCATAAGTCATTATGATAGTACGCTCAGCCATCCTTGCGCCACTAAATTTTTCACTAAGCATATTGCCATTACTATCATAAGTATAATTAGTAACAGAATCAACCTTTCCATCGCCCGTAGTATCCTCGCTTTCGGTTAGCATATTGCCGCTTTTATCATATGTGTAAGTTTTGATATTATTAGCTTTATTGTTACCCTTACTGTAGCTCTTATCGGAAAGTTTGTTGCCATTATTGTCATAGATCCATATTTGTGTAAAATCAACCACCCCATCACCATTTTCATCCTCTTTACCGATACGCATATTGCCGTCATAAGTGTAAAATGTGACCATATTAACAGATCCATCTGCATTACCGATAGAGGCAGAAAGCTCCTTTCCTTTGTCATCATAAGTGTAAGAGCGAACGGTATCGACCACTCCATCGGCATTATGATCATGTCTATAGGAAAGTTTGTTACCATTGCCGTCATAAGTATAAGTTTTAATATCATCAGCTTTTTTGTCTGCATTACTATCATAACTTTCACTTAACATATTGCCATTGCCGTCATAAGTGTAGGTTTCGATACTCTTGATCGATCCATTTGCTTTACTCAAAAATGTAGAAAGTTTTTTGCCGTTCTTATTATAAGCGTATCGTTCTATAAATTTTATCTCTTTGGTGCTAATCGCAAGATCTCCATTAAGGTCAACACCTACTACAGTTTTTATTTTATACCCATTGGTATCATAGGTATGTGTTGTAATTTCTGTTTCGGAGCTATTTTTGTAGATTTCTTTGGTTAAGCGATAACCTTCTTTTGTAGTTACTTGATTACCATATCCGATTGTGGCAAAAATTACTATAATGAACACAATATACTTTTTCTTTTTTACCATTATTTGTCCTTCTTGTTAGGTTTAAAAATATTATACATCCCAAACTGTTCTTTTTCTGTTCCGTTTTTATTTTTTACATTGTAAATTCATATCTTTTATTATATTATTGATCATTTGAGCAAATATATCGTCTATCTTTTTCTCTTTAGCATAAAACCATCCGAGCTCACTGCTAGTCTCTCCAAAGTTTCTAAATATCTGATTTTTATACTTGGCTTTAAGTTCCCACTTTGCTTTGGTCTGCATAGGGACAAGACCTAGCGTAATCATAGATGCCATAACGCCTATCTGACTGGAGTCATCTTTTACAAACGAGAGGCTAAGATCAACATCTTGATCTAATGCGCATCCATCAAAAGAACTCTCGATCTTATCTAGTAAATCTTTGGCGTGTTTAGAAGTAGCGCCGTCATACTGAAGAGTAAGCGCGTATCTGCCATTTTTGAGTTTGATAATTTTAGGGTTTGGAGCATAAAACTTTATATCTTCGATCAGTTTATTTTTTCCTTTTTTAAATATGCTAGAATCAATATAATCAAGTACTTTGATCTGTTGCTTGTGTGAGAGCTTCAAGCTCTCATCACTTTTGTACAACACATTCCATTTGTCAAATGTTCTCTTTGTTGCCAATATCATCTCGCTGTTATGGCATTGGATACAATACCTAGAGGGCTGATCGGTTTTTGTGTATTTTTTTAACGGTACGGTTTTTGAACTTTTCTGCGGAGCATAAAAAGCCATATCATTGCAAAGATTATCTGCATTGTATTTTTTAGAGTTTAGGTATGATATAACATCTAAATTATCTTTATGAATATATCTCATCATAGTCTTAGGTTCTCTTGTCAATTCGCGCCACTGTTTTTTCGTATGTGTATCTGAAAGTTCAAAAATACTAGCGTGACATCCCTTACAGTTGTCATTATAAACGCTTGAAGCTTCAAGCAAACAAGTAGAAAGAGTAACAATAATTATGTAGTAAAATATAATTTTTTTATACATCCTAACTTACCAAATGCGCTGTTTTTGTATTCATTTTATGTTTTCTATTTTCAATCTTTTAAATAACCATTATTCTTCATCATATCAAACAATCCACAACTTCCCAAACTGCATGCCTTTTTTGCATCTTTTGTCGCTGCCCTATAGTCACCTTTAAATCCATATATATGCCCACGGCTACTATAGGCATTGGCAAAATGTGAATTTAGCTCAATAGCCTTAGTATAGTCTTTTATGGCTAATGGATAATCTGTTAAATGATTATATGAATTTCCACGATTATAATAAGCATCGCTATCATTTGGAGTTAGCTCAATAGCCTTAGTATAGTCTCTTATGGATAATTGATACTCTTTTAGATCGCTATATGCAAGTCCACGATTATAATAAGCTTTAGAATGATTTGCATCCAATTCAATAGCTTTTGTAAAATCCTTGATCGCCAAAGAGTAGCGTTTAAGTTTGTCTAATGAAAAACCACGATTATTATAAGCATTGGCAAAATGTGAATTTAGCTCAATAGCCTTAGTATAGTCTCTTATGGATAATTGATACTCTTTTAGATCGCTATATGCAAGTCCACGATTATAATAAGCATCGCTATCATTTGGAGTTAGCTCAATAGCCTTAGTATAGTCTCTTATGGATAATTGATACTCTTTTAGATCGCTATATGCAAGTCCACGATTATAATAGGCAGCAACAATAGCTGGATTCAATTGAATAGCTTTGCTAAAGTCAGTTATTGCTTTAGAATAATTTTGAAATTCATAATTTGAAATTCCTCGATTAAAATATTCTTGTGCTTCAGAAATATTATCTCCAAAAACAGTGCCGCCAATAACCAATAGTAATAATATAATTTTTTTCATAATTTTGTTGAAGCTCGTACCTCTCCTGTCCAAATATACGGTATCTCTTTTCCGTCAAAAAGTTCTTTAGTTGGTCCATCAAGCGTACTTCTTCCTCCTTCCCATTTTGTAACATCGTTCACATAAACCCAGATAAGCTTTGTGGGCTTTGTTTTCAAACGAAGCTCTATGTTATCAAGTTTTTGCGTAAATGTTTTACTTTTATTGGCATCGATAAGATGAAAATCCGACTCATCAACAACCATACCATGGGGGCGTGGATCTGAGACAATAAACTCGATACTGCCGTTTGCATGCCCGACATGAAACATACTTTGAAAACTATTGAAAACAGGATTTTCGATAAAATAAATACGCAATGGCCTATTTGAAACATTTTGAAATGTTACATTTGCTTCAAGGGTATTATTATCCAACTTGATAAGACTCACAGAAGTTTTAAGTCTATCTTCTTGTCCAAATACGCCTACAACAAGCAGCGTAATAATAAGTATTATTTTTTTCATTCAGCAACCCTTTGTTTCCCAAGTTTTCTGATGCCTATAGCGATCATTATGCCGACTAGCAAAATGCCAAGTGACAGTAACGGTCTAGAACTAAGCCATGCTAACGCTATGACAACAGAGCCGACAACCAATGTCAATACTCCGGCAATGATACCGGTTACCCCGCCAACCAATGAACCTAAAAACGGTATAACTTTTGCCAATGTGGATAAAATGCCCATCATCATAGAAAATCCCATAAACATCAATGTCAACCCAGCCACCCTAAGTACCCATGTCATTACAGAGTTAGCCTCAAGTTCATTCGCAAAGATATTATCTGCGGACACCTTCCCATTTCGCGCAAAAATAAAATTTTTGCCGTTTTTGGTCATATAGTCAGTGAGCGCTTTCCCATCCATTTTTGCTGCAATTGTATAGATACCTATGGGCGCATTTTTGTAAGAAATTCTTATATCTCCGATTTGCGGTTTTTGAGCATCTTTGCCTATATAGCGAAAATTATTATAAATTTTCACATTAGAAATTGGCGCCTGATCTAATTTTGATACATTCAAATCGGATGTTGAACTTAATTTTACCACATCTGATTCATCGTTCAGGTTTGAGTTTGTTGCATTTGAGTCTTGTTCGAGGTCAAATCCTGCATGATCTTCTGATGCGCTTATATGATCTACGACCGTTTTGTCAAGATGGAAATCACCCATTTGGGCATCGGTTATAAATGTTTCGCTCTTATAGAGCATTTTTGGATTTTGATGCCCCTCTTGATGCTTGAAAGAATCAGAATTTATCTCAGAAGATGACCACTCTTTAACATAATCATATGTAGTCACTGTCTCCGTACCGCCTCCTAGTTTATCTTCACTTTTGCTGCTTGTATTTTCTTTCCATTGATACATTTCAACTGTTCGATTGAGTTTTAGCCCATTTGAACGAACTCCAAAAGCGCTGTCAATAAGTTCATTTAATGGCTTAACCTCTCCTTGCGCAAGTACCGGTTGTCCATCGTACTTAGGAGAATATTTAGTATCTGAGAGAGTTATAATATTCTCTTTCATCTCACTCAGCGCAGTTGACTGATCAACACTCCTGCCTTCATTCCACCACAACAACACAATAGACCCTATTAAAAAAAGAAATCCAAAAAAAATCCCCTTTAGAGAATTACCTATATTTTGTCCATATCCCGTATAACTTTTTTCCGTAAAATTATCCATATTATACCTCCTTGTTTTATATTAGTCCGCTACAATGCAATCGTCTTTTTTAACATGTTCCAACAATATCTTTTTTTCAATCTCCCCTTTTTCGTTAACTAAAAGCTTATGCTTAAACACTCCGCACTCGCCAATATTCATAACGCTATTTTCATGAACCGATATAACTTCATAGCCGTTTTTAACCCTTTTGTAACTTTCGCTATGTTTATGGTCAGTTAAATTTTTATTGCTATCATTGAGCCAAAGAACAAGTTTAAGTTCAGCCGGAGTGTCTATTTTCCCAAGCATTACCGTAGCATCAGATACTTTGTTTAGCGAAATAATATTTTTATCCGCAAAGAGAGCGACTGCGGCATCTATACGAAAATTGCATCCCATAAATCGGCACATTTTATGTTTACGAATATCAGAATCTTTCAAATTTGGTTTTATGACTTTTAAATTTGTAGATATATTCTCATCAAGAAAACCATCGGATTTGGCATGTATAGCGATCTCTTTTTGATAAGTTGTTTCGTTATATACTTCTTGAACGCTTTTTGCTTCGCCGAAATATCTCCTTATCTCAAGGTATTCTACCTCGTCTTTCAAATTATAGTCGCTACTTTTATATTCTCCCAGCGGCTTTAACGGAATAAACCCTTGTGCATAAAGTCCAAACGACATCAAAAGCATGATCATTATAAGTTTTTTCATTTTGTGTTCCAGAGTTGTTCTTTTAGATCTTTGGTTCTTTTTTGTACCATACTGGATTCCTTCGCAAAACACAAAGTTCTGTCCGAACCGCATATGCTCTCTTCCGTATTTTGATCCCATTTTTTTTCCACATCTTTTTCAAACGCCTTTTGTTCTATTTGTAGTTTTTCTCTACCTTTTGGTTTGAGCAGTTCATAGAGCTTCACATAGATATATTCCATAGCGGATCTATCTCTCAAAAGATTTGATTCACTTAAATTATTAAAACATACATGATGATCGCATTTGCTCTTTTTATTGAGAGTGTTTATTTGCTTATCGGTTTTTTCTCTTATGCAAGAAGTGTTATTTTTACATGTTTCTCTATTTTTTATAAATACTCTTTGCTCTTTTTTGAGAGCTTTTTCTATCGTTTCTATTTGAGATTTGCTATAAACGGGATAGCCAAACTTATAGCCATTGAGAACATAATCATAACTAGCGCGCATAGCCTTGTCAAGCAACCTCAAACTTTTATCAGAACATATGGTTTTTTCGGTAGGCGTTGACGCTTTTTTACAATCAAACCCTGCAGAACTTAAAAAAGTTATAAAAAACAAAGTGGTTATAAATAGTATTTTTTTCATTTGTATGACTTTATAGGATGATATGTTTTCTCAACGGGTGTGATGTTTGGTTGAGTTTTTATCAAATCAACAAAGCTCATTGCATAGTCA
>DYMX01000020.1 GCA_020721345.1 Sulfurovum sp.
TGGCAGACCGGATGAAAGTAGTGTCTTCCAAACCTTCTCCATCCCCTTTGTATGACTGCTGTGGCAAAAGTTTGATTTGGCTTTGTGACATATTTATAGTGCATCCTAACAAGTTTATTTGGAAGATAAGCGCATTCATAGTCTGTCATCGAAAAATCGGTTGACGGTGGGTTTAGTAAATCATCTTTATTCATAACCCGGATTATACTAATTTTGTAGTAAAATTACACCAAAAAAAGATTAAATTATGCTCCTTTACCAATCACCAAATGGTTATTGTTACAATAGTGATTCTATTTTTCTTGCACATTTTATTGCTTCATTCTCCCCAAAAGGAAAGTTGCTTGATATTGGTTGCGGCATAGGCGTATTGTCCTTGATATTGGCAATGGAGTTTGATATACAAACAAGTATCATAGATAAACAATCCCATATGATAGATTTTGCAAAACATAATTTTGCTATCAATGGAATTGATGTGGAATTTTTTAATCAAGATTTTATGGATTTTGAGCCAAAAATTAAATTTGACACTATTATCTCAAATCCGCCGTTTTATAATCCAAGTGTACTGCAAAGCAGTGAAACTATGATAAACATTGCTAGGTACGCACATCATTTGCCGCTTGAGGATTTTTTTAAAAAAGTACATAAGATACTTACTCCGCAAGGGAGGTTTTATTTTTGTTATGACTCTAAGCAAATAGTTGATATATTGTATTTTTTAAAAAAGTATCATTTAACTTCCGAGGTGATAAGATTTGTTCATTCTAAAAAAGACAAAGATTCAAAGCTGGTTATGATAGCCTGTAGGCATAATTCAAGATCAGTTGCAAAAATAGTTAAACCTTTGATAGTTTTTGACGATAAGGGAAATTATACTTTGGAAGCAAGCGAGGCATTTGAGTTTGCTAGCTTGCATAGCATAAAAGGAGAAATGCATGAGTGATACATTTATGTCCAAGCAAGGGTATGGATACTGCTTTGATCCTTCAAAATGTGTTGCTTGCGGAGGCAGGTGCTGTAGAGGCGAGAGTGGATATATATGGGTAAAAGAGGACGAGATAGAGGCAATGTCTAAATTTTTAGGTATGGAGCTAGAGGATTTTGCTATAATGCACATTAGAAAAGTAGGACATAGATACTCTTTGAACGAAAAAAAAATAGCAGATGATGACTATGCTTGTATATTTTTTGATGAAGAAAAAGAACAGTGTGGTATTTATGAAGTAAGACCTATGCAATGTAGAGCATTCCCTTTTTGGGAACAATTTAAAAAAAATGAACAAGAGGTAAGAGACGAGTGTCCAGGAATCGTTTAGTCACAATATTTTTATCATTTTTGTTTGTTGCAGCCATTTTTTTTGTAGGCATAAAGATAATGCATAAAGTTATTGATAGTAAAAAAGAAGATAATATATTTAAGCCTATGAATCTTGATATTAAAACAGAAGATGATAAGATCATGCATGGATTGTGGTATGAAGAGAATGGAGATATGACAAATAGTTATAAAGTTTTTTCAAAACTATACCAAGAGACAAAAGCAAAAGCATATCAACTTAAAAAGATACATCTTTCACTTTTGCTAAATCGGGATTTGGAAATATCGGGTAAAGAGCTGGATATTCTTTATGCCCAAGATCCAAATGATAAAGATGTGCTGAAACTTATTTTAACTCTGCATTTGATGCAAAGTAAATTTGACCTTGCGAGTAGCGAGGCCGGAAGATTGACACAAATTTCAAATGATTATACGGATCTTGAGATAGCCAGCGATGCTTATCTTTATTCAAACGATCCAAACAAAGCCCTTGGACTCCTTAAGAAGATATATGACGAAACAAGCAGAGAAGATATACTTTTAAGAATAGCCTCAATACTATCGGATATGTACGGAGAGCATGAGCAGGCAGTAGATCTTTTAAAATCTCATTTGCAAAAATTTGGAAGCAACCAAGCAATAGAGCAAAAACTGCATGAGATTGAAAATTTAAAAAACAGCACAAAAGGTAAAATATAGATGTCTAAGATCTTACAAGAAATTATCAGAGCCACAAAAGACGATCTGGAAAAAAGAAAAGTTGAATTCCCTATAGATTGGCTTGGGCGCTCTTTGGCATACAATCCCTTTATTCCAAAAGATGTCAAATCCGCCCTTAGATCTACGCCCAAAAATCCTTATAGAATAATCGCTGAGGTCAAAAAAGCAAGTCCTAGCAAGGGAATAATCAGGGAAGATTTTGATCCTATATCTATAGCGCAGGCCTATGAAAAAGGTGGCGCGGACGCTTTATCCATCTTGACAGAACCGCATTTTTTCAAAGGTGATAAGGAATATTTAGGGATGATTCGCAGATATTCTTCTTTGCCGCTTTTGAGAAAAGATTTTATTGTAGATAAATATCAGCTGGTAGAAGCGCTTGTGTATGGAGCAGATTTTGTACTTTTGATAGCTGCGGCTTTAAGCAAAAAAGAACTTAAAGAACTTTATGAATATGCAAGGCATTTAGGACTTGATGTGCTGGTAGAAGTACACGATAAAAGCGATCTTATAAAAGCTATGTTTGCTGGTGCCGACATAGTCGGTATAAATCATAGAAATCTTGAGACATTTGAGATGGATATGAGTCTGAGTGAAAAACTGATACCTCTTATACCAAACGGTAAGATCATAGTAGCGGAGAGCGGCATAGATAATCATGATACCGTTGTGGAACTTTCCAAAATAGGCGCAGATGCCTTTTTGGTCGGAGAGCATTTTATGAGACAAGACGATATTACCAAGGCGATCTCTGATCTAAAGTACGGCACTAAATAATTTTTTATGAAAATACTATTTCCTGTTGTATTTTTGGGTGTCATTGCCCTTTTGATAATGTATATCGATAAAAGGTTTGTGAAGAAGCTTCATTTGGGAAGCAGATATAAAAAAGCCTTTATAATATTTCTTATTTTAAATTTTATAGGCATTATGGGATATATGGTAAGCAGATATTATCCTGCTATACCAAGCGGATTATATTTTTTACTATCCATACCCATTGGTATTATGTTTTTATTGTTTTGCGTAGCGATTTTTTATGATTTATTTAGCATACTTATCAATTATTCTCCATTATCTGGGGACAGAAGAGCATTTTTTAGAAAATCTTTGGACTTCGCAACGCTTGGGTTTGCCGGTTTTTTGACAGGCAGATCTATATGGGAAGCCAGACACATAGTTTTGGAAAATGTAGATATAAAGATAAAAAACCTAGCTCAAAATTTTCAGATAGTTCAACTCAGTGACATACATATAGGCGGACCGATAGATGAAAAATTTATCAAAGATATGGTTGCGAGAGTAAACAAAATAGATACTGATCTGATAGTAATCACGGGAGATTTGATAGATATAAAAGTAAAATTTGCCAAAAATGCAATCAATGAACTTTCAAAATTAAATTCAAAATATGGAACATATTTTATCACCGGCAATCATGAGTTTTTTCACGATATAGATGAGATATTAGATGAATTGAAGCTTAATAATATAAATATTTTAGACAATGAGTCTATTTATATTGGAGATGAAACAAAAGGATTTAATCTGATCGGCGTTAATGATATATTTGGGTATAGATTTGGCAAGTATATGCCTGATATCAATAAGGCAGTATCAAAATGTGATAACAACTCACCATCCGTGCTGCTTGCCCATCAGCCCTTGTTTGTTGAGGAAGCCCACAATTTCAATATCGATCTAATGCTTAGCGGACATACTCACGGGGGACAACTGTATCCTTTCAAATTTTTAGTGGGATTACAGCAGCCATATGTAGCAGGATACTATAAACATAATGATAAATTACAGGTTTATGTAAATAGGGGGACGGGATACTGGGGACCGCCAATGAGACTAGGAGTAAGTAGTGAAATAACACTGCTAAATATCATCCCAGCTTAAGCACAAGCATAGTTTTAACGATTGTATTAATCCTAGAGCCGTCAGCGCTTCTGCCGATCTTTTCTTTGGCTAGTCCCATGACTTTGCCCATATCTTTCATGGAGCTTGCTTGACACTCGGCAATGATATCTTTTAGCATCGAAGTCAGCTCATCATCGCTTAATTGCTTTGGCAGGTAGTCTTTAATGATCGCCAATTCGATATCCTCTTTTTCAACCAGATCCATTCTCCCTCCGCTTGCAAACTGTACCTTTGCATCTTCTCTTTGTTTGGCATATTTTGCTATCAAATTGACAACTTCATTATCTCCAAGCTCCCTTCTTTCATCAACTTCAACCTGCTTTATCATAGTGTCTATATTTCGTAAAGTATCTCTTTTTGCACTGTCTTTTGCCCTCATCGCATCTTTTATAGCATTTTTAATATCTTCTCTTAAACTCATATTCTCCCCCTTTTTTTTAAAGTGATTATACTATAATCTATTTTATGATTATAGATATTTAAGACGTAAAAATAGACACAAAAGATATAACAAAACTTTATCCTGTAGCAATGCTTAAAAGTCAGTTGAATTCAAAATAATTTTTTGTTTTCTTTGATTTTAAGTTAATTTTTTCTATCATACTATAAACACATCGGAGTTTCTATGTCGCTTTTTCAGATTATACTTATATTTGTTGCTATTGCTATACTTGTTATTTTTTTTAAACAGCTGTATAGCGGCAATTATCCAAAAAGAGGCATAGACTATGAAGCGAAATTGCCAAATGAGCAAATAGTAGGCTTAAGTAATCCTAAAAAAATATTTGCAAAAGCCAAACCGATTCTATCTAGGATTGACGAGCTAATTCTTAGCGCAAACGAATCTATCGTCAAAAAAGATTATGAAGAGGCTATGAAAGCTTTAAGAAGCGCATATATCATTGATAATAAAAATGTAGATGTTATATGCGGATTTGGCACTGTTTATTTTGAGACAGGAAAATTTGAAGATGCAAAGAATTATTTTCAAAAAGCTCTTGCGCTTGATGAGAATTGTAAAATTGCCAAAGAGATGCTAGAAAAACTATAACAAAGGAATGCAATGAATACACAATGTTTTGTAGAGCAGGACGCAACAAGCAATATACTGCTAAGAGTTACAAATGTATGTGGATTGTGCTACAAGACCTTTGAAGAGGGCGAAACTATATATTATGATATGCACTCATATAGATATATTTGCAAGGATTGTATGGAAAAACTTGCTTCAAATATGAATGAGGATTGCGTAATTGAAGCAGGAGAATCCGGTCTATTTTAGATCAGTTATATATTTTATAGCATTTATGTAGCTTGCCCCGCTAATATCTGCTTTTTTATAGGCTTTATCAAATGCAGTTCCATGATCAACGGATGTTCTTATAAACGGTAAGTTTAAAGACACATTGATGCTTTCATCAAAGTACAGCGCTTTTAGCGGCGCTAAACCTTGATCATGATACATTGCAATAAGATATTTATAATTTTTACGCACATTAGGCGTAAAGGCAATGTCCGGCACAAGTGGAGTCTGATTATAAATTTTATTGCCTATTTTTTCATTTGCACCAAGTATCGCACTCGTGATAATTTCTTCTTCATTCCCCAAAACCCCACCGTCTCCGGCATGCGGATTGAGTCCGAGAACCCCAACTATGTTTTTCGGTTTTGCTGAACTGTTAAAATCAAGTAAAAATTTTTCTAATTTGCCAAATGTTAAAGCGCTCGGAACATTCTTTAGAGGTATATGCTCCGTAAACAGAGCAACATAAAGATTTGGACATCCAAGCATCATAATAGCATCCATGTTGCAAAAATCTCTCAAAGCATCCGTATGACCTTTGTACGAAATCCCGGAAAGCTCCCATGCCTTTTTATGAATGGGTAGAGTGCATATAGCATCGACTTCATTATTCTGTGCCAATTCAACAGCTTTTTTAAACGAGTCAAAGCTGTATGCACCGCTCTCTTTCGATATTTCGCCGCTTTGTATATTAAAATATTTTGAGTTTGGTGAAGCAGTTCTGAAATTGGACGGCATATCAATATCAAGTAATTTATAAGCTTGATAAAGCATTTCTTCATCAATGATGTAAACCGGCTCAATCATATTTGACACAATGTCATGATTTTTTAGTATCAATTCTATGCCGATACCATTTAAGTCACCGACACTTATGGCAACTTTTTTTACCTTATGCATTCTATCATATCTTTGATAGCTTTTTCCAAGCCTGTAAATACCGATCTTGCTATGATGCTTTGACCAATATTGAGCTCTTCTATTTGCGCTATTTGTGCTATTTGTTTTACATTATGATAGTTTAGACCATGACCTGCCGCAACTTTTAAATTCATAGATGATGCGAGTTTGGCTACATCTTTTATGCATTCTAATTCATTGGAGAGCATTGTTTCAAGTTCGCTTCTTGGCAGATCGAGGCTCTTTATAGAGTGATGAGAATTTGCTAAACCCCCATAGAGCATGGCGTATATATTTGCATAGCGACCTGTATGAAATTCTACCCACTGAACTCCTAGATCTTTTGATAGCTCAACGCTTTTAATACTTGGGTCTATAAAAAGAGAAACTTCAATGTCATTTTCTTGCAGCTTTATAACAACATCTTTTATAGTGTTAAAGTTGTCTTCAAGAGCAAGCCCGCCTTCTGTCGTGACCTCCGCTCTTTTTTCAGGTACTATCGTTGCGCGGCGAGGTTTGAGCGAACAGACAATATTTATGATCTCAGGAGCAACCGCACACTCTAGATTTACAGGCAATGATGAAAGTCTAATGATGTCAACGGTATCGTTATCTTGTATGTGCCTTCTGTCTTCTCTTAGATGAATGGTTATCTGATCGGCACCTGCAAGCTCACAGATAGGAACCGCATCTAGCGGATTTGGATCGTTTATTTTTCTTGCTTCTCTTAAAACTGCTATATGATCTATATTTACACCCAGCTTCATCTGTCTGCTCCGATAATGTTTTATTAATTATACCAAAAGATACCGTAAACACTCTATTACCAATCTTTTGCTAAAATCACGAATAATTTTTTTAAAAGGCTTTAAAATGGCAAAAAAATCTATCAAAAAAGCAGTGTTAGCTTATAGTGGCGGGCTTGATACAAGTATAATCCTCAAATGGCTTCAAGATGAATACAATTGTGAAGTTGTTACATTTACCGCAGATCTAGGGCAGGGCGAAGAGGTAGAGCCTGCAAGAGAGAAAGCTTTAAAACTTGGCATAAAACCTGAAAATATATTTATACTAGATCTAAGAGAAGAGTTTGTAAAAGATTTTGTGTTTCCAATATTTAGAGCAAATGCAATATACGAAGGAGAATATCTGCTAGGCACTTCTATCGCTAGACCTCTTATTGCAAAAAAGCAGATCGAAATTGCGCAGCAAACAGGCGCTGATGCCGTAAGCCATGGAGCTACAGGAAAAGGAAACGATCAAGTCAGATTCGAATTGGGCTATTTGGCGCTCAATCCTGATATAGCAGTAATTGCTCCATGGAGAGAATGGGACCTAAATAGCCGCGAAAAGCTTTTGACATATGCAAAAGAGAACGGTATAGAGATATCAAAAAAACATCTTGATGAAAATGGTAATCCTGCAGTTAGTCCATACTCAATGGATGCAAATTTACTTCATATTTCATACGAGGGACTTCATTTGGAGAATCCAAACAATGAACCTGAAGAAAATATGTGGTTATGGACAAATAGCCCTGAGAATGCTCCCGATGAGGCAGAGTATATCACTATAGAGTACAAAAAGGGCGATCCTGTAGCAATTAATGGTGAAAAAATGTCTCCCGCAACATTGCTTAAAACATTAAATGACTATGGCAATAAACACGGCATAGGTAGAATAGATATAGTTGAAAATAGATATGTGGGAATGAAAGCAAGAGGATGCTATGAGACACCGGGCGGCACTATCATGCTAAAAGCTCACAGAGCAATAGAATCAATCACATTGGATAGGGAAGAAGCCCATTTGAAAGATGAGTTGATGCCGCGCTATGCAAAACTTATTTATACAGGCTATTGGTGGTCTCCTGAGAGAAAAGCGCTTCAAGCAGCTATTGATGCAACACAAGAGCATGTAGATGGAGAAGTGAGAGTCAAGCTTTACAAAGGCAATGTGATGGTTGTTGGAAGAAAGTCGGACAATTCGCTTTACAGCGAAGCACATTCTACTTTTGAAGAGGATAATGTGTATAATCAAGCAGATGCCGAAGGTTTTATAAGACTAAACGCCCTTAGATTTATCATAGAGGGTAAAAAACAGCCCCAAAGAATTAAAAATCTCATAAAATAATCAAAATCGGCAAGTAAAAAAACTGCTTGCCAACTATATTAATTATTTTTTTAAAAAAATATTCATTTTTTTTAGTATATCTGATGGCTTGAAAGCAACGAGTTTATCTTTATATATAATATCCGGAATTATTTCAAGAAGAATATAAAAAAACCACAATAATGGATAAAACCTCAAGTACTCACGCCTAAAACTTTTTTTGGTATATCTAACGGCAAACCACTCTTTGGCACTTTGGATATCTTGACTGAAAAGCAAAGCTTGAATCGCAAACATCATACCCCAAATTACATAAGTAAGGATTGCGGCTAAAAAAGCACTTTGCAGTCCGCTAAGTGATAAAACTGCAGCAAAAACTATTGCCAAGAAAATTGAAAAATATTTAAAACCAAAATACGCGACAACTATAAGCAGGCTGATGATAAAAAGTAAATTTCCATACAAAATAAAAAGCTCTAAAAACGTAGCTTTATCGGAAAATGTATTTCCGAAAATTATTCCAAAAAATATTATTAGAAATATAGACAAAGCAGTTATAACCAAATATATAAAATCTTTCATATTTAATCGCTTTCCAAGCCGTATAATTTGAATAAATTACCTAAATCCGGAGTCTTACCAAGCCATTTTTCATATAATACTCTCATATCATTTAAGTTGCCCTTTGCAAGAATATTTTCCTTGTACCCCAAAGCTTTTGATCTATTAAAATTGTCACTTTCATCTATACATTCAAAAAATGCGTCCGCGCTTAAAACCTCCGCCCATTTATAGCTATAATATCCAGCTGCATATCCTCCGGCAAAAATATGACTAAAGCTATTTTGAAATTTATTATATTTTGGCGGCGTTATCAGTGATGTTGTTTCCCTGATCTCATCAAGAAGGATTTGCGCTTCATCGGAATCGTATAGTCTTAGATGAAGTTTGATGTCAAACATAGCAAACTCAAGTTGTCTTAATATACCCAATGAAGCTTGAAAATTTTTACTCTCTTCTATTTTTTCCAGCAGCCAATCAGGTATGTTTTGTGATGTTTTGTGATGTTTTGCAAAAGTTTTTAGTATCTCTTTTTTGTACGCAAAATTTTCTAAGAATTGCGATGGAAATTCCACAACATCCCAAGCTATACCATTTATCCCGGAAATTGATCTTTCTTGATTGTTGCTAAATATGTGATGCAAGGCATGACCCATTTCGTGAAAAAGTGTTACAACATCATCGTGCCTCAATAATGACGGTATTTTATCTATTTTTGGTGAAAAGTTGCATACAATAAATGTCGAAGCAAGATGCTTTTTGTCCTTTGAGTCAATAAAATGAGTCTCAAAATCATGCATCCACGCTCCACCTCGTTTTTCTTTTCTTGCTTCAAGATCAAAATATATTCTTGATTTTAATTCATTGTTTTCGTACGTATCATAAGTTTTTACACACTCGTTCCAAAGGTGTAGATCCATTTTTTTAAATTCAACATCAAAAAGATTTGACACTATATCCAAAAGTCCATTTAGCACTTTTTCTTGTTCAAAATATTCTTGAACCTCAGTTTCATCAAAATCAAATAACTCTTTTTTTAGTTTCTCACTATAGTATCCGACATCATAGCTCTCTAATTTTTCAATTCCATCAATCTTATAAGCATATTTACTTAGCTCTTCAAGTTCTTTTTTGGCATAAGTTTTTGCAATGTTCGCTATTTTTTCCAAGAATTCTATAACATCATTTGGAGTATCGGCATCTCTTTTTTCTAAAGCAAGCCAAGCGTAGCTTTTAAAGCCAAGAAGCTTTGCCTCTTCATCTCTTAAAGCTAGTATCTCATCTATAATTTGTGAGTTTTGGGGCGCTCTAGTTGTGTATGCTTGATATAAACTTTCTCTTATTTTTCTATTTGGCCCATATGTCATATATGCTATATAGCTAGGCATTTGAAGTGTAAACTCATAGCATGTTTTGCCGTCTGTTTCTATTTTTGCGCTCTCTATGGCATTTTGCGGCATATTTTCAATATCTTTTTCACTCTCTATAATTAAGCTAAAAGCATTTGTTGCATTTAAGAGATTTTGAGAAAATTGATTTGACAGCAGACTTAGTTTACTGTCTATCTCTTCCAATCTTTCTTTTATGGTTTGCGGCAGATCAATCCCTGAGAGTTTAAAGTTTTTTATATTTTCACTAATGACGCGTTTTTGCTCATCTGAATTTGCAGTTATCGTTTTTAGTTTTTCATATAAAGCATTATTGTGAGCAAGTTTCCTATGAAATGTTGAGAGTATAGGCAATGAATCCTCGTAAATCTTTTGGTTTTCCTCATTATTCATTACGCTATTTAAATGACTTAGTGGAGTAAAGTGTATATTTAATATTTCATCCATTTCCTCTAGTATTTTTATAGTTCTTACAAATTCTATTTCTTTACTCTCAGATATATCTTGGACAGCCTTATTGTAGATATTTATAATATTTTCCAATTCAGATATAAAAGTAGAATAATTTGGTTCTTTAAATTCACAAAACATAAAAAATTGCCTTTTTGATTTCATTATATCATAAAATTAAATCAAATTTTTACAGCTTTGGGTACAATTTAGAAAAGTTTTAAAGGTTTTAAAATGATTATTATACCGGCAAGAATAGGCTCAACTAGATTCCCAAATAAAATATTAGCCGACATAGACGGAATACCGATGGTTATTAGAACAGCCAAAGCTGTTGAAGATATAGACAATGTTTTGATTGCAACGGATAGCGATGAAGTTATAAAAATAGCCGAAAGTTTTGGCTATAAGGCTGTGTTAACAAGTTCAGGGCACCAAAGCGGCACTGATAGGATTTTTGAAGCAGCCAAAAAAATTGGTTTAAAAGGTGAAGATGTGGTTATAAACGTTCAAGCCGATGAGCCTTTTATAGAAGAACAGGTAGTAAAAGCTGTTTATGATCTAACAAAAAGTAATTTAAAAAATGAAAATATCTTGATGAATTCTTGCTATAAACTACTTAGTTCAAGCGAAGCCGATGATCCAAATTTAGTAAAAGTAGTTACTTCCCAAGACGGTAATGCGCTGTATTTTTCAAGATCTAAAATACCATACCCTAGAGATCATCACTTTGATGAGTTCAAGGGTCATATAGGTATATATGGCTTCAGCATGATCGGATTGGAAAAATTTTGTGCACTGCCTGCTGCCCCGATAGAGCATATCGAAAAATTAGAACAACTCAGAGCTTTGTATAATGATTATAAAATATCTATGATAGAAGTTGAAACAAAAAGTTTTGGAATAGACACACAAGAAGATCTAGAAAAAGCATTAAAGTTTCATATACTATAAACACTTATAGTATATGAAAAACAGATAGGATTAGAAAAATCCTCATCAGCCTCCTTTGGCAGCTTTGCCAAGATCCCACATAGGCATAAATATACCAAGTGCCATAAGAAGAACAAGACCGGCAATAAAAAACATCATGATAGGTTCTATGTATGAGCTTAAGTTGTCAATGATACTTTGAAATTGCATATCATAATACTGTGTAACTTTTTCAAGCATATTATCAAGCTGCCCGCTGGCTTCGCCGGCTCTTATCATTTGAAGCAGCATATTTTCGAATAACCCTGTTTGCTCAAATGATTCAGATAAGCTAAAACCTCTTCCTATGTTTGCATTTACACCTTCAAGCTTTTGTCTGATTGCAAGATTATCAACCATTCCAACAGCTGTATTTAGTGCTTCAGAAACAGGTATGCCTGATTTTATCAGTTCGCCTAAAACAAGAGTATATCTATGCATTGTAGATAAAAATATAACTTTATTTATAAGATAAAATCTTTTATCAATAAGTATAGTATCGACTTGAAATTTAAAATTTTTATTATTCTTATAGTAATACAAGGTGCCGTATATCAATCCGATTAGACCAATCAATATTATAAGACCATAGTTGCTAAATGCGTATTCAAGTCCTAAAAGTATTTTTGTCGGAAGGGGCAGTTCGGTTTTAAATTGTTTAAAAATCTCTTTAAATTTAGGTACAACAACAACAATAAGAATTGTAAATGCAATTGCCATTGCAGTAAGCGTTATCATGGGGTATCTAATAGCTTTTTTAAATTTTGCGCTATTGTCTCTGATGCTTTCTAGTATGCTCGAGAGCTTTGTAAAAGATGCTGCAATGCTGCCGGTTCTCTCTCCAAGTTTTGCCATAGCAAGAGTAATATGTCCAAATTCATCTCTATACCTCTCCATACTGTCGGACAAGCTTTTTCCGGCATCAATGTCGCCGCTTATATTATAGTATATGTCACTTAGCTGTTTGTTTTGCGTGTTTACTGCAACATCGGCTAGCGTATCGTGTATAGGAAGCCCAGCATCAGTCATGACGGCAATTTGTCTTATTGTTGCTATTTTGTCATTGATGTTAATGGTCTTTTTGAATTGTTTTTGTAAATCTGCAAAAAAATCTTTAGCCAGTACATCTATCGGCGCTGATGTAGATTCTATTTTCGTGATGATCGCAGAATTGTATTTATGCTTTATTTTCTCTTTCGCATCAATTTTATTTTCAGCTTCAAGTATTTGAGCTTGTCTTTTCCCTTTGTAAATTAAAGAAATCTTAAAATATCCCATTTTATAACCTCGCTACTCTATATATTTCTTCTACTGTTGTTTTGCCTTCCAGAGCTTTTTTGATACCATCTTCAAACATATTCATAAAACCATCCTCTATGGCTTGTTTGGTTATCTCTTCTTTGGATGCATTCGAAGCGATCATACGGGAAAGTTTTTCTGTAACAACCAAAACTTCAGATATCATTTCTCTGCCGGCATATCCGCTATGGTTACATTCTTTGCATCCGGTAGCTTTGTAGAAAATAGGATTTTCAGGAATGTATTCCGCGATATCTTGCAAAAGTTTTTCCGGCAATTCAACTTTTGTTTTGCAGTGTGTGCATGTTTTTCTAACAAGTCTTTGCGCTTGTATGGCTATGAGAGCACCGCTTACGAGATAACTTTCAATCCCCATATCCAAGATCCTAGTCACCGCACTTATTGCATCATTAGTATGAAGCGTTGAGAGAACCAAGTGACCTGTAAGCGCCGCTTGTATGGCAATTCTAAGCGTCTCTTGATCTCTTATCTCACCAATCATTATCTTATCTGGATCTTGTCTTAAAATAGATCTAAGAGCATTCGCAAACGTAAGATTGGCATTAAGATTCACTTGAACTTGTTGAATACCGTTTAATTGGTATTCAACAGGGTCTTCAACCGTTATGATCTTATCCCTGATGTCTCTTATGGCATTGATGGCGCCATATAGTGTAGTTGTTTTTCCGCTTCCGGTCGGACCGGTAACAAGAACGATCCCGTATGGAACCTTGATGGCTTGTGAAAATTTTTCAAATGACACTTTATTCATTCCGCCATCTTCAAGTTTTATCATAACTTTTGATTTATCGAGTATCCTTAGAACGATAGATTCTCCAAGGAGAGTCGGAAGAGTAGATACCCTGAAGTCATATTCTTTGTTGTTTACGCTTTTTGTGATTCTACCGTCCTGAGGTTTTCTCTTTTCTGCAATATCTAGATTTGACATTAGTTTCATTCTTGAATCAAGTGGGGCAAAGATATCTTTGTCAAAACTATAAAGTTCTCTAAGCAGCCCATCGACCCTAATCCTAACTATACAGCTTTTTTCAAGCGCTTCAATATGTATATCACTTGCCCCCACATAAATAGCTGCTTTCATGATAATATCAATAAGCTTAACTATAGCAGAGTCTTCTTCGTTATCAAAATCATTACCTTTTTGAGTCAAGTCTTTTCTTATTTCGCTTATTATGTTTTTAATACTTTCACTTGTTTCAAGTCTTTGAAGATTTTGTGCAATAAGTTTTGGTTGAGCAAATGCAATAGCAATAGGTTTTTTTGGAATAAGTCTTTGCAACGCCTTTTGCGCCTCGAGATCAAATGGATCAGCAAAAGCTATGGTAATATTTAAATCTGTTTCTTCGATCGGAATAGCGCTATATCTTAGAAGATGGGAAAATGAAAACTTTAAAAATAGTTTCATGTCTATCTCAAAGCCTTCCAGATCTATATATTTGATACATAACTCTTCGGCCAATCTTTGTAATAGGTCATTTATATTAAAACCATCCATATGATCAAGCTGTTCTAGCGCTAGCTCGCCTTGTCTTATTTTTTTAACTAAAAAATTCTCTAAAACATCAGGTTTTAAAAAATCCTCTGCTATTAAATTTCCAAATGTGATTTTTTTAGGAGGTCTCATTCGTACAAGTTTTTCAATATCAGATTTTGCAACGATATTCTCGGTTATCATCATTTGAATAACTTTTACCATTTTTTTAAACTCCTGCTATAATTTGACATTACTTATTCTCATTTTCAAATTGATTTATTATGTTCAATGCTTCTTTTGAGCCTGTTCTGGAAGCATAAGCTCTCAAAATCCTAAGAGCTTCATTTTTGTCGCCTAGATAAAATTTAGACTTTGCCATTATAATCCAACTATCTTCGATTTCTTCTGTTATCTTATTGGTTTCTATTGCCCAAAATAATGCTTTATTATACTCTTTTTTTTCATAATAATTAATAGCCAAAAAAAGAGAATCGTTTGGATCATGAGATTCATTAAATCTTTTCATAATATCAATAAGAGTAGCCGCATTGGACTCTCCTCCCAGTCTTACTTTCGTCTTTCTTTTTGGGGCAGCATAATCTTCGTTGTTATTTGTATTTGAAGCAAATGCAGATTGATTTTCTATGTCTTGAGCGCCCGAAATACTCCCGCTTGTAATTTCTTGATCTTTAGGATGAATATTATTGATCTGTTTTATAATTTGTTCACTTTGTTTTTTTGTATCAGAAGTAATGATTTGTATATGTTTTTTTGACTCAGTATTTGTAAGACTTGGTTCAAGTATATTTAAATTTGCATTTATATAAAGTTTTAATTTTTGTTTGCTTTGCGGTATGTTGGATTTTTTTTGCAAATCATTTATTAGCGGAATAATAAAAAACAAAAATCCCATAAAACCAATCAATAGCAGCGCTAACACTGCATATTTTTTTATTTTATACTTTAATAGTCTTTGCTCCAATATACTTATGTTATACATTTATATATCCGAGTTTAAGTGCGGCTATCTCGACAAAAGGAGAAAAACCTTTGTTTATATTTGCTATTTTTTTTGGTTCTTTTTCTTCGTAAAATTCACATATCTCAAAAATCGTATACATTAACTTATTGCATTCTCTAAAGTTTCCGTTAGTGAATTTAAAAATTAGTTTAAAGTCTTTTTCTTTAAAATAATTTGAAACATCAAATAGATTTTTTTTCAATAGTTTTTTATTGATATATGTTGAGAGTTCATGAATATTGACATTTTTTAATTCTATCATCTCCCATATACGCGAGCTAAAATGACTATGAGCCAAAAGCTCTTCTTTGTTATTTTGATGGAGAGCCATTATAAATTTAATAGATCCGGTATCTGAGAGTAATCTTATTTTTTCTAAAATATCAATTCCATACATTTGTGCTTCATCCAATAAAAAAACAAACTCTTTTTTGTTTAAAATACTTTTCGCATATTTTATTAAACCTAGAAAATTAACTTCATTCCCATCAGGTACATATTCGCCCGTAAAAGCATAAAAAATCTGCCCTAAAAATTCCTTTTCATTATTCGAGGGAATGTCTAGATAGAAAAGTTCTTTTTGGTATTTTTTTTTCTCGAATAAGTTTTTCATCATAATAGATTTGCCGGTACCGGGCTTACCATATAAAATAATCATTTTAAAAGGCTTGTCAACAACATCAATCAATTGCTTAAAGGCAATCATCGATGACTCTAACTCGATATAATCTTTAATGATTATATTATCTAAAAAAGCATTTTTTGCTATTTTAAATCTACTTCTCATTAAGCTTGCTGTATCCCAGATCTTTCATTAGATCGTCTTTTGGAGTTTCAACAATATGAGGAGTTATTATAAGCACCAACTCTTCAGTAGTTTTTATATTTTTTTCTCTTTTAAATGCATAGCTAAGTAGTGGAATATCACCAAGTATTGGAACTTTATTTGATTCTATCCCCTCTTTAGACGATATTAGCCCACCCAAAATAGCGTGCTCACCATTTTTTACTTTTATAACAGAAGCCAATTGTCTTCTTACTAGATCGGGCGGCATGGTTCTTTTTCCATCGGTTGATAATGTTGCATTTATAGTGTCTGAAATTGAAGGATTTATTTTAAGCGTTATCATGCCGTTATCGTCAATTTCAGGCGTGATATCAAGCAAAATACCTGCAAATACAGAGTTTATCTCTTCTCCTTGAGCTGATGTAGAACCGCCACCGCTTGCAGTCGTGCTGGCAGTTGTTATTTTATAAAACAGTTCTTTTCCGACACTTATCAATGCCGGTTGGTTATTTAATGTCATTACTCGTGGGCTTGAAACATTTCTTACATTACCTTGTGTTCCTAGAAATTTTACGATATCGGTTACATTTACATTTCCTGTAGCAAATACGGATGCACCAGCCGGATTTCCTGCTTCATCACGAGTCCATTCCGTAATTATATTATTAGCAATTTTGGTTGGATATATGTTTTTGGCTGCTTCCAAAGTGGTATTGACGGCTAAATTTTGTAAGCTGTATATTTGCGACCAGTCAATACCCGTTGTTTTACTGTCATCAAAGCTAACTGTCATGATGCGTACATCTATCAAAACTTGTTTTTTAAGTTGAGTTGTCAGTGTATCTATGTATTTTGCAACTTTATCTATCTGGGCAGGAGTGCCTGTTACTGTTATCATTCCGGCTTCTGCATTTACAATTGGAGCTACCGGATTGTATTCCCATACCTGACCGTCAGGCCCTACCCATGATTTATCTGAGGTTTTTGCAAAGTGTGTGCTTCCATCTCCTGCACTTACCAAAACCCTTTGCACTTCAGTTCCAATATTTTTCCAAAATAAAAACTCATCATTGCTTTCTATGCTTATACCGGTATGAGATTCCGAACCGCCTCCCATGGTAGTGGTAGAACTTTGGTTTGAGCTAGAGCCAGAAGTCGATGTTCCGGCACCGCTTCCTCCTGCTATAATAGTAACACCGGCACTACTTTTTCCTATACGATTACCGGATATATAATGAACTCTGAAAGTTTTTGTTATAAGGTATGAGATTGTCAGCTTATTGCCCTCGATAGAATAGTGCAGATCATTATCTTTTAAAACAGTATTTAAAAATGTTCTCATTGTGGCATTTTTAAGTTTTACATAATAGAGCTTTTTGTTCATTCTCATTTTAGCAGCCTCATCTTTTACGATTATACTGAGTCCGCAAGTATCTGCTAGGTTGTCAACCATATCACCAATTGTTAAACTGCTATCAGCTGTTACACTAAAAAGTCTTGTATCGCATTGTCCGGCATTTGCCAAACTATTTATTAGTGCAAAAAAAATAAGACCTTTTGAGATTTTTTTACCAATGCTAATGAATTTCATGATTGCCACCTTCCTTAAAATTTAATTAATTTTTTTTCATTTAAACCGCGGTTTAAATGAACTTTTTTTGTTTTTTTGCCGTTATTTAGAAAAACGCTGCTCTGACCTATTTTCGTAATCGTATAACCACCTGCCGCCGCATCCCCGACTTTTTTCCAACTGCCGCCAATAAATGCTTTGCCGTTCATAATCGCACTTAGTTTGGTAACATTGAAATCTTCATCGGTTTCTCTTGGCATTATTATCGCACCGGTTGTTTTGTTTCTATCGTAGTAAACAAAAGGGTCGGAAACAACATTAAATATAGAACTATTTAGACCGCCTCTCGGCGCTCCAATTTGCGCTACTTTTTGGTCTATATCTTTTATGCTTAGCGTAGCTGCAAACAATGTGCCCGTAAGGACAATTGATAAAAATATTGTATATTTCATCTATTATTTATCCCCCATACTGAGATGTTAAGATCTGCTAGTATCGCAGATCTTTTTTTGTTGACTTTTAGCTGGCTGCCGTAAATATCGGTTACCAATCTATTTTGTTCCACATCATTCATGAATTTTAAGATGTCCTTATAATCGCCTTGACATTTGATTTTTATCTCTAACACATGTCCAAAAGTAGTTTTGTTTGATTCTGTAAAATTATTATCTAGCTTTAATATACTTATATTGTTATTTGAAGCTGTTGTTGTAATAGAATCTAAAAATGTTGACCAACTTTTTTTGTCAAATATCATATCCTCAAGTTTATCCATACTGTTATTGATTAAAGTAGTTTTATTTTCCATGTCTACGATTGTATGCTTTTTTTGTTCGATTTCGTTTGAGAGTTTTTTTACTTTGTAGTCTTTGTCACCATGAACGGTAATTGACGACATATACGCTTCTTGTACATCTAAAACTTTTTTTGTTTTTTCTTTTTCTTCTGCTGTTGAATTGTATCTATCTTCTGCCAAAGGTAAAAGTATATAGTATGCAAGAGTAGCTATAAGCACCCCTACGCCATATATCATGATATTTTTTTCATTTTCCTGTTTTGCGTTTAGATAGATATCCAGTTTTTCAAGTATGTTTTCTAAAAAAATCATTTCAACTCCATTCTTAGCACACCTTCGTAAAATGAGCTATTTTGATCTTTTTCCAATAGTTGCATATTGATATTTTTGATATTTTCATTTTTTTCAGAGATAAACTTGATAAATTCTGTAATTTTTTTATCATTATCTCCAATTAATCCGATAGAAAAATTATTGTCATGATTTTGAAATTTTTGTATAGTAACACCAAATTTTTTTAAATCATTAGATAATTCGTAAAATACCTTTGATTTCATAGTATAGTTTACTTTCTTGTTAAAGATGCTATCAAGTGTTTGAGCTTTTGAATCATATGCTTCTTTTTTTGTTTTTTCTTCAATGCCAAGTATTTTTAACTCATTTTCTTTTCCGGAAATTATAGATTTGTATTTTGCAACTTCAGGCGCAAGTGTTTCCGATGTTTTACTGTTTGTATATGATTGTATATCGTTTATATATGAATATGCCAAATAGTAAAGCGGCAAAGAAAGACCGATAATTGTTGCGACACCTGCTGCTATCAAAAATTTACCGCCCGACCTTTTTGCAAAAGCAGGAGGTCTTTGAAATTGCGTCAGGTTGACAGCTGAATTTGTATCGTCGATGTAGCCAATAGATGTTTTTGCAAGCATTAACTCAAGTTGAGTTGCTTTATTGTGCTTGCTTTTATCAAAACCGAGATCAAAGTCCCAATTTTTTGAACTACTGCCTATGTAATTTAATATATATTTATGACACAATGGAATATCACCTATGTCCGTACCTATAAAAATTTCATCTATAGTTTCAATCTTAAGCGCTCTTTTTGAATATACAATGACATCATTGATTGACAAAAAGAAATTACCGAATATTTTAGCAAGTGATTGTGATATATTTGTATCTATCCCATATAGATTGTCTTTTAGCAACAATTCTAAAAAAGATTCTTTATCTATATGATTTCCAAGTATCTCGCAGTATTTATCGTGTAACTTATCAATCGAATAGTCAAGATCTTTACTATAAACAAAATTTCCGTCTTTATATATAGCAATAAAAGCATCTTTATGCATTAAATATATAAAAATATGAACTTCATTCGTATGGAGTAGATTGTTCTTATAAAGAGTTTTACACAATAATGGAGCAGGGGTGACTAGATCTATATATTTTAGATTTTTTTTATGATTTTCAAAAAGTGTAAAATTTTCTTCAGATTTGGTTGCAAATACATGAAAGACTCGCTCATCAGTAGCACTTTCCGATTCTATATAGCTTATGAGGTATTCATTTTCCTCTTCGCTTATGCCGAGCTCTTCTTGCATTTTAATTTCAATAGCGCTGGCCATATCTTCATCCGGAATTCTACGGCTCATACTAATTGAAGAGACCAATAAATCTTTATTTGTGATAAAAGAAGAAATGAATTGATTTTGTGAATACGATGGCTTAGCAATAAAATCTACAGAGTTGTTTTTTACGATAGAGTAGTTATTTTCATATGGGTCAATCGTAACTATGCTGCTAAAAGACGATTTAGTAACTTGCAACTTTTTAAACATAAGCACCTTTCTATAAAAAGATTACTCTAATTCTACAATGTAAATATTTAAATAAATCTTAATATTAAAATATATAACCAAAATTTTCTAGTTCAGATTTATTTTTGCTCCACCCGCTTTTTACGCTAACATGGAGCTCAAGGTATATTTTTTTACCGGAAAAGCTTTCAATATTTTTTCTAGCCAGCATACCGATTCTTTTTATGCTTTCTCCGCTTTTGCCTACAATCATCTTTTTTTGTATCTCTTTTTCTACTATAATAGTCGCCAAAACTCTGTCCATATACATATCTTCGTCTATCTTGTCTATGATTACATCGCTTTCATAAGGTATTTCATCGCTCATATTTTCAAAAATAGATTCTCTTATAAATTCTTTATAAATAGAACGAATATGTTCCGTTGTCAGGATTTCATCATCGTAAAGCCAAGGATGTTCCGGCATATATCTTGACACAAGATCCAAAAGTTCCTTTTTGCCCACATTTTTATTTACGGAAAATGGGATAATAGCTTCGAAATGTTCTTGAAATTTTTGATATTCACCAAGTTTTTGCAGCAGTTTGGCTTGCGGAACTTGATCTATCTTGTTTAAAACTATTATATGTTTAGTTTTTTTTCTTTCGCTTAAGTGCAAAAATTTCTCATACTCATCTGTTTTGTCGCTTGCCGGTGCAACAAACAATATTAGATCGCAATCTCCGATCGCCTTTAATGCTTCTTCCAACATAAATTTATTTAATAATTTCTCTTTTTTATGAATACCTGGGGTATCTACAAATATCAATTGTGAGTTGTCGTGCATTACTATTATTTGCATTCTTTTTCTAGTAGCTTGCGCTTTTTTTGACACCATTGCCACTCTCTCGCCGACAAGTAGGTTTAAAATAGAACTTTTCCCGGCATTAGGTCTTCCGACTACTGCTATGAAACCGGCTTTTTGATTTTTCATTTAATTCCCATATAAAATATAATTTGTTGTCTTAAGTATACTAATCTACACCTATAACTTCTACTTTTAGTTTAGCATGTATTCCATGACCCAGCTTTAAATCAACTTCATGCAAGCCTGTAGATTTGATAGGTTTGTCTAGATGAATATTTTTTTTATCGTACTCAAAGCCAAACTGTTCTTTTATGGCTGACGCTATATCATTGTTTCCTACCGAGCCTTGTATTCCAACAGGTGCGTTATGTTTTTTTATTATTATATTTTTAGTTTCTAATTCGATTTTTTCTTTATTTAATCTTTCTAATTCTTCTTTTTCAAGTTTTTCTTTTAAAGCTATTTCGGCTTTATAGTTTTCTATAACCTCGGGAGTGGCTAGTTTGGCTAGACCTTTTCCTATAAGAAAATTTTGACCGTAGCCGTCCTTTACATCTTTAATTTCTCCGGCAAGCCCAAGAGTTTTGACATCTTTTATTAGTAGCACTTTCACTAATATTCCTTTTGTAGTATATAAGTTAATTTATTTTATATATTGTACCGAAAATATCATAATCATTGATTTATGATTTAAATTATAGTATGGATAATTTGTTTGGATAGACTTTGATGCTCCGTACAAATGACGGAGCATAGTAGAAAAGCACCCCGATGTCTGCCCCTTTTTCTCTCACTTCTTAGCTCTTTTTGAGTCGCTTTTTTTAGCTCTGCTTCAAAGTTTTCTCTTTGCTCTCTGAGTGCTTCTTCTTGTACTTTGATGTCCAATTTCACTTTCGTTTGGTTGCCTAGTTTCATAAATACAAGCGATAGACAAACAACA
>DYMX01000047.1 GCA_020721345.1 Sulfurovum sp.
CTCCCTGACCCACAAGCTAGTTCAAACCGCTTTAGGCGACTTCCGATACATTACTCTTCTAACGAACCCTCAAACTAATTATAGGATGTTATTTTGAATAGTTTGGCAGATACGAGGCGTTGAATTTCCACTTTTACTACCTTTGATATTGCCCTACATTTAAGTCCACCACCTGATCGGTCGCTATATATAAGGTTTTTCTTATATCGGTATAGTTTTTTGATGTTTGTAATATATTGTCTATTTCATCTCTCTCTCTTTGGTTTCAGCCAAAACTCATATATCAAAAACCAAACAATTGCAAAATCTATCATAACATCTGCAAAATTAAATACTGCAAAATCAAATCCACAATGCCATGCTACATAGTCAACTACTCCGCCATAAACAAACCTATCGCTGAGATTACTAAGTGCTGCTCCTACTAAAATGCCAGCTGGGATGGAGTACTTTTCTACATATCCATCTTTTATCATAAAAAATATCAGTACAAATATCAACCCCAGCTGCAGCCATTTTAGATTTTCGCCCAAAAAAGCAAGCATTGAAAATGCAACCCCGTTATTATAATGAAGCTCTAAAGATATACAGCTACTTTGCCAATCGAATCCGCCTACAAAAACAGATTTTATCATTTGGTCTATTATAAATACAAAAAAAGCCGTGATCAAAAAAACCACATAGTTATTTTTCAAGCAAGCGCCTTAGTAAAATAAGCTTTTGTTTCTTCCATCGTTGCTTCTAACTCTTTTTTATTTTTACCTTCCAAAAGCAGTCTTATTTTGTTTTCAGTCCCAGAATATCTAAACAAATGCCTCATGCCGGCATCTTCTATATTTTTACAAAACTCGTCAAAACCCTCAAGAGATGATATATCTTTTTTATGTGAAATAGGCAAATTCACCAAAAGCTGAGGATAAGATTCATATGGATTAAATGCCTTGCTCGCAACAACGCCGCTTTGTACCAAATATGCAAGCGCTTGCAGTCCGCTTGAGAGTCCATCGCCTGTTTTTGCATAATCGCTAAAGATTATATGACCGCTTTGTTCACCGCCGAAATTTATACCGTTATCCTGCATCATGGCAACTACATGCTTATCTCCAACCGCGCTTCTAAGAAGTTTTATATCGTGGCTAGCCAAATACTCATCAAGTCCTTGGTTGCTCATAACAGTTGCCACTATTCCACTGCCTTTTAGCATATTTTGATTTTTGAGATAAATAGCCAAAACGCCCATTAGTTTATCGCCGTCTATCACATCGCCTTTTTCATCCACCATCACAACCCTGTCGGCATCGCCGTCAAGAGCAATTCCAACATCAGCTCTGTACTCCAAAACGGTTTTAGAGAGATTTTCAGGATGCATAGCGCCGCACCCTTCATTTATATTGTATCCGTTTGGCTCATCGCCTATAACTATCATATCAGCGCCAAGCTCTTGCAGGATTGTAGGACCTGCTATATATCCGGCACCATTAGCGCAATCAATAACCACTCTTTTGC
Organism: Sulfurovum sp.; assembly: GCA_020721345.1. Taxonomy (GTDB): domain Bacteria; phylum Campylobacterota; class Campylobacteria; order Campylobacterales; family Sulfurovaceae; genus BN30871. The sequence goes on from DYMX01000047.1 coordinate 1,507, forward strand.
CGGCAAGCGTGAGGTGTTTTGGAAAAGAGTTTTTTATATGCACAATATATCTTCCGATAACATCGTCTATTCTCTTTGATTTGCCTATATCTTTACCCATTGCTTGGCGTTCGTCAATTAGAGCTTGATTGTTAAATATCGCTTCGATCTCACTCTCGTTTGATTTATCAAGCTTGTTGCCGTCACAATCGAAAAATTTTATACCGTTATCGCAAAATGGATTGTGGCTTGCAGATATCATTATACCGCCGTCGCATCTCATATTTTCTGTCAAAAATGCAACAGCAGGTGTTGGCATAGGGCCTATCTGGATAACATTAAACCCGACAGCAGTCAGTCCTGAAACCATTGCATTTTCAACCATATATCCGCTTATTCTAGTATCTTTGCCTACTAAAATTTTATTTGTCTTCGCTGTTTTCTTGAAATATATTCCAGCTGCCATAGCAAGCTTCATTACATCAAAAGCATTTATTTTCTGGCCGGCTTTTCCTCTTACTCCATCAGTTCCAAATAGCGACATATTAACCCCATTTCATTTATATGGCTAAATTGTAACCAAAATTTGATTAAAAATCTAAAAATAGCAGTATAATCTTATAAATATTGATTTTATCATTAAACTTTATTTAATGTTATTTTGGCTAAAATTCGCGAACTTATTGTCTAAATCAGATTGCAGACATACATAAAACAATAGAAATTTTTAAGGAAAAAAAATGGCACATCACAAATCAGCAAAAAAAAGAATTTTGCAAACTGCGGTTAAAACAGAAAGAAACAGATACTATAGAACTAGAATCAAGAACATAACAAAAGCTGTTCTAGAAGCTGTAGAGAAAAACGACAAAACAGTTGCTGCCGAAGCATTTAAATTTGCAAATCAACAAATCCACTCGCTTGTAAGTAAAGGTTTTATCAAAAAATCTACTGCATCAAGAAAAATCAGCCGTTTACATAAAAAAGTAAACGCCGTAGAAGCTGCATAAGCAGTTTCTTTAACTACCACAACTTTAAAATACTTATAACAATGTTTCAAGATAAATTACTCCCCTTTATAAACAGATATAATGAAATCACAGAGCTGCTTAGTTCTCCTGACATTTCAAATGATATCAAAAGAATGACTGAACTCGGCCGTGAGCAATCAAATCTTAACGATATAGTAGAAAAAGCAAAAAGATACATCACGGTATCGGAATCTATTGCGGAAAACAAAGAGCTTCTAGGCGACCCTGAGCTTGGCGAGCTTGCCAAAGAAGAGTTGCCGCTGCTTGAAGATGAAATAGTCGCTCTTGAAGAAGAGATTAAAATACTTATGATCCCGAAAGACAAAAACGACGATAAAGATATTTTCATCGAACTTCGCGCCGGAACAGGCGGTGATGAAAGCGCGCTTTTTGTTGCCGATGTATTCAAAATGTATCTCAGGTATGCTGAAATTCAAAAATGGAAAGTCGAGATAGTAAGTTCCTCTGAGGGAAGTGCGGGCGGATATAAAGAGCTTATTTTTCAGATAAAAGGAAACGGTGTTTACTCTAAGCTAAAATACGAAGCAGGAACACACAGAGTACAAAGAGTTCCAGATACAGAAACTCAAGGCCGTGTTCATACATCGGCGATCACAGTGGCAGTTATCCCCGAGGTTGATGATGTTGAAGTAGATATAAAGCCAAATGAGATAAAAATGGATGTTTACCGCTCAAGCGGATGCGGTGGACAGTCGGTCAATACAACAGACTCAGCCGTTAGACTTACTCACATTCCTACAGGAATAGTTGTTGCCATACAAGATGAGAAGTCTCAGCATAAAAATAGAGATAAGGCGATGAAAGTTCTAAAAGCCAGAGTTTACGAGCAAGCTATGCAAAGTCAGCTTGACGAAACCGCAAGTGCGAGAAAACTTCAAGTCGGCTCAGGAGATAGAAGTGAAAAGATACGAACATATAACTATCCGCAAAACCGCCTAACCGATCACCGTATAGGGCTTACCATATATGCGCTTGACGATGTTATGGAAAACGGCAACTTGAAGCTTATTGTTGATCCGCTTATCGCTCACGCGCAAGCTGAAGCCATTACCGCCGCAGGGCTGTAAAAACAACCCTATTTTACATCTCTGGCAAGTGTAAATAGTGTGAAGTACTTTAGTAGTGATATTAGTGCTACTCAAATTGCAAATTTAACAGGCATAAATCGCAATACAATCAACAGGTATTTAGCTCTATTTAGAAGTAGAATTGTAGAGCTATGCGATAATGAATCTTCATTTGATGGAGAGATTGAAGTGGATGAGAGCTACTTTGGCTCAAAAAGGATTTCGTGTTGGACTTCTTGATGCAGATATATATGGTCCAAATACTCCTCGTATGCTTGGGCTTCAAGATGAAAAACTTGAGTGGAACGATCAAGACAAAATGATCCCAAGCGAAAACTATGGGATAAAACTCATGAGCGTTGGGCTCACTACTCCCAAAAGTGACACACCGCTTGTCTGGAGAAGTTCTGTCGCAGTCTCAGCGCTTATACAATTTTTAGAAGATGTGGCATGGGGAGAACTTGACTTTTTAGTTATTGATATGCCGCCCGGAACCGGCGACATACAGCTTACTATGGCTCAGGAATTACCCCTAAGTATGAAATATTTGGATCTGGCGGCGGAGAAATGATATCCCAAAAATACGGAGTTGCGCTGCTTGGCAAAATCCCGCTCACCACTATGCAAATACGCGAAACATCAGATGATGGCAAGCCCGCAGTTGCCTCTGTGGACAGCGTACAAAAAAATACTATCAAGACATTGCAAACAATCTTTTAGTTCAAATGGGTGTTTCGGAAAGTATCCCATCTTCCCCTATGCCGTTAACTATTGTTGACCAAGTATAGCCATCAATATTTCCAACTTTCTTAAATCCTAGGCTCGGATCCGTTGGATCGACCAATCCTGGAAGATCCCACGCTCTGTAAAGTTGAATTTTTGACTGGATTTGTCCATTATCATATGGTGTTATGATAAATCCAAGCATTCTTATATCGTCTAAAGTAGGATTATTGTCTGTATACTTTGTAGCTCCACTAAACATAGGAGCAGCATCAGTGCTGCCTTGTCCTGCACATAGTTTTACTGCTGCGCCAGGTATTCCAACGACATTCTCCAAGTTAGCGCTTGCGCTTGCGCCGTCAAACTCCACATCAAACTTATGATTACCGCTCACACTATTTTTACCCCCTGCGAATTTAAAGGTCAAATTCAAGTCCGTTGTCGGTGAGAATATGGGTGATATAAAAAGGAAAATACTCTTTGCACTCCT
>DYMX01000002.1:0-49142 GCA_020721345.1 Sulfurovum sp.
TTGTTTGTCTATCGCTTGTATTTATGAAACTAGGCAACCAAACGAAAGTGAAACTGAACAATTAACATCTTAACGCCTGCCCAAAAGACAGAATTTATCAAGTTGCAAAAAGACAGAGAATCAAAAATGCAAATGATGATGAAAAACCGCAATTTCAATAAACCAAATCCAAATATGCCGATGATGTAACTCAATATATCAATATATCTTGATTTATTAATATTATTCTGCTATTATTCCTAAAAAAGGAGTTTTATGGAAATATTTTTACAAACGATAGGTTCGCTCAATGATGAAACGAGAGTTCGCATACTTGGATTTATAGACCAAAATAAAGAAGTTTGCGTATGCGATATAGAAACTTCATTTGACATGATACAGTCACGCATATCAAGACACTTAAAAATTCTAAAAGATGGTGGTTTTTTAAAGGTTGAGAGAAAAGGTGTATGGGCGTATTATAGTGTCAGAAATCCGCTCGATGAATTTCGTCAAAGTATCCTAAAAGAGATAAGCTTTTTAAATATTGATATTCCAAAATTAAATAAAGGATGCAAAAATGGATAGAAGATATATTAGTGAATTTATCGCCACATTCATAATGATTTTTGCCGGTTGCGGGGCTATAATTGTTGATGCCATTACCGGAAGCTTGGGGCATGTTGGCATAGCTCTTACTTGGGGGTTTGTGGTCGTTGCGCTCATATATACTTTTGGGCATATAAGCGGGGCTCATATGAATCCGGCTGTTACCATCGCATTTACTTTAACGAAAGAGTTTGATAAAAAAGAGTTAGTGCCATATATATCTGCTCAACTTTTAGGCGCTATTTTGGCTTCTTTAGTTTTATATTTCCTATTTAATGAAGAAGCAAATAGCTTAAGAGAGCTTGCATATCTTGGCGCTACACAACCAAAAGGCTCACAACTTCAATCGTTTATTTTAGAACTTATATTGACATTTATATTAATGATAGTAATATACGGAAGCGCTGTTCATGGAAAAGCTGCCAAATCATTTGCCGGACTTGCTATTGGTCTTACTGTTGGGCTTGAGGCGATGTTTGCAGGACCTATCACAAATGCGAGTATGAATCCGGCGAGATCAATTGCTCCTGCTGTTATCAGTGGAAACCTAAATGATTTGTGGCTATATATAGTTGCTCCAATATTTGGGGCGATAGTAGCTGGGCTTGTTTTTACAAACTTTATAAAATGCAAAAATCCGGATGAATGTTCTATCTAAAAAAGGAGAAATAGATGATGAAACAAAGTAAAATTCCGTTAACGGACAAAAAAGTATTAGTTTTATGTACAGGAAACAGTTGCAGAAGTATCATAGCAGAGGCTCTAATAAACGCCAAACTTGACGGTATTGAAGCTAAAAGCAGTGGAGTAAGAGCAAGTGGAAAAGTAAATCCTAACGCAAAGAGATTATTAGAAGAAAAAGGGATTTGGAAGGATGAATATCACTCAAAAGTGCTTGATGAAGTAATAAACGATGATTTTGATTTAATAGTTACCGTTTGCGACCATGCAAATGAAAGTTGTCCTATGTTTCCACGACCAATCCCCAAAATCCATGTAGGTTTTGAAGATCCTGATGGAAAAGGTTATGAGGCATTTGAAGCAACTTATAGAGAGATAGAAGAGGAGTTATTACCAAAAGTAGTTGAGTTTTTTGAGATAAAAAAAGAAGTCTCAAAGTCAAACGAAGGCGTTGATATAAAATTTAGCGGTTTTGTAACCAAAGAGAAGATCGAAACCATGGTAAACAACTCAAAAGCGGACAATGTGAATGCATGAGCGATACCACAAAAATGAAAATTTCAAATATGGAAGTTGCCGGCAAAAACGGTGATGTCAAGCTTGCGCTTAGCGGCGATATAAGCGAAGAGGAGATAAAAGAGGCGCTTGGCAAATCAAAGGTAATTGATAATTGATAATAAACCAATCAAAGAATTATTTGATATAATAACGACTTTATAAAAAAGGAGTGCTATGACACAAAAACTAAAACAAGAGTGGTTTAGCAACACTAGGGGCGATATTCTCTCTGGACTTGTCGTAGCACTTGCACTTATCCCTGAAGCTATTGCTTTTAGTATCATAGCAGGAGTTGACCCCAAAGTTGGGCTATACGCCTCATTTTGTATCGCCTTGGTTATCTCATTTGTCGGTGGAAGAGTTGGAATGATAAGTGCCGCTACAGGCGCGATGGCTTTAGTAATGGTAATGCTTGTGAAGGAGCATGGATTGGAATATCTTTTGGCAACAACGATATTGACAGGTATTATCCAAATAGCGCTAGCTTATGTTGGAGTGGATAAACTTATGAGTTTTGTTGCGCGTGCTGTAATGGTAGGATTTGTGAATGCACTAGCAATTCTCATATTTGTAGCTCAACTTCCAGAGCTTACCAATGTCACTTGGCATGTTTATGCACTTACGGCTTTAGGGCTTGGAGTGATCTATCTATTTCCCTATATCCCAAAACTAGGCTCGTTTCTCCCCTCTCCGCTTGTGAGTATTGTTGCTGTGACACTTGTGGCTATTTTTTGGGGTGTGGATGTGCGAACAGTTGGCGATATGGGAGCTTTGCCGGATAGCTTGCCTATATTTTTACTCCCTGATGTGCCTCTAAATTTTGAGACTTTGTCTATCATATTTCCTTATGCATTTGCGCTGGCTTGCGTAGGACTACTTGAGTCCCTAATGACTGCAACGATAATTGATGATATGACTGATACAAAAAGCGATAAAATGATGGAGGCTAGAGGACAGGGGATTGCAAATATTGCCAGTGGATTCGTGGGCGGTATGGCAGGGTGCGCAATGATAGGACAATCGGTCATTAATGTAAAATCAGGCGGCAGAGGCAGGCTGTCTGCTTTGACCGCCGGACTGGGTCTTTTAATACTTGTAGTTTTTATGAGCAATATTATCTCCATAATTCCGATGGCATCACTTGTTGCGGTTATGATAATGGTATCTGTTGCAACATTTGATTGGAGTTCTATCAAAAAGGTAAAAACACTTCCGCTTTCAACGAGCATGGTCACATTTACCACGATGATGGTCACGATTTTGACGCACAATCTAGCGCTTGGGGTACTCTCAGGCGTACTTTTAGCATCGCTCTTTTTTGCAAACAAAATTAGCCATTTTATGTATCATGAAGAGCATTATGAAGATGGTGGCAAAACCAAATTTTATAAAATTGTGGGGCAGGTATTTTTTAATAGTTCTAATAAATTTGTAGATATTTTTGATTTTAAAGAGGATGTTCAAAAAGTCATTATTGATGTTTGCAGAGCGCATTTTTGGGATATATCAGCAGTTTATGCGCTTGATAAAACTGTCTATAAATTGCGAAAAGAAGGTAAAGAGGTAGAGATAAGGGGACAAAATGAAGCAACTGCTACGATTATCGATAGATTTGGAGTCCATGATAATCTGGAAGAGATAGAAAAAATTATGGGCGGGCATTAAACATAAAGGCTACTTGTTGTCTTATGCTTTACTAAAAAGATTTTTTAATACAGAGTATTCTTTGCCAAAATAAGCAAATTCAAACTCATGAAAATTGTTTGCGATAAGCTCGATCTCTTCTTTGGCATGCTCATCGCATCCTATGAGTACAATATCGTCCTTTTGAAGCTTTTCTTCCCAAGACGGAAGCATGATCTCCTTGCTTCTTCTAAGTATCATAAAGACAAAAACATTATTAAGATGATCTTTATCTTTTAAAGACCGGCGAAGCATATCAAGGGTTATGGTTGTTTTATTTTCAAGCCTTCTAAAGAGCTCAAAGCTCTCATTTTTGGTAACTTTAAGTTCAAAAAGAATAGGATTTTTATCTATATCCAAAAGAGTCTTTATAATGCTTTGAGCATCTTTATCGCTAAGAATATCTAGATTTTTAACAAATACATCGGCACTTGGTCGTATGATGGCATTGATCGTTTTGTCGATCAATATGCGTGACGGCATAAGGATATGGTCTATTTTATCTGTTTTGAATATAGAAAAATCCTCCATTTCGTTTTCTCTAACAATTGTTATAATATTTGGATTTAGCTTTTTAGCAGTAAGCGCTATTGAGAGGTTCACCGTATCGTTCTTGGTGCCTACGATGATATATTTTGCCTGCTCTACCCCGACGCCGGTAAGCGCTTTTTTATCATAACTTTCTACATACTCTACGTCATTTTTCCCATCATCTGTAAGATATTTTAACTTAGCTATATCTTTTTCTATGCACTTTATTTCTAAACCATTTTCTTTTAGAATTTTATATATAACCTCTCCCATCCTTCCAAAACCGCACATCACATATTTGCCGGGGGAAAATCTCATAAATGAGCCTGTTAGTTTGCTTGAGCCGTATATCCATCTCTCAAGCTTGAGCAAGTGTGGATGATTTAGTGCTTTGTTTGTCTGCGACGCTATGATATCAAATGGATTCTCTACGATATCAACTCCAAAATCCTGCAAATTTTCAACCCCGGCCTGAGTGGTTGATTTGACGGCCAGTCTTACTTTGGGATTTAAAAGTTTTGCGGTCAAGGCTATTCTTGTATTTAATGCGTCGTCCTGAAAAAGCGAAACAACAGCCTTGCAGTATATTGAATTGATTCCTGCCATCTCAAGGGCTTGCGGGCTGTATGCGTCTATATTTAGCGCGGGAACAGGAGGAGTAAAGTTCTCTAGCAGTAACTCATGTACTTTTGCTTCATCTTTCTCTATCACTACAGCTCTTATGCCGCTATCAAGCGCTTTTTTGATAATTTCACTTGTTATAAGATTGTATCCTAAGACTAAGATATATTTTTCTTTTAAATTTTTTATCTGTCTTTTAAACCTGTTCTTGGCAAGCTCCTGAATAAAAAGTTTGTCTTGAAGCAAGGCCACTAAAGAGCCGATGCCGTAGAACCAGCCTAAAACATTAAAATATATAGAAAAACTTACCCACATTCTTTGAGGATAAGTAAAAGCATAAGGTATCTCTCCAAATCCGATAGTTGTTGCGGTATATGTAATAAAATAAAAAGCATCAAAGATGCTCATGTGATATATTTTGCCGCTATTATCTAAGCCTGGGATAATAAGCATACCGATTATTGAGACAGTATAGGTTGTTACGATCACCAAAAATGGCGTTCTCATCCTTTGTAAAACTATCCAAAGAGAGCTGTTTTCCATTCGCGATGCTTATCTTCTTGATTTTAGCGTATCTCCGACATAAAGAAATACACTTGTGATGTTGGCCAGCAAAGCGCCGCCGCTTAAACTCACTATTATTGAAGACAAGCCTCTATCTATCACGCCGACCGTATTTATAGCAATGGTCCATACTGATGCTGCCGCAATAAGCTGAATTACGGCAACAAGACTTGTTGCAAGAAGAACTGAACCCATTTGTGTTCTGTCTCCTAGTTTTAGCACTGTTGCTATTACATTAACTACAATTGCAATAAAAAGCTCATACTTATCATGAAGCTCTATATCGGCCAGATCCCCATAAAAAAAACCAAAATTCAGAGTCATTGCCAATATGATAAAAAACCCTGAGATCACTTTGTCTAAATTCATCGCATTTCCTTAAAAAGTTTACCAAAAAGGTTATAGTTAATTTTAGTCAAAAACTCTTTAAATAGATATTAATATGTTTGTGATATAAAAAATATGCTAAAATGACTTATTATAGTCAAAGGCAAAAGGTGCAAAAGGTCAAAACGATAGATACCGGTCAATTATCGCAAGATATGATTTATTTAGAAAAAGAGACCAAGACGCTGTTTTTGCTTGGAGAATGGCAGATCGTAAATGCCGATTTTCTTGAAACTACACTAGGCAACCTTGATCTGTCGTCTATCAAAAATGTAGATGCATCAAAGATAACATACTTAGATACTGCCGGTATGATAATAGCTAGAAAGTTTTTTGATAAACTCGGCAAACAAAAGCCTGATGCGGAAAATGAGGCATTTAAAAAACTTCGTGAGTTTGTTAGCCGTTTTGATACCGCTGTTATTCCAGAGTCCGCACCTGCAAAAAAAAAGTCTCAAACTCTTTTTAGATCATGGGTTGACGGATTTGTTTTATTCGTCAGTTTTTTTGGCGAAACAGTGCTTAATATTATAAGAGAATCATTCAAGCCGTATCTGTGGCGCATTAAGGAAATAGGAAAACAGGTTGAGCAAACGGGTGCTAGAGCATTAGGAATAGTTGGACTTAGCGCTTTTTTAGTAGGGCTTGTCATAGCTTATCAAGTAGGTGTTCAGATAGAAAAAGTAGGCGCAAATATCTTTATAGTTGATATGATATCCATCTCATCTATGCGTGAATTAGTTCCGCTTATAACTGCTATTATAGTTGCAGGAAGAAGCGGCTCTTCATATACGGCTCAAATAGGGGTAATGAAGATAACCGAAGAGCTTGATGCTATGAGAGTATTGGGATTTGAGCCTTTTAGATTTATAGTTTTACCGCGCGTACTTGGTCTTATGTTTGCCATGCCGCTACTTGTATTTTTTGCTGATATGATAGCTATGGCGGGAGGAGCTTTTGTAGCAAATGTTCAGCTAAGTATATCATACAACGCTTTTATAGAGAGATTTTACGAAGCGTTTGCAATGAAACATTTTTATATAGGAATGGTAAAGGCGCCTTTTTTTGCGCTTATTATCGCGACCATTGGCTGTTATCGCGGTTTTCAAGTGGCTGGTGATTCGCAAAGTATAGGTATATTTACTACTAGAAGTGTAGTTGATTCTATTTTTGCCGTCATCTTTTGTGATGCTATTTTTTCAATAATTCTCACAAGAATGGATATATAAATGCAGCCTATTATAACAGTAAAAGATCTAGTTACCATACTGGGGGGCAGAATAATTCATGATGGACTTTCATTTCATGTAAATGAAGGTGAGATATTTGGTATCCTCGGGGGCAGCGGAAGCGGTAAAAGCACTGTTCTTAGAGCCATAACTCTGCTTGGCAAATTTCAAAAAGGCGATATTGAGATCTTAGGGAAAAGCCTTAAAAATATTACCGATGAAGACTCGGATATGCTTAGGCTTAAATGGGGTGTGCTTTTTCAATCTGGCGCGCTTTTCACATCTTTGAGCGTTGCGGAAAATATAGCAATTGTTCTAAAGGAACATATAAACCTCTCAGATGATCTTATAGAAGAGATTACAAAGCTAAAAATTAGAATGGTTGGCCTTCCTGATTATAGCGCAAACCTATATCCTAGAGAGCTTTCCGGAGGAATGAAAAAAAGAGCGTCATTGGCAAGAGCGCTTGCGATGGATCCAAAAATTCTCTTTCTTGATGAGCCGACAAGCGGATTAGATCCTATAGGTGCAAGAGCATTTGATGAATTGATCGTGAATTTAAGAGATATGCTGGGACTTACCGTTATAATGATAACTCACGATCCCGACTCGATCCAAAATATCCTCGATCGTATGGTCATAATCGGCGATGGAAGAGATCTGATAGAGGGAACATTAAATGAGGCAAAATCATCAAATAATCCGTCAATATCTAGATTTTTTGCCAATATAGACTATAATAATAAGGTTTAAAGGAGTTTGCCTGTATGGAAAGTAAAAACAATACAATTTTAATAGGTTTTTTTGTACTCTCGCTTGTGACAGCTTTGGTGCTGTTTTTGATATGGATGGGGAGAATAGGAACTGATAGAAATTTTACAGAATATAAAACTTATATGAGTGAATCCGTTGCGGGCATACAGGATGATTCAACCGTAAGATATATGGGCGTTGATGTAGGGCAGATCACCTCCATAGAGATAAATCCAAAAAATAGCGAAGAGGTGGAAGTGACCATGAATGTTAAAAACAGTACACCTATAAAAACCGACACAAAAGCTGAACTAAAAGTTTTTGGTCTCACAGGACTTACTTTTATTGAATTGTCCGGCGGGACAAATAAAGCCCCCGCCCTAAAGCCTGACAAACAAGGCAAAAGAATAATTCAATCAAAAAAATCACAAATTGCCCTGATTACAGACAGCATTGCCACTTTAAGTGAAAAATCAGCGCTTGCGCTGGATAGCTTAAATAGAATATTGAGCGAAAAAAATAGTAAAAATATAGACAAAACACTAGAAAATCTTGCCGTTACCACTGGCGAAATGAAAGAACTTAGGGTTGAGCTGAGCGCGCTTATAGAAAAAACATCTAAAACAGAAGATAAAATATCGGCAAGTACAGTAGATACTATGCACAAAGTGGGCAATGCAAGCGTTGCACTAAAAGATAGCGCTAAAAAATTTGATGTGGTTATAAGAAAAACGGAAAAACTTATTGATTCAAGCAACAGCGCTATGAATACGGTGAACGGTGAAACTTTGAGCAAAACAAATGCGCTGTTAGATGAGATGAGAACAACTGTTGCTACTTATGACAAACTTGGCAAACAGCTAGAAGAAAAACCGAACAGTATTATTTGGGGCAAATGATACTAATAATGTTTTTTGATTTTTTTATAGATAACAAATAGAACCAAAAAGACAACAGGCAGTACATAATACCAATTTGATAATAGTTTATGAAACAGATCTGTTATCTCTTTTCCAAAATACCATATAGGAACGATCGTAAGTGCTGCCCAGCACCAAGCGCTGATAAGATTTATAACGGCAAATTTTTTAGCGCTATATCTCGTTAGTCCTATAGCGATTGGCAAAATTGTACGCATTCCGTACATATACCTCTGAATAAATATTATCCCCATTCCATATTTTCTTAGCATTAGTGTTGCGAGAGCGAATTTACGGCTATGGTGCGTGAATTTTTTATGTATATATTCTTTGTTATATCTGCCGGTATAAAAATATATCTGATCTCCTACAAATCCGCCAAGTCCTGCAACAAATATGGCAAGAAACAGGTTCATTCCCCCCGAGTGACAAAGAAGCCCGCCCATAATAAGCCCCATTTCTCCCTCTAATATACTCCAGACAAAAAGTATAACATAGCCGTATTTCTTAAGCAGATAGAGGAGTTTATTTTCAAATCCGCTTACAGGGACATTGTTTAGTGTATATACCAAAAAGATTATAAAAATAGATATTGCTACAAATAACAGTTTTCCCGAATTGGCTTGAAGCCATCTAAAAAACATGCCCAAAATTACATCCAGCCTTTTCTTTTAAAGATATAAAGTGGAGTAAACGCCGATATAAGCATCAAGGCTACCGCAAAAAGGTACCCATATCCCCAGCCAAGTTCAGGCATAACCTTGAAATTCATCCCATAAACACTTGCGATAAGCGTTGGCGGAAGAAACACAACATTTACTATGGTGAACAACTTAACGGTTTTATTTTGTTCGATAGAAAGCATACCCAAAAAAATGCTTTGAAGATAGTCAAGCCTTTCAAAGTTGAAATCCGTATGTTCTATAAGGGATTTTATATCTTTGAGCATGATAAGCACATCATCGCTTTGCTCCCTAAAAGCCAATGATTTTAAAAGCGATGTAAGAATCCTCTGTTTATCTGTAAGATTCTCCCTGATCTTCATATTGAAATCTTCAAATAATGAGATTTTTTCAAGTATCTCTTCGTCATCATTGGTATAGTCTGTAAATACGTGGCGTCTTAGCTTGACAACTTCTTTTGATAGATTTTCAATAGCATCTGCATCTGCATCTATCCTGATATCCAATATCTGAGAAAATATCTCAAAACCATCTTTAAACTCTTTTGGAGTCGATAAAAACCTTTTGCTGAATTTATCAAATGTATGGAGTTCTTTATATCTTATGGAAAAAAGGAGTTTATTTTGCAAAATAAAAGATACAGTTTCATTGTACGGGTTTGCTTCATTTGCTATCAAAAAGTAGCTGTTAATCTCTATTCTGTCATTCTCTTCCCAGTATCTGGAGCTTATTTCTATCTCTTCACTCTCTTGTTTAGTAGGGAATTTGATATCAAACATATCTTCAATTGCCAAAACCTCTTTTCTGGTAGGTCTGAGCATATCGATCCACATAACATTTTTTTGCTGTTTTGATTCCTGGAGTATTTCAAGGCTTTTTATGATTTCGAGTCTATGCCCTGTTTTAACATAACACTTTACCATGAAATGCCTCCTTGATTGAATTCGTGTAATATAATAGCCAAAAAAGACCTAAAATATCAATGATATTGCCTCTGTCTGCCGTCCAAGATCGAAACAAACAAGCACTGTTCTATTGCCTCGCTTGTTATCTTGCCACCTATTTTGTAAAATCGTGTTAGTATTTGCAAAGAGCCTTGCTGCAACGGCGCAACCAATATACCGCCTTCATTTAATTGATCAAATATGACATCAGGTATTTTTTGGGCTGTTGCGGAAAAAAGTATGCGATCGTATGGCGCATAATCTTTCCAGCCCAACTGCCCATCTTCAAATCTGGTAAATATGTTATGGATTTCAAGCTCGCTAAATCTATTTTTTGCTTCTCTAAGAAGATCATTGATCCTCTCTATCGTAAATACCCGTCTACACATCTTGCTCAAGATCGCCGCTTGATAACCGCTTCCGCAGCCTATCTCCAAAACACTATCGACACCGTCCATTTCTAAATACTGTGTCATTTTAGCAACCGTCAATGGCGAACTTATCCATTGGTTATCACTAAGAGGGAGCGCATCGAGTTGATATGCCAGATGCGCGAATACAGAAGGAACAAACAACTCTCTATCGACCGACATGATCGCATGCTTTACATTGTCGTCTAATTGGAAACTTTTTTCTATTTCGTCTATCATTTTTTGTAAAAGTCTTTTTTTTAGCACAGCTGCTCCATCACTATATATCTTCTCATCTTTATTATCTCTTTTAGATCAATATCGGGCGCAAGGAGACCGTCAGGAGAATATATCATAGAGTTATTGACGATATCTTTGTCTCCGCTGCTGTGCGCAACCACAAAGCATTGATTCATGATAGCCAAAGCGTTTGATAGAACTTTAAAATGCAGCTCTCTTATGATTCCCCATTTTGCCGGAACGATGACTACATCACACCCTTCGAGCGATTTCCAAAACTCTTTAAACCTTAGCTCAAAACAGACAAGCATCCCTATTTTTAACCCGTTTATCTCAAATGGTTTTATCTTGTCCGTTTCGCCTGCTCTAAAATATTTATCTTCGCCTCCGAGCTTAAAAAGTTTAGCTTTTTCTTGAACATGAACAATCTTATGGCAATTTATCACTATAGCTTGATTGACAAAAGCATTGTCAATTTTTCTAATGGTTGTAAAGATAACTATTTGATTTTCTACTGCCGCTTTTAGTTTATCTATGGCAAACTCACTAAAGCTGGAGGCTTGTTCTATGTTGTCATAATCAAAATCGCTTAAATATACTTCAGAAGCAACGATAATAGAGTTTTGACTGTTTTTTACTGCTTGAAGAAGATAATCCAAACGGTCATCATGCCTTTGAATATTAGAATTTAACTCTACAAACTTGACATCGATATTTCCTCTTTTAGAAATCATCTAAATCAAGGCTGCCTATAGAATAGTTTGTATTTTTTGATTCAAAAAAGTTAGCCTTTTGATCGTTGAATTTTGAGAATTGATCAACCCATTTTATAGGATGTTCCACATTATAAAGCTTCTCAAGCCCTACTGCTTTTAATCTTTCGTCTGCTAGATACTGTATATATTGCTCTATGATATCATTAGTAAGCCCCAATATCTGACCTTGGGTAATGTATTTACCCCAATCACTCTCAAGCTTGACTGCTTGACGGAACATCTCATAAACCTCGTCAAGAAGCTCTTTTGTAAACAGTTCGGGTCTTTCTTTTTTGGTTGAATTTATCATATTTTGAAACAACACTAGGTGTGTTACTTCATCTCTTTGAATAAATCGTATCATATCGGCAGATCCAAGCATTTTACCGCTTCTTGCAAGCGTGTAAATATATGTAAAACCGCTATAAAAGTAAATTCCTTCCAAGATTTGATTTGCAAACATAGCTTTTACTATATTTTCATCTGTTGGATTAACTCCAAGCTCTTCGTAAACTGCGGCAATGGCATCATTTTTGTGCTTCAGCATCATATCTCTTCGCCAAAGTTCATAGATCTCGGTTGAGTTTGTTGAAATACTGTCGACCATAACAGCATAGCTTTGAGAGTGCAAAGCTTCTTCAAATGCCTGTCTAACCAAGATAAGGTTGATCTCGGGAGCCGTAATAAAAGGATTGACATTGTCAATAAGATTGTTTGTTTGTAAACTATCCATGAATATAAGCTGGGCCAAAACTTTATCATATGCCGTCTTTTCGGCATCTGTAAGCTGTTTATAGTCACTCACATCTCTAGTCATATCAACTTCTTTCGGAAACCATGTATTGTTTAGCATAACTTCCCAAAGATTGTATGCCCATTGATATTTTATGTCATTAAGCTCAAATATTCCTGTTGGATTTCCACCAAAGATCTTACGATCCAGTGTATGTTCGTCTGAATTTGGATTGTATATTTTTTTGCGGTCCATAAGCATTTCTCCAAAATTTTATATAAATTAGTAAGATTATACTACTTATGAGCTTATAGAGTGTTCAAAGGAGCGATACTTTTCCTTGACTTTTTTTAAAAAGGACATTAGGGGATGTATAAAAAAGAAAAGTATCTAGAAAGCTAAAGAATGGATTAAAAACTTTAGGGACACTGTCTTTGATTTTTTGCTTTCATAAGTATATTTTAAATCACAATTGTGTAATAATCGTGATAAACTACGACTTCTTTATTTACTGGCAACCTTGACACTCTATACTTCTATCCGCCACACCTTCTGTTTGCTTGGCAGTATCTGGTGATTCGCTTCTTAGATAATATGTGGACTTAAGCCCGAATTTCCATGCTTCCATATAAATATCATTAAGATATTTGCCGCTTGCTTTATCTAATGTAATAAATATATTTAAGCTCTGCCCTTGGTCGATCCACTTTTGTCTAACCGCTGCTGCTCGTATAAGAACTCTCTGGTCAAGCTCGAAGCTAGGAGTATAATAGACCCATGTGTCTGGATTTAGATTTGGGGCAACAACCGGGATCATTCCGGAAAGATTTTTTTCAAACCACTTTCTTTTATATATAGGCTCTATCGCCTGTGTTGTTCCTGTTAGGATAGAAATAGAGCTAGTAGGCGCTATAGCCATAAGATAGCCGTTTCTCATGCCATCTTTTTTGACTTTTTCTTTAAGAGAGTTCCAGTCATGCGCATAACCAAAGAGGCCTCCTCGGTCTACAAGTTTACAAGCATTTTCGTTTGCTTTATCTATCGGAAATATTCCCTTACTCCAGTCAGATCCTTCAAAATAAGGATATTTGCCTTTTTCAAGAGCCAAATCACTTGATGATCTTATGGCAAAGTATGAGATAGATTCCATGATCTCATCTACTTTGTAAAAGTGGTCATTGCTTCCCCACTCTATCTTTTGCTCAGCAAGCATTTGCGCCTCACCCATCACGCCAAGACCTATAGCTCTTGTTTTTTCATTTGTTTTTTTAACTTTTGCAAGTGGATAGAAGTTGAGATCAATTACATTGTCAAGCATTCTAATCGCCGTAGGAACAACTCTCTGTATATCCTCAGGGGTGCAAACTTTTGCCAAGTTGATTGAAGCTAGATTACAAACTGCCGTATCGCCGTCGCACATCTCTTTGTCAACCATCCAGATCTGTTTGCCGTCTATGCTATCAAGCGCGGTTACTTTTTTAGCCGGTTTTTCCATGCCCTTGTCAACTTTTATGATAGTATTTTCTTCAAAAGATTCAACAGTCCCATCGCTATACGTAAGTCTGGTTTTATAGTGATTTGGTGATGTATTTTGGAATATCTCCGTACAAAGGTTCGAACTTCTAATAACGCCGAAATGTTTATTTGGATTTGCTACATTAGCCGTATCCTTAAATGTCAAAAATGGACTTCCGGTTTCAAAATAGCTTCTTAATATGTCTTTCCATAATGCTTTAGCAGACACTACCTCTTTTGATACAGTATCATCATTTTCAAATTCAATATATCTCTTTTCAAAATCCTCTTTGTAAAGTGTTGTAAGTTCATTTACTTCAAATGGATCAAAAAGCGTCCATGTTCCGTCTTCCTCTACTCTTTTCATAAATATATCATTTAGCCAAAGGGCAGGGAAAAGCTCATGCGCCCTTCTTCTCTCTTCTCCCGAATTTTTCTTTAAATCCAAGAAATTTTTTATATCTATGTGCCACGGCTCTATGTAGACGGCTATCGCGCCTTTTCTAGTTCCCAGCTGATCAACCGCTACTGCTATATCATTTGTAATTTTTAAAAACGGTATGATGCCGCCGGCAGCCAATTTATGTCCGTCTATAGAAGATCCCATACCTCTAACCAAAGACCAATCCCAGCCTATGCCGCCACCGAATTTTGATAAAAGCGCCATCTCTTTATAGCTGTCAAAAATACCCTCAATATTATCAGGAGTTGAGCCTATATAACATGAGCTTAGCTGATGTCTAGGCGTTCTTGCATTTGACAATGTCGGAGTGGCTACCATAACTTCAAAACTACTGATCGCATCATAAAACTTTTTAGCCCACGTTTGACAATCAAACTCATTTTGAGCCAAGAACATAGCAACACCCATAAAAAGCTGCTGAGGCAGCTCTATAGGGTTGCTGTTTCTATCTTTTATTAGGTATCTGTCGTACAGTGTTCGAATCCCAAGATATGTAAACTGTAGATCACATTCAGGCTTTATGTAGCTATTGAGATCATCAAGATCGTATTTGTCCTTGAGTCCCAATACTATTCTGCCCTCTTCTTCTCCCCTTGTCATATAATCTCTTAGGTGGTTGTACCCCGTAAACCCGGTTACCTTATGATAAAGATCATACAAAAAAAGTCTTGAAGCCACATATGTCCAATTTGGTCTATCAATGTCAATCTTGTCAACTGCGGTCTTTATAAGTGTTTGCTGTATCTCTTCACTGGTTATCATATCTCTAAATTGAAGTTTTGCATCAACTTCCAATTCGCTTTGGCTTACATTGTCTAAATCTCTTACTGATTCTTGGGTATATTTTTGAATTTTTGTGATATCAAGCGGCTCTACTCTGCCGTTTCTTTTAACTACTTTTATCATTATTGTAAACCTTATTTTTTTATGCCTAATTATAAAGATTTTACTAAAAAAATGCTTTATGAAATTTGAAATTGTAGATATTTTTTATTAGATATATTATAATTTTTTCTTATATTTACCCGTGCTTAAAACAAAGGGTTGCCTTATTGTTTTAAGTCGTAGTTTGTCAATTTTTAAAAACTCTTTTAAATATAGCGTCTATATTTTTAGTATAGTAGTCGTAATTAAAACATTCCCTTATCTGTTCTTCGCTGAGCTTTGCTCTTAACTCTTCATCTGCCAGCAAGTATTGGAGATACAAACTCTCGCCTTTTTCATTGGTTGTAGGCTTGCCTTGCTGTATCTCTTCCCAGACTTTCATAGCATTTCTTTGGATTATACGGTATGCATCTTCACGGCTCACTCCAGCAAGCGGCAACTCTAAAAGAACTCGTTGAGAAAATACGAGTCCTCCTGTAAGATTTAGATTTTTCATCATATTTTTAGGCATTACGGTAAGTTTTGAAATAACAGAGTTAAACCTATGAAGCATAAAATCACTCGTAATAAAGCTATCTGGAAGCCAGAATCTCTCAGTTGAAGAGTGGCTAATATCTCTTTCATGCCAAAGTGCAACATTTTCCATGGCAGGTATTGCATAGGCTCTTATAATCCTTGCAAGTCCTGTGATATTTTCTGTCAAAATAGGATTTCTTTTGTGCGGCATAGCAGAACTTCCTTTTTGACCTGCTGCAAAAAACTCTTCACATTCATAAACTTCTGTTCTTTGCCAGTGTCTTACTTGAACCGCAAATTTTTCTATTGTACTAGCCAAAAGCGCTAATGCAGTTGCAAGCCTAGCGTATCTATCTCTTTGGATTACTTGATTTGATGCAGGAGCTGGAGTAAGACCCAGCTCTTTGCACGCTATCTCTTCAAGCTCTAAAGGAGCATGAGCAAAGTTGCCCATTGCCCCGCTTATTTGACCGACAGAGATAACTTTCATGGTCTGCTCAAGATTTTCCAAGTGTCTTGCCATTTCGTCATACCAAACAGCCAACACTAGCCCAAAGGTGATAGGTTCTCCATGAATACCGTGGCTTCTGCCTACCATAAGCGTCATTTTATGCTCGAATGCTCGTGTCTTGATCGATTCCATAACCATCAAAACATCTTCAATAATAAGCTCCAATGAACTTTTCATTTGAAGTGCAACAGCAGTGTCAACCGTATCAGAACTTGTCATGCCATAGTGAAACCATCTGCTCTCTTCACCCAAACTTTCACTTACACTTGTTGTAAATGCGATCAGATCGTGTTTTGTAATTGCTTCAATTTCATCAATTCTCTCTATGCTAAACTTTGCATTTTCAATAATTTTTTTGGCATCCTCATCTGGGATAAGGCCCAATCTATTCCATGCTTTTACAGCTGCATTTTCAACTTCTAACCATGCTTGATATTTTGCTTGCATGGTCCATTTGTCACTCATCTCTTTGCGAGCATATCTCTCAACCATAAATAATCCCTTTTGTTTTTACGATAATTAGTGTATTATTTTAGCCAAATAGTGTTTAAAGGTTTACGGCTTTGCCATTTGTCAAGAAAAATTTTTATCTAGATACTCCAACTCAAGCATTTATATATATCATGAAAACACTTGGTATCTCTCAAGCCAAAGCCCAAAGATTTATCCATCTCGGCAAACTTTGCGTTAATAAAGAGGTGGTTATAGATACTGCAAAAAAGATATCAGGCAATATGGAATTGGAAATTTTTGAGCCTGCCGATATAGGAATTAAACCCATATTTCAAACGAAAGATTTTTTGATCTTTGATAAACCAAGCGATATTTTAGTTCATCCAAAAACACGCCAAACTCCTAAATCAATGCTTGATTGTGTTAGATTTTATGGAGGATCCGAAGCCAATTCTGCGCATAGAATAGACAAAGAGACATCTGGCTTGCTGCTGGCAAGCAAACATAAAACCAGCGAGGTATGTCTAAAAAGCGCATTTGAAAAAAGAGTTATTAAAAAGAGTTATTTAGCGTGGGTCGAAGGAAAAATCAAAGATCCATTTGTTGTAGATATGCCTATAAAAAAGAGAGATAATTACGATACAAACAAACATAAAGTCGAGATTTCAAGAGACGGAAAATCGTCCTTTACAAGCTTTATTCCCATAGAATATGACGAAGCGCTAGATGCTACTCTTGTTGGGTGCTATCCTCAAACAGGCAGAATGCATCAGATAAGAATCCATTTGTTTCACGTGAAACATCCAATCATTGGCGATCCTTTATATAGTAGAACATTTGATATAAGCAATAGATATTTGGATGGTGAGCTAGGTGAAAATGATAGAAAAATATATACTGGCGCAAGCAGAACAATGCTTCATGCACAAGCCATAGAGTTTGAATATGAAGGCATACAATACAGAATAAACAGCTTGATTAATTTCAAGGAATTAAAGAGTTTAATCATGCCAAAAGAACAAAGGATAGATGCACCAACTGTTCGCTGAATTACTCACTGCTCACTGCTAGTTTCTCACTATTTTCTACTCTCATACACAATCCATGCTACACCAACGATAGCCACCACTGCAATAAAAACAGTCATAGCAATGTCAAGAAAAGTCATAAAAATCCTTTATATATTTTGCTCTCTGAGCTGTCCGCATGCCGCACTAATGTCAAGTCCTTTTGACTCTCTAATAGTACAAAGCTGTCCTCTTTTTACTAAGTATTCTTGAAATTTTTGCATAGATTCCAATGTCGGTCTTTGAAATTCAGTGCCTCCATATGGGTTAAAATATATCAAGTTAACTTTGGCTTTTATGCCGTTTAAAAGGCTTAAAAGTTTTTTTGCAGATGCTGTGTCATCGTTGACATCTTTGATTACCAAATACTCAAACATCACTCTTTTTCTAGCGTTTATAGGAAAGCTCCTGACCGCATCCATAATGGAAGCTATATTGTATGCTTTATTGATAGGCATAAGCTTTTCTCTAAGTTCATCATCAACTGCATGGAGTGAAATAGCAAGGTTAATGCCTAGATCAAGATTGCCTAATTTCTCTATCTTTGAGCTAAGTCCGGAGGTTGACAATGTTTGTCTATTTGGAGATATTGCCATACCGTCATTATCACTAAATATTTTTATAGCTTTGACAACATTATCCAAATTATCAAGCGGCTCACCCATGCCCATATAAACAATATTAACTCTTCTGCTTGCGCCAATATCATTGGTTTTTTTTATCATCAAGAGCTGCGCTACTATTTCTCCTGCGGTTAGATTTCTAACAAACCCGCCCTTTGCGGTTAAACAAAATGCGCACCCGACCTTACATCCAACCTGCGAAGATATACAAACCGTATATCTCTTGTGGTGTTTTAAAGTTCCGTCTTCATGATACTCCTCTTCTTTCATTTGAAGAAGCACAGCTTCAACCGTATGCCCATCGTGCAATCTAAATAGATATTTTATGCTTCCATCACTACTCTTTTGTGATGTTACGATCTCTAGAGGGTTTAAAGAAAATGTATCTTTTAACTGCTGTTTTAAATCTTTTGGAATATTATTCATTTGATCGAAATCATCTATATATTTATGATACAGCCAATTCCAAATTTGTTTAGCCCTAAAAGCAGGAGAAATCATCTCTTTTAGTTCATCTTGTGTAAAGTCATATATAAAAGGTAACATTATTTTCCATTTGTTAAATTTGTAAAAAGCTTATCACGGTTTTCGTAAATATAGCTATCAAGAAGCTTTAAAGCCTTTGATTGGTTTTGTTTAAACTCACTATGAGCATCTTTGTTGCAATAATTCGTAACTACAAACAGCCCGCCTGCCGGCAAACCAAATCTCCTAGCAACACTCATTACACTAAAAAATTCCATATTTTCTATGTGTATATTTCTTTTTATATAATTTTCTCCAATAGAAAAATCTGTTGTTATATAATTTGAAGAATTTACTATAGTTTCACGTGAAACATCCTCGCTTGTTGTTATAAAATTATCGATAGGTGTATAAGTATGCGAACCAAAATAACTATTTTCTATATTGCAAGCGCTCTTGGAGGCAATGATATCAAAAATTTCTTTTTTTCCATAACTGCCCGCAGTCCCTATAAAAAAAAGAAAATTAGGGCGGTCTTTTATCATAAGTTCGGTTAGTGTTATGGCAGATTCTACAATACCAACGCCTATATGTTCAGCATATGAAAAACTCTCTCCATTTCCTGCGCAAAGTATCATTTTAAAATCACCGATATATTTTTATGGTTTTTTCCCATGTCAAAATCAATATTATTTCTACTACAAACAATTAAGGAAACTGGGACAAAGTGTGTAAAAATATATTTTTTCATTTTAGCTCCTTATGGGAATTCCTTCTTGTTTAAGATAATTTTTAAGAGCGCTTATCTCGATCTCTCTAAAGTGAAATATTGAAGCGGCAAGCGCCGCGTCAGCTCCACCTTTTGTAAATGCATCTTTTATATGTTCCATAGTTCCTGCTCCGCCACTTGCAATTAATGGAATATCGACGATTGAGCTGATAGCAAAGTTAAGCTCATTGTCAAAACCTGCTTTTGTGCCGTCGCTGTCCATGGAAGTTACAAGCAGTTCTCCTGCTCCGCGATCGCAAGCCTCTTTTGCCCAAAGAATTGCATCTATTCCTGTGTCATTTCTGCCGCCGTGTGTAAAAATATGCCACTTGCCCTTCTCTACTCTTTTGGCATCAATTGCTACAACTATGCACTGAGAGCCAAATCTTTTTGCTCCCTCTTCTATAAAATCGGGTCTTTTGATAGCAGCAGAATTTATGCTTACTTTATCACATCCGACATTTAAAAGCGCATATATATCATTTAGCTCTCTTATTCCACCTCCAACGGTCAAAGGAATAAAAACTTCACGTGCCACTTGTTTGACAACATCTACTATTGTTAATCTTTTCTCATGCGTTGCCGTAATATCAAGAAATGTAAGTTCATCCGCCCCTTCATTGTTGTATCTGCTTGCCACCTCGACTGGATCCCCTGCATCACGAAGACCTATAAAATTTATGCCTTTTACAACCCTGCCGTTATCCACATCTAAACAAGGTATAATTCTCTTTGCAAAATAATCCATTTTCACCGTCATTTACTATAATATGATATCATTATACAAAAAAATTCTGTAAATATGTAATTTTACATATGGATTAAAAATAAAATAAGGCAAAATAGAGTATGATTAATAGTGATTTATCCAAATTCGCAGATAAGAAATTTGGACAAAACTTTTTAAAAGATGATTTTTATTTAAAACAAATCATCCAATCGATGCCCAACGACGAACTGAAGGTCGTAGAGATTGGACCTGGGTTAGGTGATTTGACCAAAGAGCTACTGCACGAGAACAATGTCATAGCATTCGAGGTTGATAAGCGATTGTGCGAACATCTAAACAATACATTTAAAAAGTATAAAAACGAAGGTCGTTTTGAACTTAAATGTGGTGATGTTTTAGACAATTGGGAAAAAGAGAGTTTAATAGATGAGCCTTATCACCTAGTGGCAAACTTGCCATATTATATTGCAACGCATATTATCCTCGAAGCCTTGAGAGACAAAATGTGCCGCTCAATACTTGTCATGGTACAAAAAGAAGTAGCTGATAAGTTTTCAGCCGAACCAAAACAAAAAGAGTTTTCGGCTCTTGGAGTTTTAGCATCCAGCGTGGGAGAAGCAAGAAATTGCTTTAATGTACCGCCAAGCGCTTTTGTACCGCCACCAAAGGTAACATCGGCTGTTTTGAAAATTACGAAAAACAGTTCGTTAGATGATGATAATTTTGAACTGTTTTTAAAGGTTGCTTTTAGCCAACCAAGAAAAAAACTGATCAAAAATTTATCATTTTTAGAAGACATAGAAACTCTAAAAAATAAATTTAAAAAATTTGGTCTAGATTTAAACATAAGGCCACATGAAGTATCAACAAAACAGTATAGACAAATATATGAAACCATAAAGGAAATAAATTATGAACGAAAACAACGAAAAAAAAGAGCAGACCAACCCAAATCCTCATAGAAGGAACCAAAATCCACATAGACAAAGCGCAGATATAAATGCTTCTGCTCAAAATGTAGAAAATAAAAATCCTATGCCCAAAAAAAATAAATTCAAAAAACCATTTTTTAAGAACAATAGAAACAACAACACAAGCCAAATAGATAATACACAACCAAATGATAACCCTGCAGGCGAACAACCTAAAAGCAGTGGCAGGAACGACAGAAGAAGAAACCCCGTTACTGTTAGCGAGGATATGAGTAGGGCTATCCAAGCAAATTTTGCGGCGCAAGACCTTAGAATGAATCCTTGGAAAATGATAGACACTAACAATAATGCCAAAATAAGATTTACTCCGCTTGGCGGGCTCGGAGAGATCGGTGGGAATATGGCCGTTATCGAAACAGAGGACAGCGCTATCGTATTTGATGTCGGTATGAGTTTCCCTGATGAGACAATGCATGGAGTAGATATCCTTGTACCTGATTTTTCATATCTGCATACAATAAAAGATAAAATCAAAGCGATAATTATAAGCCATGCGCACGAAGACCACATTGGCGGTATGCCGTATCTGTTTAAAGAGTTAAAATTCCCGATATACGGAACTCCTTTGGCTCTTGCTATGATAAAAAACAAATTTGACGAGCACGGACTTAGAGACGATAGTAAATATTTTAATTTTATCACCAAAAGACAACCGTATCCAATTGGAGATTTTGTAATAGAGTGGATGCATATGACACACTCTATCATAGACTCATGTTCACTGGCTATCCAAACACCTGCCGGAACAATCATACACACGGGAGATTTTAAAATAGACTACACTCCAATTGATGGATATGGTCCTGACTTGCATAGACTTGCATATTATGGGGCAAAAGGTGTTTTGTGTCTATTTTCTGACAGTACAAATTCACATAATCCGAGCTTTACAAAAAGCGAAGCAAGCGTTGGTAAAACTTTTGATAATATATTCTTAACCGCTAAGGGAAGAATTTTAATGTCTACATTCTCCTCAAACCTGCACCGTGTTTACCAAGCCATGGAAAAGGCCATTAAATACGGTAGAAAAATATGCGTGATCGGCAGATCTATGGAGAGAAATGTTGAAACAACAAGAGCTCTTGGATATATTGATATTCCAGACAAACATTTCATCGAAGTTCATGAAGTACAAAAATATAAGGATAATGAAGTTCTTATAGTTACCACGGGCTCACAGGGCGAAACAATGGCGGCGCTTTTCAGAATGGCAACGGATGAACACAGACATATAAAACTAAAACCTAGCGATATTGTACTAATTTCAGCCAAAGCGATTCCAGGAAATGAAGGTTCTGTAAGCGAGCTTATGAACCATATAGTAAAATCAGGCGCAACTGTACACTATAGAGACCTGCCCGATATGCACGTATCCGGACATGCCGCGCAAGAAGAACAAAAACTTATGCTTAGGCTTATTCAACCTAAGTTTTTCCTGCCTGTGCACGGCGAATATAACCATGTCGCACAACATGCAAAAACTGCCGTTTCTTGCGGAGTAGATGAAAGAAATATACTTCTAATGGGAGACGGCGATCAAATAGAAATAACGCCGAAATATATCAAAAAAGTAAAAACGGTAAAATCAGGCAAAACGTACATTGACAACCAAAACAACATAACTATTGATAACGATATAGTTCTTGATAGACAAAAACTTGCCGAGGACGGTATAGTCAATATTGTTGCGCAAATATCTCAAGAGAACGGAAAGATTATGGGCAAACCTGTAATTACAACTCACGGTATTGTGGCAAATAGAGAAATGAAGAGATTTACAAACGACATAGAGACGCTTTTAGAAACACTTTTATTGTCTATGAAGCCTGAGACCCTAAAAGACCACAAAGCAATAGAAAATGAGATAAGAAATGTTGTTAGAAAACATATCGTAAAATTCAAAAAACGTTATCCTCTAATAATACCGATAGTCTTCATTGTTTAAGGAGATAAAATGGATGATATCCAAATAGCAAGAGAGACGCTTGAAATAGAAGCCTTCGCACTAAAAGTGGCAGCAGAGACGATCGATGTTAATTTTTCTAAAACTATTGACATGATCCTGTCTACAAAAGGAAAACTTATCATTGCAGGAGTAGGCAAATCCGGTTTAGTTGGAGCAAAAATGGCTGCAACTTTTGCAAGTACCGGAACACCTTCATTTTTCCTTCATCCAACAGAGGCCCTGCATGGCGATCTTGGAATGATTGGCAAAGATGATACCGTGCTGGCAATTAGCTACTCAGGAGAAAGCGAGGAGCTCTCAAAAATACTCCCTCACATAAAAAGACTTGGTGTTAATCTGATCGGCATGACAGCATCAAATGAATCTACTCTAGGTAAACTTAGCGATATCGTGCTTCCTGTCAAAATACACAAAGAAGCTTGCCCCTTAGGCGCCGCCCCGACGACATCTACAACGCTAACTATGGCTCTTGGCGATGCATTAGCTGTAGTTTTAATGCATAAAAGAAGATTTAAACAAGAGGACTTTGCATCATTCCATCCCGGCGGAAGCTTAGGCAAAAGATTATTTGTAAAAGCAAGTGATATTATGAAAAAAAACGATTTACCGATAATCGATGAACAAACCAGTTTAAAAGATGCTATTGTGACCATGAATGAAGGAAAGATCGGAACTGTGCTGATAATAAACAAAGAAAACAGTCTTATAGCTCTTTTAAGCGACGGAGATCTTAGACGGGCATTGGGAAAAGATGATTTTGATCTTTCCTTGCCGGCTTTGCATTATGCAACAAAAAATCCGGTAAGCTTAGATGATGAAAATCTTTTAGCAACAGATGTGTTAAGGCTAATAGAAGCAAAAAAAATTCAACTTTTGCCGATAACAGATAAAAATAGCAAGGTTCTTGGCACTATCCATATACATGATCTTGTAGATGCTGGTATAAAATCATGAGAATAAATAAATTTATTTCACACTATACAAAATATTCTAGACGCGAAGCTGATGAACTTATAAAATCAGGAGAAGTAAAACTTGGCCGTCAAATATTAAAAGATTTAACTTATGAGGTTAAAGACGATGACAGTGTCTTTGTAAAAAGCCGTCTTGTCGAAAGAAGACACGAGGTTACCGTAATCGTTTACAATAAAGCAAAAGGCGTGCTTGTAACTAAAAAAGATGATAGAGGCAGGGCTACGATATACCATAAGCTTTCAGGTAAATATAGACATTTTATCCCCGTAGGCAGGCTTGACTATGCAAGTGAAGGGCTTTTGATACTTACAGACACCCCTGAAGTTGCCCAAATCCTTATGGAGAGTTCGCTTCCTAGAGTATACAACATCAAAATAGACAAACCATTCTCTCTTGCCATGAGTGAAGCTATGAAAAATGGACTTATTTTAGAAGACGCAAGTGCCGGCGGACATGAAAAAAGCAAAATATCGGGCATGAACTTTGCGCCGTTTGAGAAGTTTGAAGTAAGGGGCGAGGGCAAGAGCTTCACTAAACTAAGGGTTACGATAAATGAAGGTCAAAATAGAGAACTTAGACGATTTTTCGGTCATTTTGATGCAAAGGTTTTAGATTTAAAAAGAGTAGCATACGGAGAAATAGAACTAAATAACCTGCCTACGAATAAAACAAGATATTTTAGTCGTAAAGAGTATGACGATCTGCATAAACTCATAAAGAAAGCAAGAGCAAAGAAGTAAAAAATGTTTTTTGCCAATAAATATCGTCCAAAAAGCTTAGATGATATTGTAGGTCAAGAGCATTTAATAGATAAAAATGCGATTTTAAGAAAAATAATAGAATCAAACAAGTTGCCTCATATCTTTTTTTATGGGCCTGCAGGATGCGGGAAAACTACACTTGCACGCAATATAGCAAACAAACTTTCTCTTTCTTTTTATGAACTTAACGCCACTACATTTAAAATAGAAGAACTTAGGGATATACTGAAAAAACATATCAATGCTCTTGCAAAACCGCTTATCTTCATTGATGAAGTTCATAGGCTAAGCCGCAGCCAACAAGAGGTACTTCTTCCTTTTATGGAAAGATATGATGCATATATCATAGGCGCAAGCACACAAAATCCATTCTTTACTCTAACATCAGCTGTTCGCTCACGCTCTCATTTGTTTGAGCTCAAAGCAGTAGACAATGATTCCCTTTTAAAATTGCTTGACAAGATAATTGGGCAAGAACATATCTCTATATCTGGGGGAGCCAAAGAGTATTTGATAAATTCTAGCGGCGGGGATGCGAGAGCTATGATAGGCTTACTAGAAAATGCAAGCGCAATAGAAAATCCGATTACTTTTAAAACTATAAAAGAGATAAGACCCAATGCCATGAAGCAAGGAAGCAGTGAAGACGGAAGTCATTATGATCTAACATCGGCTCTTATTAAAAGCGTAAGAGGAAGCGATATCGATGCCTCTCTTTATTATCTTGCCGAGCTTATTGAAGGCGGAGAGAGCTCGGATTTTATAGCAAGACGCCTTTGTATCTTAGCAAGCGAAGATATAGGCAATGCAAATCCAAATGCGATTACCCTTGCTTCTTCTGTGCTTAACATCGTGTTACATATCGGCTTTCCGGAAGCAAGAATACCGCTAGCGCAGCTTGTTATTTATCTCACTTCTTCTCCAAAATCAAACAGTTGCTATAAAGCAATCAATAAAGCTATAAAGACCGTGCAAGAAGGTAAAGATCTACAAATACCGGACCATATAAAAACTCATTCAAAAGAATATCTATACCCGCATGACTTTGGCGGCTGGGTATCGCAAGAATATTTGAGCGAAAAATTAAAATTCTATGAATCTGACGGCATGGGATTTGAAAAAACTTTGCAAGAGTGGCACAGTAAAATAACTTTAAAATAATTTTCACAATTTAAACACTTTTTTGTTGTATAATAATAAAAATAACAAAGGAGTAACAAATGAAAATAAAATACAGTATGCTTATCTTAGGGTTGGCTGCGTCTATCTTTTTTAGTGGGTGCGCGCCTTATGGTGCCAATAAAAGAGTAACAAACAGCGCAATTACGGGAGCGGCTATAGGTGCCGGGGTTGGCGCTATAACAGGTGGAAATTCGGGTGATATTTTAAGAGGGGCTGCCATAGGGGGAGCTGTGGGCGCGGCCGGAGCAATATTGACAGAACCGCAACAATAAGTTTTTACAATAAATAAAATATCAAAAGGATAAAAAATGGCAAAAAAAATTATTACTTCGCTTACTGCTTCGGCTGTGGCTATATTTATGCTTGGCGGATGCGCGGAACAAGGACTTGTTGCAGATGACAGCTACAACAGAACAAAAACAGGCGCTTTAACAGGCGCGATAGGCGGCGCTATAATAGGCGCATCAACAGGCAATCATTCCGGCAAAAGAGCGCTTATAGGCGCGCTTATAGGCGGTGCGGCAGGTGCGGCGGTAGGTTATAGTCTAGACCAGCAGGCAAATGCCGTTGCAAATGCTCTTGGTACGGGCGTAAGCACAGATCCCCTCGCAGAGCTTGATCCAAATAGAGAAATTATAGTAACAAAAACTAACAATTATGTAAAAATTATGTTTCGTGACAGCATGATGTTTAAAGTTGGCTCCGCAACCCCTCAGCCATCGGCTCAAAATAAGATAAATAAAGTCGGAACGGTTCTTCAAAGATATCCGCAAACCATAGTTCAAGTAGCAGGGTTTACGGATAATACCGGAGGATACAGTTACAACCAAGGCTTATCGGAAAGAAGAGCAGGAAATGTAGCGTATAAGTTTGAAAATGCGGGTGCTTCAAATGTATCATCACTCGGATGTTCGTATAACGCTCCGATAGCTCCAAATACAACCGCATCAAACAAATCCTTAAATCGCAGAGTTGAAGTTTACTTGTATCCAAATTCAAATGTACAGATAAATCCTTGCCAACAATAAACTGCAACTATCCTCATTAAGCCCTGCAGTAGGGCTTAATCTTACTCTTTTTTAGCTATTATTTCATAAAATTTACTGGGGTTAAGTTTATGAAACATTTTAATACTTCTTTTATACTTTCAATTGTTGGTCTTGTCGTGGCATCTCTTATCGGCGGGATAAATGCTGCTTATGTTGCCTTTCTTTTGATCTTGCTTGAAGTTTCTCTCTCTTTTGATAATGCCGTAGTTAATGCTAGAGTGCTAAAAGACATGGATAAAGTTTGGCAACAAAGATTTATCACGTTTGGAATACCTATTGCCGTATTTGGCATGAGATTGCTTTTTCCGCTAGGAATCGTTGCTTTGGTGACTAATATGGGTCTCTTTGAAACTTTTGATACCGCCTTAAATGATCCGATAAAATACGAACATGCTCTAAAATCAGCAGAACATACAATATTTGCCTTTGGCGGAGCATTTTTGCTTATGGTATTTTTAGATTTTTTCTTTGAGGAAAAAGAGGTATCTTGGATAAAAAAAATAGAAAATTCAAAAATTGTTAAAAAATTCTCACTATTATCAAACATTTCACTCTCAATAGCAATTATGGCAGGGCTGGTATTGGGTCATTTAACAAACAGTTTTGAGATACTGCTGGCATATATGTACGGTGTGCTGCTGTATGCAATACTTGGAATGGTAGATGATGCCTTTAGTACCCAAAGCGTTAAAAGCGGTTTGGCAGGGTTTGTATATCTTGAAGTGCTTGACGCAAGCTTTAGTTTTGACGGTGTAATAGGCGCATTTGCTCTTAGTGGTAATATTTTTATAATTATGATAGGATTAGGAGTTGGAGCTATGTTTGTCAGAAGCATAACGCTCTATTTTGTAGAAAAAAACACTCTTTCTGAATATAGATACTTAGAGCATGGGGCGCATTATGCAATAGGTATTTTGGCCGTTATTATGCTTTTAAAGATAAATATTCATATAGGCGAAGCTGTTACCGGAACAATAGGGATCGGCTTAATTGCCATAGCGTTTATCCACTCTATATGGGAGAATAAAAAAGAGCTCTAAAAAGATCTTGCTTCACAAAATAGGCATTAATGTGAAGCAGATTATTTATTTCCCAATCTCTCTAACTGTCTCTTTCGTAGCATCATAGGCATTGCCCACATCATGCTTAACACCTTTTACCGTACCTGTACAGCCCGTTGTTGCTAAGGCAATAAAAGTAGTAGCTATAGATAACAAAATAATTTTTTTCATTCTATGCTCCTTTTAATAAATTTTTACTATTTCAACACAAAATATTATATTCGATCATATATTTACCGCCCCTTAAGACTAAGAAGTGCTTAACAAGCAAAAAAAAGATAAAATAACAAAAAAATAAATCAGGAGAAAGTGATGTTAAACGATATTTACGACGAAACCTCATCACATATGAACAAAAGCATTGATGCGCTAAAGAGAGACTTTTCGACTCTTAGAACAGGAAGGGTTACGACAAACATAGTTGACAATATAAAAGTTGATTATTATGGAACGCCGACAGCGCTTAGCCAAGTGGGCAATGTTATTGCGCTTGATGCGACAACAATTGCTATAAACCCATGGGAAAAGGCGATGTTAAATCCTATTACAAAAGCAATCCAAGAAGCTAATATCGGCGTAAATCCAAACAATGACGGATCAGTGATAAAATTGTTTTTTCCGCCTATGACAGTAGAGCAAAGAAATGAAATCGTTAAACAAGCTAAAGCAATGGGCGAAAAAGCTAAGGTTGCCGTTAGAAACATAAGAAAAGACAGCAATGACAAAGTAAAAAAAATCGAAAAAGACAAAGCCGTAAGCGAAGATGAAGCAAAAAAAGCGCTTGATCAGATACAAAAAATTACAGATGATTTTGTAGCAAAAATAGAAGAAGCTTTAAAAGTAAAAGAAGCCGATATATTGAAAGTTTGATCATGAATGTAGAAAATATATACAAAGAAGCTGGCGCGCTTCTAGAGGGACACTTTATACTCTCAAGCGGCAATCACTCAAGCAAATACCTCCAAAGCGCAAAAGTTTTAGAAAACCCAAAAACAGCTTCGCTTTTAGCCGAAGCTCTTGCTGAGATGATAAAATCGGCAGGCATTGAGGTCGATACGGTATGTGCTCCGGCACTCGGAGGCGTAATAGCCGGCTATGAGCTTGCTCGCGCTCTTGATGTTAGAAGCATATTTGCCGAGAGAAAAGATAATGTCATGAGCTTAAGACGAGGTTTTGAGATACAAAAAGGCGAAAAGATAATTATCTGTGAGGATATAATAACTACAGGCGGCTCAGCCATGGAAGTTGCAAAAATCATAACAGAACTTGGCGGCGAAGTAGTAGCCTTTGCAGCATTAGCCAACAGAGGTTTTTGTCATAGACAAAATAGCGGCGTTCAAAGAAAAGATAACTGCAAACTACTGGAAAATACTCCATTTTTTGCATTGGCTGATTTTGAATTTGAGATGTATGAGCCTGAAAACTGCCCAATGTGCAAAAGTGGCAACGTAGCAATAAAACTAGGAAGCAGAGCTTAAGCTCTCCTCCAAACCAAAGCAATAACAGATATATTTATATCACTTTTTTTAGGTTTTACAAGAAGTGTTTCAATAGGATAGTTTTCTGCCTTAAATAGAGAATCAAGCTCATCAACCCTGCTTTCAAAATCCTCATTCAGCAGTTTTAAATCGTCGTCAAGATCTTCCATCTTGTCTTCTATCCTGCTTGTATCATTATTGTCTCTAAAAACCTTTCCTCCGTGCGACAATACCTTTCCCGCTTTGCTGATGTTGCTTCCTCCGCCTAGCAGCGCTCCAATAACCGCAACTCCTGCATTTAACCAAGAGGCCTTAGATTCACTCTTCTCTTTATCAAGCTGATAGTTTAGTGTTTCTATTTTGTTGTTTATTGATTCTTGTTTTTTCTTAAGTTCATTTGTCAGTTTTTCTATCTGCTCATCTTTTTTTGCCCTTATGGCATCATTTACCTTTACAGCAAAATCTGCCCTGCTCTCATTTGCACCGGATTCCAATTTTAAACTTTTACAAACAAAAAGTTCGATATTTTGCGTTTGATATACATAGTCTATCAGCTCACTCTGGGTATCTTTAAGCCCTTTGTCCTTTCTGATAAAATCAGGAACCCCTTCAAAAGAAGAGTTTCCTGCAGATGTTGTTTGGAATCTGCTAAAATCAGTATTATCAACAACGATATGCGATATGTCTATATGCGGGTCAGCAGCGTCTAAAGGAACGCTCAAAATAATATCTTTTGTTTCATTAATGCCTTTAGACTGATTAAAGAACAAAATAGTCCCTTTTAATCCGATTGTCGGCACAAAACTATTTGCGCCTGTCTCAAAATACTGAGATATTGAGCTGTCAATAGGAGAAATAGCGCCTTTAATGCTAGTTGTACTTGGCGTTTTATGGGCGGGAGAATTATTTTTTTTGCCGACAGAGAGAGAAACGATCTCTTCTTTTTTTAATGGTCCCTTGAGAAAGCTCATAGCCCATCTTGTGCCAAAAAGCTTTACATCATCAAGATGAATACTTTTTAGCAAAAATGTTCTCTTTGGAAGATTTAAGAGCAGTTTTTCTATCTCCTCTTTGCTAAAACTTGACCCTATTTGCCCGCTAAGCCCATCTATTACTTTATTTATATCTTGCGACGTTTGAAGCCTTCCTATAAACCAGGTACCCATATTTGACAACCCCTTATAGTCGAGGTCAACAGGATTTTGTGTA
The DNA here is from genome assembly GCA_020721345.1 of Sulfurovum sp. GTDB lineage: Bacteria > Campylobacterota > Campylobacteria > Campylobacterales > Sulfurovaceae > BN30871. The sequence continues at coordinate 30,951 of DYMX01000002.1, forward strand.
CTCAAAATTATGCCTACTCCAAATGCTCTGGCTTGCTTAAGGAGCAAAAGCATAGGCTCTTTGCTTGGTGGATTTTTGCTTGGAGGGAAAAAACCGAAAATCTCATCCATATAAAGGATGGTTTTAAAAATTTCAGTACCGCTTTGTCTTCTCATCCAAGCAACATATCTATTTAAAAGCAGGGAAACAAAAAACATTCTTTGATTGTCATCTAAGTGCGATATGTTAAATATCGCTATCTTTGCTTTACCGTCTTTGTCATAAAGAAGTTTATCGATATCTATATTCTCCCCTTGCAGCCACAATGCAAATGAAGGCGATGCCAAAAGAGAATTAAACTTAGAAGCAAAATCAAATCTACTCTTGCTTTCAAAAAAATCTTCTAGTGGTAAAATACCTATTTTATCAAATGCAGGTTTTATAATATGAGCTATTATAGTTTCAAGAGAAACATTTTCTCCGCTTTGCCAAGAGTTTGAAATAATAGTAGAAAGCAAAACATGCTCTTTTGAATTTGAGTCGTCAGTAACCCCTATCAACGACAATAAGCTTGACGTTGTTGTTTTTAGATAAGACATATAAGTATCCATATCTTCTACGATCTGAGCATTTGGCACTTCAAGCGAACTTAATATATTTACTCCCACACCAGCTGTACTTCCTGGGGTATAAATAGTTTTTTCAACGCTTTGAAATCTGCCTACCCTCTCTTTATCCTGCCCTGAGCCTTCAACTCCGTTTAGCCAATTTTGCGCCGCCTCTTTGGAGTACTCTTTTGGATCTTTGCCTTTTGAAATTGCCTCATCCTTGATCCATTCTTCAAAACTTGCCGGATCAAATGCGCTGTCAACCAAACACAAATTTCCCATATCTCCTTTTGGATCTATAATTATAGATGGGATATTGTCCAAAGCGGCTTCTTCTATAAGCCCTACTCCGAGTCCTGTTTTACCTGATCCCGTCATGCCGATAATTGTTGCATGTGTTGTAAAGTCCTTATTTTTGATAAGAGTAAATTCGTTTGTAGCCTGCAAAGTTACTTTATCAAAATCTTTACCCAAATAAAACAGATCCAGCTTTTCATAAATATCTTTTGACATATCTGTCTCCTTTTAAAACTTATGATAATAATATCGTAAAATTTATATAAATAAAAAAGGGTAAAATGTCATTATCACAACAAAGAGGAAAGATGAAAAAAGTAAAATCTCCGAAAAATAGTATAAAAAAAGAGCCGATGTTGCCAAATTATGTGGGAAAACTAAATAAATCAAAGGCTTTTTTGCTTGATAGCTTTTTGCTTTTAATGCCTATTATGTATATAGTTTTTTATCTTTTTATGGGCAGCAGAGAGGAGTTCGGCGCACATAAGATATACGGTTGGATAGAGATAATCGTACCGCTTGTTTTACTGCAAACTATTTTACTTTTCAAGTTTGGTCAGACGCCCGGATTTAAAGCATATGATTTATATTTGATTGATGAGCAAACAAAACAAAAACCTTCTTTTATGGTTATTTTATTTAGAAACAGTTGTGCAATACTTTCGTTTTTCTCTATATTTGGATGGCTGATGATGTTTTTTAGAAAAGACTATAAAACTTTGCATGATCTGCTTAGCAATACCGCTGTTATACAAAAATGACAAACGAAAAACAAACGATTTGGCTTCTTAGAGGATATTATTTCTTTTATTTTGCCATGGTCGGCGTTTATGTTGTTTTTATGCCGAAGATTTTAACCGATCTTGGATATAAGCCGTATGAAGTCGGTATTATTTATGCAAGTACGCCGATGATGAGATTTTTGGTGCCGTTTGTATTCAAGTATTTCATAGAACTGACATATAAAGTCTTTGCGGTCTCTTTAATCTTAAGTGTTTTTTCAATATGGCTTTTTTATATTACGATTGACGGTTTTTGGGGATATCTTCTTAGTAATATATTTTTTGGCGGTGCTATGGGTATATCTTTACCGTATATCGAAGCATATGCCTTATCTATATTGTCAAAATCCAACTACGGCAAAACAAGACTTTGGGGATCGGTTGGATTCATGGCAATAGTGCTGGTTCTAGGCAAAATTTTAAATTCGCCTGACATTGGACTCTTCTCTTTGGCGCTAATGGCATTTTTAACTCTGCTTTTTGGAGTAGGCGCGACATTGAACGATTCTAAAAAACAAAACAAAACAAAAGAAGACTCATCAGGTTTTTCTCTTTTAAAATATAAATATCTTTGGGTCTCTCTGCTTTTAATGCAAATTGGCTTTGGAGGATTTTATAACTTTTTTACCATTTATGAAACATCAAATGGGCTTAGTTTAGAGCTAACTAGTTATCTTTGGAGCTTTGGCGTAATGTGTGAGATAGCAATGCTCTATTTTCAAGGACCGCTGCTTCACAATAACCTGCTTAGCATTATAAGACTTACAACACTCGTAACTGCCGTTAGATGGCTTATGCTTTATCTGTACCCCACATCTACTCTGATGGCGTTTGCTTCTCAATCACTCCATGCTTTTAGTTTTGCGTTGTACCACACCGCTGTCATTAGTTATATATTTCATCTGTATGTGCAAAAGAAACTAGCTCAGCAATTCTACCTAGGTATTGCATTTGGACTTGGCGGATCCATCGGCGCTTTTAGCGCCGGTTATTTTTATGGAGAATATCTGTTTTTAGCTGAGGCGGCGGTAGCGCTTATAGCATTTTTATCTCTTTTGGGGCACAAGGAACAAAATGAACAAAATATCTAAAATCCCTGCAGTACTTTTTGCAGGCGGAAAAAGCAGCAGAATGGGAAGAGACAAAGCTCTGCTTCCTTATGGAGGATTTAGCTCACTTGGAGAGTTTGGATTTCGCAACCTAAGTGATTTGTTTGAAAATGTATATATTTCGGTCAAAAGCGATAAGTTTGATTTTTCAGCGCCTCTCGTTTTAGACAAATTTGAAGAAAGTTCACCGCTTGTCGGTATCATGTCCGTATTTGATTCATTAAAATGTGATGAGTTCTTTGCTCTTAGCGTTGATATGCCATGTGTTGAAAAAAAAGATGTTTTAAGACTTTTGGACTATGCAAACGAACACAAAGACAGTAATGCCGTCATAGCATGCAGCCATAGCGGTATTGAGCCGTTATTTGGAGTTTACAGAAAAGGCATTTATGGCATTGCCGATCTATTTTTGAAAGAAAATAATCACAGATTAACCGCGCTTATTAAAAGCGCTGAATGCAAAATATGTGAATTTGAAAATGAAGATATTTTTTTAAATCTCAACCATCCGGATGATTATGAAAATGCTCTAAAGCTTATCAAGTCTTAAAAGCTATTTCTCTTCCAATATCTGTGTCATCATTTTTTTAGCAAAAAATGTAAATTTGTCAAAAAGACCGCTTTTAAATTTGTTTTTATGGTATATCATAAAAAACTCACGTTTACAATCGCCAATTCAAACAATAAGTGCAATTTTTGATTACTGGCGCAAGAGAGGGTTAATCGATGTTAGGTTATCCTTTTTTCGCAAAAAACAAGGAAAAGCACAATGAAATACAAACAATTAACCCTGAAAGAACGATACCATATTTCCACTTTATTGAAGAAAGGATGGAAACAAAAAGTATTATCCGAAAGATCTAACAAATGGATTTAAACTAAATGATTTTAGGGGCGCAGTGGTTGCAGAGATAAAAAAATAATCATTTTTTTCTTCTGCGATAACTAAGAGCTTCCAAAATATCGCTCTTTGCTATCATATCATGCTCCTCAAGGTCAGCAATAGTTCGGGCAACTTTTTTGATGCTTGCAATGCTTCTATGGGACAATGCAAACCTCATAATAGCACTATCGAGTACGATTTTTGCCTGATCTTCCAGCGTGCAATAAACCTCTATCTCTTCCTCTTTAAGCTTGCCGTTTAATCTTTCTTGTCCTCTGCTCTTCTGTTTTTTAAAAGCTTCTATAACTTTTAGTTGTATGGCATTTGAGGAGATATCCGACTTGTCGTCTTTGTTGACTTCTTGCATTGTAACAAAAAGATCTATCCTATCCAAAAAAGGATCGCTAAGCCTGTTTTGATACCTTTTTATCTCGATGTCGCTGCATCTGCATTGCTTGCTTTTTGAGAGAAGATTGCCGCAAGGGCATGGATTTTGAGCCGCTACAAACATGATGTCAGACTCATATGCTATCTTTGCATTTACTCTAGCTATATGTACTTTTCTATCTTGCAGCGGCTCTCTAAGGGCTTCAAGAATATTTTTAGAAAAATGAGGAAGTTCATCAAAAAACAGTATTCCATTATGCGCAAGGGCGACTTCGCCTATCCTCGCCTGACTTGATCCGCCGCCGAATATAGACGCACTTGTAGCCGTATGATGAGGGGATCTAATGGGGCGGATTGCGTCAAAAAGCGGGATTTGACCGTCCAAAAATTGATGTTTGGCGATGGAGAGTATCTCGTTTTGACCAAGTGGGGGCAAAACACTCTTTAATCTTTTAGCGACCATGCTTTTGCCGCATCCGGGACTTCCTTCCATCAAAAAGTTGTGCATACCTGCCGCTGCTATAAGAGAAGCTCGCTTGGCAACATTCTGACCTTTGATGTCAAAAAAATCGCCTTCATACTTTTCATCATAATAATATTTTTGATTGTCTATCTCAAAACTTTTTGAGTCATACTCAAATGTTTGTGTAACATAAGCATAATTTTCTTTATTTACTACATCAATGGCTTCGCTAAGCGTATCGACAGGGATAAACTCAATATCTGTTATAAACCTTAGATACTCTATAGCTTCTTTTGGCACTATTGCTTTGCTTATCAAACCTTGTTCTTTTAATGATAAAATAGTCGGAAAAAGCATAGAGCTGCTCTTAACTTTGCCGTCAAGTCCAAGCTCTCCAAAAACAAAAAGTCCCTCTTTTTGAACTGTTTGCTTATTTAATGCTATCAAAAGCGCAATGGAAAGATCAAAATGCGTTCCGCTTTTCTTTAGATCGCTCGGGCTTAGATTGATAGTTATTTTAAGAGGAGGGAATGTAAAGTTATTTGTAAGAAGCGCTGATTTTACCCTCTCTTTTGCTTCTTGGATGTCACTGCTTGCAAGCCCTACTACGGCAAATCCCGGAAGTCCTTTGGTAAAAGTTGCTTCAACTTCAATGACTTTGGAGCTTACTCCCTCAAGAGATGCGCATGTAAGTCTATTTATAACAGTTGGTTCTTTGTCTATGGGTAGTATCTCTTTTTCTTTGCTCATAGTAAAATTATGAACGATTTTTTTATGTGAGTTCAAAAATATGTCAAAATGTCATATTTTTTTATGATTTTCTATTTTTCCACTCTTTTTCAAATTTTTTTCGCTTCAAGATAGAGAATTTTTCTACAAATACCCTGCCCTCTAAATGATCTATCTCATGCTGCAAAGCAATTGCTAAAAAATCATCATCTGTTATCTCTTGAGCTTGACCAAATCTGTCTTGGTATACAACTTTGATAAACTGAAATCTCTCAACATATTCATATATACCTGGAACACTTAGGCACCCTTCTTCGAACTTAGTAGAGCCTAAGCGCTCTAAAAAAATAGGATTGACGATCTCCAAAGTATTCTCTTTTGGCTGATCTTCGCCTTTTTCTTTGTCTTTAAGAGGAATATTTATGATAAGGACTCGAAGCGGTACGCCTATTTGAATTGCGGCAAGTCCTACTCCATTTTTTGATATCATAGTTTCAAACATATCATCAAGAAGCATGTGCAGCCCATCATTAAAGCTGACAACTTCTTTTGAGACAAGCTTAAGCCTTTTATCCGGATATACTACTATGTCGCGCTTCATTATAAACTCTTAGTTAGTACTCTGTCGATCAAACCGTATTTTACAGCTTCATCTGCTGACATAAAATTATCTCTTTCGGTATCGGCCTCGATCTGTTTTTTTGTTTTGCCGGTCTGTTTTGCTAGTATTTCGTTTAAAGTATCTTTTAATCGTTGTATCTCTTTTGCTTGTATCTGAATATCAGTTGATTGCCCTTGCGCGCCGCCTGAAGGCTGATGTATCATAATTCTGGCATTTGGAAGAGCATATCTTTTGCCTTTAGTGCCGGAAGCCAATAAAAAAGCGCCCATTGAAGCTGCCTGACCGATACAAATAGTTACAATATCAGACTTGATATAATTCATTGTATCGAACATAGAAAGCCCGCTAGTTACCACTCCGCCGGGTGAATTGATATAAAAATATATATCTTTATCCGGATCTTGCGCTTCTAGAAAAAGCAGCTGAGCAACAATGCTCGATGCAACTTGATCATTGACTTCTCCGCTTAACATAATGATCCTGTCTTTTAGAAGCCTAGAATATATATCATAGCTTCTTTCGCCTCTGCCTGTTTGCTCTATAACATATGGGATAACATAGCTCATTTGATTCCTTTTGGTTATTTACTCTTCAAGTCCAAGGATCTTAGAGAATAATTTATCTTCAACTATGCCCATTTTGATAGCCGGAAGAAGGTTGTTTTTGCTGTAATACTCCATAACTTGTTGCGGATCTTGTCCTGACATAACCGCTTCATAGTATATAACTTGTGAAACTTCTTGGTCATTTACAGCTATCTTTTCAGCGCGCGCCAATGCATCAACGATAAATGTAGCTTTTACGCTATCGCTTGCTTCACTTCTTAGCTCATCTCTAAGGGCTTGAATTTTTTCATTATTGCCTCTAATTTCTTCTATCTCTTCTTTGCTCATTTGGCTAGCTTTTTGATTTAGCTTAGCGTCAATCTCTTGTTCTACTATGTTATTTGGCAATGCAAAAGAGTATTTTGCTACCAATGCTTCAACAAGCGCAGGCTTTAGCTCTTCATGATATTTTTTTGAGATCTCTTCTCTTTGCAGCTGCTCTTTGATCTGCTCTCTTAGTATTTCAACATTTGCGCCTTCTTTGCCGTGAAGAAGCTTGGTAGCCAACTCATCGTTTAGTTCCGCTTTGCCTTTTGCTTGAATTTCGTGTAAAGTTACTTTAAACTCGGCATTTTTGCCGGCTAAGTTTGCCGCGCCGTAACTTTCAGGGAACGCCACTTTTACTACTTTTGTCTCGCCGGCTTTCATCCCAACCATTTGTTCCTCAAAACCTGGAATAAATTGTCCTGAACCTATTTTGAGTGAAAAGTTCTCAGCCTTTCCACCTTCAAATTCTACACCGTCAACGCTTCCCACAAAGTCAATAACAGACATATCGCCGTTTTCAAGTCCTCTTTTCTCTTCTACTTTAACAAATGGGGCTTGCGCTGTTACAAGACCATCTATTCTCTCATCGATCGCTTCTTTGCTAATTTCAGGTTTTTCATATTTTGGAGCTGTATCATTATAGTCGCCTAGTTCAAAAGTCGGTTTAATAGATATTTCTACCTCTATGTCGATGCCGTTATCATTTCTCTCAAACTTTTTGAAAAACGGTTCGCCTATCAAATCGCTTGGATTTAAATTTGCTTCTTTGCTTCCGATATTTAAAATATTTCTGATAGCTTCGCTCTCTGCATCATGAGCAAGCTTTTCTCCGTGAAGTTTTTTTACTACATGGGCAGGAACCTTGCCTTTTCTAAATCCGTCAACTTTAATATTTTTGCCGGCGCTTGAGGCTAATTTGTCTATCTCTTTATTCAAATCAGCCGCTTCAATAGTAGCGCTAAAAAGCATATTTGCTTCGTCTATTTTACTTACAGTTACTTTCACTTGTTTCCTTTTATGGTTTTGTATTAAATTTGTGGTGATTTTATCCAAAAGATTGTTAAAAAATAATTTGTGACACAAAATGACATTTTAAAACTACGCTTTTATATAAAAATATGATAACATAAAAATAAAAATGGAGCGATTGATGAAAAGGGCGATTTTGCTTTTGAACATGGGAGGACCAAACAACCTAGATGAAGTAAAAATCTTTTTGCACAATATGTTCAATGACCCAAGAATCATATCTGCGCCAAGGCCTATTCGCTGGCTTATATCTAAAATCATCATAGCAAAAAGACTAAAAAGCGCTACTTCAAACTATGAGCTTCTTGGGGGAAGATCTCCTCTTGTCGGACAGACTCAAAAACTCATAGATAGGCTAAAAACAAAAGTTGATGCCGATGTGCATATGGCTATGAGATACACGCCGCCATTTGCCGTCGATGTCCTTGAAGAATTAAAAGATTTTGACGAAATATATGCCATTCCTCTTTATCCTCAGCATTCAAGCACTACAACACTCTCTTCTTTTGATGATCTCTTTTGTGAGGCAAACAAGCAAGGCATGACAAATAAAATAAAAACTCTCACAAGTTATCAAACACATCCTCTTTATATCAAATCAATAGTTGAGAGGATCAAAGAGGCGCTTAATGGCAGCAATGCAAGTGAGTATGAACTTATATTTTCTGCCCATGGGTTACCTCAAAAGATCATAGATAAAGGCGATCCGTATGAGCAGCATATTATTCAAACGGTACAAAGCGCCGAGTCAGCGTTGGAGCAGAGCGGAATAAGATTTGCAAATACTCACTTGGCATATCAATCCCGACTTGGTCCAATTGAATGGCTTCGTCCTTATATGGATGAAAAACTCCATGAGTTTAAGGATAAAAAAGTGATAGTTTTCCCAGTGGCATTTACGATAGACAATTCGGAAACTGAATTTGAGCTGGATATTGAATACCGTGAACTTGCCGACAAAATAGGCATAGCGGATTACCGTGTAGCCAAAGCGCCCAACTCACATCCGCTTTTTGTCGAATGTTTGGCTGATATTTACGAAGAGATGAGTAAAAAATGATAGAAATGGATGGCAGATTTTGGCTAACCAAAGATGGTAAAGCATTTTTAGGAGCGGGCAGGGTGGAACTGCTTAAAAAAATTGATGAGGCTGGCTCCATACACGGCGCAAGCAAAGCTATAAAAATGAGCTACAAGGCAGCATGGGACATGCTTAAAGACATGAATGAACTAGCCATCAAGCCTATACTTGAAAAACAAACGGGTGGCAAGGGAGGAGGGGGAACCAAACTAACCCCTTATGCTTATGAGCTTATAGAGATATATGAAAAGTTTTCGGACTTACATAGAAAGTTTATCAATAGATTTAAAGAAGCGGGCGATGATCCTGAGAAACTGCAAACTATTTTAAATCGCACTTTTTTAACCACAAGTGCTAGAAATCAGTTTTTGTGCAATGTAACAAACATAACATCAAATGATGTATCAAGTGTTATAATGCTAGCTTACAAAGAAAAAACTATTTTTAGATCTATAATAACAACAAAGTCGCTTCAAAATATGAATATCTCCGCATCACAAAACATATATGCTATCATAAAAGCAAATGATATAAAGATAACAGCAATTAAAAATAATAGTGAAGAAAATGTCATAAAAGGAACGATATCGTATATCAACAAAAATGGGCTCAGCTGCGAGATAGGATTAAAAACAGATGACGGATTTATGCTTATTGCCCTAAACAATATGGGCGAAACATCCGATTTGATTGAAGGCATGGAAGCTTATGGGGTTTTTAAAAGTGAAAATGTTCTCATGGGCATATAAAAAACAATATAATATATCTGTTTAGTAAAAAATATCTATCAAAATTATACATTTTTATATATTTAAAGTAAAAAAATAAATATTTTTACGATCTTTAAAGAGTTTAAAATATTTTTCGTTGTATAAATTTAAACATAACGATAATTTATTTTGTCTCCATGGAATAGATTTTGCATTTTGTATTTCATTATACAAAAAAATATATAAAGGATTTTCGTGAAAAAATTCATAATTGCGTTGTTGCTTAGCTCATGTCTAGCCAATGCGCAAACAATCACAGTTGCGGCCGCTGCAAATCTAAAATATGCTTTAACAGATATTGCAAAAGAGTTTACAAAACAAAGCGGTATACAAGTCAAGATAATTACGGGCGCGTCAGGCAAGCTGACACAACAGATTATGTCAGGCGCGCCATTTGATGCATTGCTCTCTGCCGATGTGGTGTATCCTGCGAAACTGGCAAAGGGCGGTTACACTACAACACCGTCAACAGTTTATGCTTACGGAACTTTGATACTTTGGAGCGCAAATGGAGCCGATCTGTCCAAAGGTGTTGCAGGACTTGCAGGCTCAAGCATTAAAAGAGTAGCTATTGCCAATCCTTCAACTGCGCCATATGGACAAGAGGCAATGAATGCGCTTCGTTATTACAAAGCAGAAGCGGCCGTAAAGCCTAAATTTATCAATGGTGAGTCTATTAATCAAGTGGCAACTTATGTTACAACAAAAGCTGTTGATGTAGGATTTATGGCAAAATCGATTGTTTTTTCGCCGGAAATGAAAAGTGTTGGAAACTGGGTCGAGGTAGATCCAAGATCATACAATAAAATAGACCAAGCGATGATAGGACTCAAAAACGGAAGTCCTGAAAATCAAATTGCTACAAAAAAGTTTTTAAAATTCGTGATGTCACCCAAAGCTCAAGGAATATTAAAAGCTAACGGCTATGTTTTGCCAAACTAAAAGGATTGTTTATGAAAAAAACAAGCAGAGCTATAGTATTACTTTTAAGTCTGGCTTCATTGTCAAATGCTGCCGATCCAATAACGATAGTCGAAGCATTTAAGGCAGGAAAATGGGATGGCAGAATAAGATTTCAGTATTTTTTTACCGACTGGGATGACAATAGCGTAGCAAGTGGCAAAGGAGCTGACGATGGAAAAGGAACTGCAATAGGCGGAAGTATAAACTATAAAACGGCGTCATTTAAAGGTTTTAGCATGGGGGCTGGAATTTATACCACTCAAAACTTTTTCAATATCACGGATCCAGAGGATGGGGCAGGGGCAACGACGAGCAAAGACTTGTTTTTAAGAGATATAGGCGCTCAATATGGAGACGGTTTTACGGTTTTAGCGCAATCTTATATGCAGTATGATGTATCAAAAAGCAAGATAAAAGCAGGTAGATTTTTAGTAACAAATCCATGGATAACTCCAAACGATACAAAAATGATCCCTATCGCAGCAAGCGGAATAGATATAACAATAAGTGAAATACCAAATACGGTTATCCAGCTTGATTATCTCAACAAGATCAAAGAGAGAGGAGGGAGCTTTTTTGGAAATCTAACAACAGCTGGGGATGTGCCTACAAAGATTGCCACATATTACACGACCCATAACGCGCCTGATGTTATGATGCTTGGAGTAAAAAATAAATCTATTGACAACTTGGAACTTCAGGCATGGGGAATGTACTGGAACGATATAGTCGCGCAAGGCTTAGTTGAGGCGAACTATGCATTTGAAGTCGGAGATGAAGCGATAGTAAGCCTTGGCGCTAGATATATAAAACAGTTTGACAAAGGAGCAGGGGATATGATCTTGCCTCAAACAAATAACAATGATAGCGACAACAGCATAAATACATCAACCATTATGGGAAGAGTTGTGGTCAATTATGAAAATGCTAAGCTTTTGCTTGCAGCAAGCAAAACCGATGATGGGGGCGACCTAATAGCGCCATGGAGAGGATTTCCGACAGACGGATACACTAGAAGCATGACGCAAACCGATTGGAATGCAGGCACAAAAGCCTACAAGATAGGATTTGATTATGATTGGGACAACATTTTGCTTGAAGGCATAACAACGTCTTTAAGCTATGCGCATTATAATAGAGATGAGAGCAAAAAGCCATATCAAAAAATGACTGATCGCGACTATCAAAACGGCAATACGGATCAATACAATTTAGATGTTATTTACAAACCGTCAAAAAGCTATGAATTTAAAGCGAGATTCATGGATCAAAAAAACGATGAAACGACAGCATACCCGAAAAATTCATCAAATCGTGAGATGCGGCTTGAAGCAAACTACTACTTTTAAAGGGCGAAGGTGGATAAAGAGTTTATAGAAACCATGATGTTAACTTTTGAGTTAGCCACTATCACAACACTGATACTGCTGCTTATTGGCATTCCAATCGCCTCTTTTTTGGCGTTTAGCCGCATGCGGTTTAAAAGCATATTTGAGACTATTGTTTCTATGCCTCTCGTACTTCCTCCCTCTGTTTTGGGATTTTATCTGCTTATAGCTTTTAGCCCTGTTTCCGTTATCGGTGCATTTCTAGGTGAACATGGGATAAATTTAGCTTTTAGTTTTGAGGGGCTAGTGATTGGCTCTGTGATCTTTAGTCTACCGTTTATGGTTCATCCTATCCAGTCAGCGCTCTCTGGGATTCCACCATCTCTTTTTGAAGCCTCATATACGCTTGGCAAATCGAAGCTTGAGACAATGACAAGAGTAGTTCTGCCCTCTATCAAACATGGACTTATCTCTGGAATAGTTTTAGCTTTTGCTCATACGGTGGGGGAGTTTGGAGTGATCTTGATGATAGGAGGGAATATCCCTGGTGTTACTAGAGTAGCAAGTATTGCTATCTATGATGAGGTGGAGTCGCTCAATTACGCTCTTGCCCATCAATACGCCCTAACTCTTTTTGTGGTTACTTTTACGATTTTGCTTATCGTTTATACGCTCAATAAAAAATCTATCAAAGGCAGTATGTTATGATAGATATAGATGTAAGGATTGACTTAAATACCTCAAAAGGCCCAATAGAAGCGCGCTATAAACTTCACATAAAAATGAACGAGTTCATAACTCTTTTTGGCAAAAGCGGAGCAGGCAAAACAACTCTTTTGAGGCTCATAGCAGGACTTGAGATGCCAAAAAGCGGACGGTTAGTCGTAGATGATGAAGTTTGGTTTGATAGTGATAAAAAGATAAATTTGCCTCCTCAAAAACGAGGTGTCGGGTTTGTATTTCAAGACTATGCGCTTTTTCCTACCATGAATGTCGAGAAAAATATACTTTATGGCTGTAAAACCGGTGAGCAAAAAAAGAACCTGCCAAAACTTTTAGCGATTACTGAACTTGAAAACTTAGCAAGCTCTTATCCGCACCAACTATCAGGCGGTCAAAAACAAAGAGTCGCGCTCTCTCGTGCTCTCATCAATGAGCCAAAAATTCTTCTGCTAGATGAGCCGCTCTCTGCTCTTGATAATGAGATGAGAGTTAAACTTCAACAAGAACTTTTGACTATCCATAAAGAGTTTAATATCCCTGCGCTCTTGGTCAGTCATGATGTGGCTGAGACCATTAAGCTTAGTGATAGGGTTGCGATGATAGAAGGGGGAGTGATAAGGCGATATGATACCCCGGTAAATATATTTCCTCAAGTTGAATCTCTTTTTGGTGAAATTATAGAAATAGCAGAAAATAAGATGAATATTCTTATAGGGTCATCTATAATTTCTATGAATATAGATGACAAAGATGCTTTGTTTTATAAGACAGGAGATAAAATTAAGTTAAAAATAACCAATAATTCAAAGGATATGTGTGTTTAAACTAAACGACAATGAGCTATTAGAATATATCAAAGAAGATGTGCCATATTTTGATCTCACAACTACCCTGCAAGATATTTCAAACAAAAAAGCTAAATTGCAAATTTTCACGAGAGAGGATGTTGTGGTTGCGTGTAGCGAAGAGGCGTCAAGGGTGGCTGAACTTATCGGATGCGAAATAAACTTTGCTCTTCCATCAAAATCACTCGCCAAACAAGGCGATATCTTACTTGAGTTTAGCGGGGACTATGAAAGTGTCCAAAGCGCATGGAGATCTGCTCAGCTAATACTAGAATACTCATGCAAAATAGCAACTTATGCCTATGAAATGAAACAAGAAATTACAAATATAAACCCTCATTGTGAATTATTGGTTACTAGAAAACATTTTCCGTTTGCAAAAAGATTTTGTATCAAATCCATCATGTGCGGAGGAGCTATGCCGCATAGGCTTGGTCTTAGCGAAACTGTTTTGTTGTTTCCTCATCATCGTAAAATATATATTAACGATGAAGCATTTTATGAAGCGCTTAGCGAAATTAAAATAAAAGCTTTAGAAAAAAAGATCATAGTAGAGCCTAGAGATTTTAATGATGCCGTTACACTCATGAAGCATGGAGCAGATGTACTCCAAATGGATAAAACATCTCTTGAAGTCATAAAAAAAGTTGTAACACATAGAAACAAACATTATCCTAATATCAAAATACTCGGTGCGGGAGGCATTAAAAAAGAAAATGTCAAAGAGTTTGTCGATGCTGGCATTGATGGAGTAGTTACAAGCCAAATTTATTTCTGCGGAATGGCAGATATGGGAAGTGACTTGAAGATACTTGAGTAGAAAATTGTACTTTTTTCGCTACAATTAAAAAACTAAAATGAACAGGCATTGCATGAAAGATGATAAATTAGAACAGATTGCCGATGCAACTTCGAAAATATTGGATCTTCTTGGCGAAGATACAAAACGTGAAGGGCTTATAAAAACGCCTATGCGAGTTGCAAAAGCTTTAGATTTTTTAACAAGCGGCTACCAAGAAAATCCTCACGACATACTAAATGAAGCGCTTTTTTCTACTAGCAACGACGAGATGGTTTTGGTGCGCGACATTGAATTTTACTCTATGTGCGAGCATCATATCTTGCCGATAATCGGCCGTGTTCATGTTGCATACATTCCTGACGGAAAAGTGGTAGGACTTTCAAAGATACCAAGAATTGTAAATGTATTTGCTAGACGTCTTCAAATCCAAGAACAGCTAACCGAGCAGATAGCAGATGCGATTAGCGAGGTTATAAAGCCTAAAGGCGTTGCCGTGGTTGTTCATGCAAGGCATATGTGTATGGAGATGAGGGGCGTGCAGAAAATAAACTCAACTACGGTTAGTTCCGCGCTTCGTGGACTTTTCAAAAGCGATGAGAGAACTAGAAGCGAGTTTTACAACCTGATAAATAGTCCAACACCGTCTAATTTTTAAAACAACCAAAAAGTGATTAAAAACTATACAGATGTTGCCCCTATAATTAAATATATTAGGAGTATAATTATCTTTAATTATGCTATATTTTATAAAACTTTAAGAATGTTTTGTGTATCATCAAACAAATTAAGACAAAAAAGGTCTTATTTAATAACCGGGGGAAAAATGAGAGTTTATCTAGACAACAATGCTACGACGATTGTAGATCCGCATGTTTTCGAGGTAATGGAGCCGTTTTTTTGTCAAAAATACGGTAATCCTAACTCGTTACATCAGTTTGCAAGCGATACGCATAAACCACTAAAAGAGGCTATGCAAAAGATTTATGCGGGAATCGGCGCATCAAATGAAGATAGTGTCGCGATCACTTCATGCGCAACAGAAAGCAACAATTGGGTGTTAAAAAGTATATACTTTGAGTATATATTAACAGGAAGAAAAAATCACATCATAGTAAGCGAGGTTGAACATCCATCTATTATGGCAACCGCAAAGTTCTTGGAAACAAAAGGCTGTAAGGTAACTTATCTGCCAATCAATAGTGAAGGCATAGTTGAAGCTCACACGGTTCGTGATTTCATCACAGATAAAACTGCATTGGTATCTATCATGTGGGTCAATAATGAAACAGGAGCTATTTTTCCTATAGAAGAGATAGGAGCAATATGCGCGACCAAGGGTGTTTTGTTTCACACGGACTCTGTACAAGCGATCGGCAAGGTTCCTGTTAATGTAAAAGAAGCGAATGTTGATTATCTAACTATGTCGGCTCATAAATTTCATGGACCAAAAGGCGTAGGCGCTCTCTTTATGAAAAAAGACCAAGAACTAACTCCTCTACTGCATGGCGGCTCTCATATGGGGGGATTGAGATCTGGAACACTTAATGTATCAGGGATCGTCGGTATGGGAAAAGCCATGGAAGCAGCGATCGATGCGCTTGACTTTGAGATGAGTGAGATAAAAGAACTTAGAGATAGACTTGAAGATGCGATTCTTGAAATTGAAGATACATTTGTAGTAACCCCAAGAGCCAAAAGAACACCAAATACGATCCTTGTCTCCTTTAGAGGCATTGAGGGCGAGGCTATGCTTTGGGATCTAAATCGCGCCGGAATCGCTGCGAGTACGGGAAGCGCATGCGCCAGCGAAGATCTAGAGAGCAATCCGATTATGGAAGCCATAGGAGCTGAAGCAGACCTTGCACATACTGCGATAAGATTTTCTCTAAGTAGATATACTACAAGTGAAGAGATTGATTATACGATTGATATTGTAAAAGAAGCTGTAAAAAGATTAAGAAGTATTTCAAGCTCATACGCGTATGCTCCAACTGGTCACAACGACGGGCCAAATACAAATCATTAATAAAAGAATAAATCAACAAGGATATAAAAATGGGAATAGATAGTTTAATAGGCGGAACTATTTGGGACGAATACAGCCAAAAAGTTTGCGAAATTATGAATAACCCGAAAAATATGGGAGAGATAACCGAAGAGCAGGTTGCTTCTATGGGTGCCAAACTGATTGTTGCGGACTTTGGAGCCGAAAGTTGTGGGGATGCCGTAAGACTTTATTGGGCAGTTGATCCAAAAAATGACATGATTATTGATGCAAAATTCAAAAGCTTTGGGTGCGGAACAGCAATTGCCAGCAGTGATACAATGGCAGAACTCTGCAAAGGCAAAACCGTAGATGAAGCAGTTAAAATTACAAATATTGATGTTGAAAAGGCGATGCGTGATACGCCTGATGTTCCGGCCGTTCCGCCTCAAAAAATGCACTGTTCTGTAATGGCATATGATGTTATCAAAAAAGCGGCATCACAGTATAAAGGTGTAGATATCGCTTCATTTGAGCATGAAATTATAGTGTGTGAATGCGCAAGGATAAGTTTGTCTACACTTAGAGAAGTAATAAGATTAAATGATCTCACTACTGTTGAGCAAGTAACAGACTATACAAAAGCAGGCGCATTTTGTAAATCGTGCATAAGACCTGGCGGACATGAAGCGAAAGATATATATCTTGTTGATCTAATAGCAGAGTATGAAAAAGAGAAAATGGCTAGCGTAGCTGATGCGGCAAGCGCAGGAAACATAGATTTTGCTAAAATGACCATAGTTCAAAGACTTAAAGCTGTTGAAAAAGTAATTGATGACAACATAAGGCAAATGCTTATAATGGACGGTGGAAATGTTGAAATATTAGACATAAAAGAAAATGGCGCAAACTTTGATATATATATCCGTTATCTAGGCGCTTGCAGCGGATGCGCAAGCTCAAGTACGAGTACGCTTTTTGCTATGGAAAGTATACTAAAAGACAAACTTGATGAAAATATACGGGTAATTCCTCTGTAATAAAAATTAAATTTTATGTTAAGTTTATTTACAGACTGCCACGGCTTTTTAAAGCCTCGCAGCAACGACAGTCTTTGCGAGAAGCAAAGCGACGAAGCAATCCATATTAAAAAATCAACACTATCTTGAAACAATCTTTTTAGCAGTTCTATATATACTTCTAATCAATACCCATAACAGATAAACTATAAGTGTAAATACAAGCGGATAAGTAGCGCCTACGCCATAAGCTCCCGTATTAGGAAGCGCCGCAATATGACTGATCGGATGAGAAACCCACTCTTTAAAATGCATGCCGATCGCTAAAAATAAAAATATACCTATGAATATATACAGCTCTTTTTTCATACTTAATAGTCCTTATAAAATATGTGTACTGGTATCGAAAAAAGATTGAAAGATTTATTAGAAAATAATTATTATCTGCCAAATCGGCAGACAATAAGATTAATGATGGGTGTCACTATCAAGATCAAATAATTTAGTCCCTACATAATATAGAGCCAAACATATGCCAAGCCCACCTAGAGAAATCATTATCTCAGTTGCCGACGGGAAGTAGTGTACCCACTCTGGTTGGAGTTGATACTGCTCTGTTTTCATCATTTGAAGCGGTTTAAGTTGTGTATTATGCACCAAGTCCGCTCTCATAAAGAATATACTTACTATCCCAAAAAAAGATGTGAAAACAAGAGTTTTTACAGCCTTTCCTTTGCTGAGGAGTATTATAATGAAAGGAAGTATCATGCCAAGAGCAACCTCTAATTGAAAACTTATGCCTTTTATAACATGGATCATAGTATCTGAGCGTTCCGGCATTCCGCCATAAATAGCAGTTATCACTCTCCAAAATTCAAAAAATATAAGAATTGCCAAAAGAAGACCTAAAATTTTAG
>DYMX01000002.1:49179-68543 GCA_020721345.1 Sulfurovum sp.
CTCTTTTGGAAAATCCAACTTATATTTAAATCCATAAATCAAAAAGAGAAAGAAGGCCCCTGCTACAACGGCTGTTAAAATAAAGTACAATGGATAAAAAGGTCCATTTGATATCGGTCTTGCAACCAAATATCCAAAAATAGAGCCTAATGTACTAAATGCGGCCACATCTGCTATCAAACCGCCTACACCAAATATATAAGACCATTTGTGATCATTTTTCAAAACAAAAATAAACTCTATAATAATAAATCCTAAAACTAAACTATATAAAGTTCCCATCCACCAAATAGCAGAAGTAAGGCCGGGCGATAATATATTGTATATTATCATTGTTACAGGATGTCCGATCTCGAGAAGAATTACCGAAAATCCTGCCAAAAGTGTAACGATCGCAAGAAGAGTCGTTCTTTTACCTATTACATTAAACTCTTTGATCCCAAAAATATGACCAAAAGATGCAATAATACAAAGTCCTGTACTAACGCCAACAAAAAATATATAAGTCGATATTAAAAGGCCCCAAGGATGTTCTCTGGTAACATTGTAAGCATGATGTCCCTCAACTAGGTACATCAATACGCCTATCACGAAAAGTCCCAAGAACAGCGCTATTACACCTGCTAGGATCTTATTTTCTTTTGTTTTTTCAAAAGATAGAAGCTCTTTGAGCGTAATCTTATTATAAGGAATTGATGAGATAAACTCTTTAACATCTTTGAGCTTAATATCTTTTATACTAAATTTTTTAACTATTTCTTCCATGCCGTTCCCCTTATGTCATATAAAATAATTTTGGTCTAGTGCCAAGGTGAGTTTTGAGAGTGAAATGTTCTCTAGTTCTTAGCAATATACTTATCTCACTATTTGGGTCATCAAGATCACCAAAAACTCTAACCTTTGTCGGACAAGTAGCTTGACAAGCTGTAGTAGTCTCACCACGAGCAAGCCTTGTATCACTACAAAAATTGCATTTATCAACAGTCATCGTTCGACTATCCACATATCTTGCATCATATGGACACGCATTCATACAATAACTGCATAATATACATTTATCAGGGTCTACCCTGACTATTCCTCTATCATCATAATATGTTGCATGAGTCGGACACACCTCTTCGCATGGAGCATCTTGGCATTGCTGACATTGACTAGGCATAAATGAAGCTGATGCCATACTCAAAAGTGGCCAAATACCATCTGGCTCATTGCCCCCAACCCAAATACGATGTTTTTCAGCACCGAGTTCTATTCCATTTTCTTCTTTACAAGCCACTTCACAAGCCTTGCAGTTAATACAATTCTTATAATCTAAAGCCATTCCATAAGTTGCCATATTTTATACCTTTCTTATCTCTACATTTGTTTCATGCATTGATGCTGCACCATATACTGGTTCTACCTTGTCTTCTATGACTGTATTATCATTTGCTCCATTTTGATATGCCCAAGTAAGCTCTTCGCTCTGAGAACCAAACCCATGAATAAAAAATGTAACATTAGGTGCTATTTGCTCAGTTGGGTATGCTTTTATAGTAACCTTTCCTGTCGGGCTGGAAACTTCAACCTCATCGCCAAATTCGATCTCCATCTCTTCGGCTATCTTTTTATTTATCCAAATATAATTTGAAGGCATCAAGTCGTGAAGCACTGAATTATTCGTTGTGCCTGTTTGAGTATATTGCGCATGTCTTCCTGTGAGCATTCTAAATTTACCTTTCGGAACAACAAATGCGAAACTATTTTTCCATGTAGGCATCGAATCGTTTCCTTTTTCTGTCAAAAATGCCAAATTACACTCTACTTTTCCACTTTCTGTTTTAGGGGCGCCGTTATTTACGCTGTATGCTTTTTCATTTTCAGGATAATATTGAAACTCATTTGCCGAAACCTGTTTAAAGTACTGTTTCATATTAGGATAAAAAACACCGTGCTCTTTGAGGGCTTTAACACCTTCTTCACCATAAAGCTCGTGCACCATGTGCTCGTTTATCTTTTCTTGAGACTCTTTGAATGGTAAAGATATATCAAATTCGGCAAATATATCTTCTTCGCTTTTTGGTGCCATTGACATTGTAGTATTTGAGTCTTCTGTCATATTTGCATCTTCTGTTGCCGTAGAAAGAGTAGGTGTAATTTTTGACATCATATCTTGAACATCCATATCGTGTTTTTTTGTTATCTCAAAGAGAGGTTTAGATATTTTTTGAGTTAAACCTCTAAGTATCTCAATAACAGGTTTTGACTCATACATAGGCTCAATAACCTTGTTTCTTTGAGCTATGGAAGGCTCTACCCCGCCAAAAGTATTAACAGGATCCGTTCTCTCTAAGTACGTGCATTCAGGCAATACAACATCAGCGTACATCACAGTATCGCTTGGCATAGTGTCTATTACGACAGCCAGCTCCATTCTTTTCATCATATCTATAGATTTTTTTGTATTAGGCATATTTAATATAGGATTATGTTTGTATACAAACATTCCTCTTACTTTGTATGGCATTCTATTTTCTAAAAATCTATCCCTCCAAGCAAGCCAAGAGCCGCCTTCCGTTACTATGGCGCAGTCATCGTAGCCTGGCTTACCTTCTCCTCTGTCTACCTCTTGAACAGCCCTTGATGCCGCCTGAAAATACAAAGGCGCCAACCCTTCATGAGTGCCTAGCTCCAACTTTTTACCGAATACCAGTCCGCCTTTAGAGTCAATACCGCCGCCAAGTGCCTGAAATATTGCCATTGCACGGCGAAGCTGGAAATCATTTGCAGCAAATGTACTTCTTCTACCGGGATAATAAATAGCCTTTGGAGCATGTTGCATAAATTCTCTAGCTATTGTGTATACCTCTTTTGCCGGTATTGTTGTGATTTTTTCTGCCCACTCCGGGGTATAGCCATGGCTGATAATATGATTTTTATAAATTTCAAAATCATTAAAGTTTGCCTCAACATACTCTTTGTTATACAGCTCTTCTTTTAACACTACATATGTTAAAGCTAGTACAAACGCCAAATCTGTCCCTGGGTTTATAGGCAGCCATTTATCTGCTTTTACGGCCGTATTAGTAAATCTAGGATCAATGCAGATAAGCTTTGTACCCTTGCCTTTTGTATTTTTGAAAAGCGTCATTGTGTCAGGGGTTACGATCGCTTCAGCTCTATTTGCGCCAGCCATAATAACATATGTTGCGTTTTTTAGATCGGCCCCAGGATATGCTCCAAGAGTAAGATTATATGCAGATGAGACTGTTTGCAAACATATAGAAGAGTGATTTAACCAGTTAGCGGAACCAAATGCGCCATAAAATGTTTTAAAAGTATGTTCTGCCATTCCCTCTCCGGCACAAAATAGAAAACTTGAACGGTTATCCTGCTCTTCGTCTAATATTTTTTCCATACCTGAGAATTTATCTGTACCTTTTAATATAGCAGTATACGCCTCATCCCATGTAACTCTTTTAAATTTGCCTTCGCCTTTTTTCCCTACTCTGATCATTGGATATTTTAGACGATCAGGATCATAAAGCGCTTGAATACCGGCATTTCCTCTTGCGCAAAGCATATTTTTCGACTTTGGAAACATAGGATTAGGATCAAGTTTTGTAACTATTCCATTTTCAACTCTTGCGATAGCGGCGCATTTATTAACGCACATTTCACACAGGGTGGGCACCAATTTGGCCTTCCCCGTGCCTGTTTTGGTTGTTATAGAGAGTTCTCCATGTTCTTCTTCTTCTGAAAAAAGAGGCGAAACACCGATTGATGTTCCTCCTATAACACTTAAAGCAACACTCCCTTGAAGAAATTTTCTTCTAGAAATTTCTATAGCCATTTGTCCTCCTTGAGTATAAAAAAAGGTAAACCTAATGCAAACTTATAGTTAAAATAAATTTGTCAAATCAAGCTTTTGAGAATTATACAAAATTTAACTTATGAAAAAGATAAATTATACTTATTTACTCCCAATTGAACTGCTCTAATCGGATGGGATATTTATCTTGTCGTTATCAAAAATACCATTTTGAAAACCTTCATGACAGGCAAAACAGTTTGATTTGTCTTTTATATTTTTGCTTTTAAATTGTTTTGGCTCGATGCTTTTATGAATATTGCTCCAATATTGCGTTTTTACGATTGCTTTTGGCGCTTCATCTTCGCTTAATGATGCCAATAGCTTAACCGCGATCTTATTGGTTGAGTTTTCTGCTGAATTATTAATAAATTAAATTATAATTAATTGTAATTTTTCTTGGTTTCTAAAGTTATTTTTATCCAACATAAACCTAATATTATTATTGATACTCACATCAAGCGGTTTGATTGGATTAAAATGTACGGCTTCAAAAGTTGCATTTCCTTTTGAAATTAAGTATTTTCTATGTTCGCTATTTTTTCCTATAGAATTTGAACTTATAATATCTAAATCATCACATTCAAATAACGGTTTTGGATTTGCTTCGCCGTAAGGTTCATATTTTTCTAAAATATTATATAACTCAAAATCTATAGTTTCAAAATCGATTTTAAAAAAAGTATTATTGATATCAAAACTTTCATCTATCTCTATATCTTGTAATGAACTAACAAAATTGACTAGATTTTCTTTTTTCAGAGACAATCCTATTGCCATTGCATGTCCGCCGAATTTATCTAAAAAGTGACTTTTTGATGTAATTGCTTCAAAAAGATTGAACCCGTCTATGCTTCTGCCGCTTCCTTTTAGTACTCCTTCTTGTGTAAAGGAAAGTATAATAGTAGGTTTTTTATACTTCTCGGTCATTGTAGATGAAACGATACCCAAAATACCCTCATGCCAATCACTTCCCACAAAAACCAATACATTATCTTTTGCATTCAGCAGATTTTTTGAAGCCTTTGAGCATATATCATTTTGTATTGTTTTTCTTTTCTCATTTGTATTAACTAAAGAGAGTAAATTTTGCGCCGCTTCCATAGATGAGCTGCTCTGTAAAAATTTTAAAGCAAGGGACGCATCATCCATCCTGCCTGCGCTGTTAAGCAAAGGAGCAACCCAGAATGAAATTGTAGTTGATTTGAATTCTGTAATTTTTAGATGATCTTTAAGTGCTGCAAAAGCAGGATTAGCGCTTGCGTTTAACTCTTTTAATCCGGCAATCACAACTGCTCTGTTTATATGAATTAGCGGCATTACATCAGCGATTGTAGCAATTGCGACATAAGGAAGATATGATTTTAGATCTGTATCTGTTTTCAGTTCTTGCTTTAAAGCTGATATCAAATACCAAGCAACAAATGCTCCGCATATATCAGGATATATAAAACCGCATTCATTTTGCTTTGGATCTATTATGGCGTACGCATCAGGCAAGGTCTCTTTTGGAGTATGATGATCTGTGATAATGAGATCAATCCCCTCCTCCTTGCACCATAGAGCAAAAGGAACAGCTGTGATGCCGTTATCAACGCTTATGATAAGATCATATCCTTTTACAAAATCTGTTATTTCTAAACTTATTCCGTATCCGTGTTCAAACCTATTTGGTATAAAAGAGTCTACATTAAAACCTATGAAATTAAAAAAATCTACTAAAATATATGTTGATATAACGCCGTCAACATCATAATCACCGACGATTATAATTTTTTCTTTATTGTCAATCGCGCTTGCAATCCGTTTACAAGCTTTATTCATATCTTTAAATGTATTTGGAAATGGAAGATTTGAGAGTGATAAAATTCCTCCATTTTTCTCGAATCTATTTTTTAAAATAGACTCAATTTCTTCTATTTGTGAAATTTTATTCATATCCACGCATTATTTCATGCTTGCTTTTACAAATGCCAATATTGCCGGATTTGGGTTTTGAAGTCTTGAAGTAAATTCAGGATGAAATTGAACACCCAAGAACCATGGATGATCTTTTATTTCAACTGCTTCGATAAGCCCATCTGACTCACCTGTTATGATCATTCCATTTTTTTCAAGCTCATCTCTATATTTTGGATTTGCTTCATATCTATGTCTATGTCTCTCAAAAATTATTGCTTCATTATATGCAGACCTTAGATTGCTTCCTTCTTTTATCTCACACTCATATTCACCGAGTCTCAAAGTTCCGCCAAGCGGCGATGTAGTGGTCCTTATCTGTCTTTTGCCGCTTGCATCTATAAATTCGTCTATTAGATAGATCATAGGATTTTTAGCATCATTTTTAAATTCAACAGAATTTACATCTTCGAGTCCGAGTACATTTCTGCCGTATTCTATAATTGAAAGCTGCATACCAAGACATATTCCTAAAAATGGAATTTTATTTATTCTGGCATATTTTATTGCCTCTATCTTGCCTTCAACACCCCTCTCACCAAATCCTCCTGCTACCAATATACTGTCACAATCTTTTAGATATTTTTCGCTTCCGTCTTCTTCGATCTTTTCACTATCTACCCACTTAATGTTTACACGGCTGTCTAAATTGGCTCCCGCATGAATAAGTGCTTCTGTTAATGATTTATATGACTCTTTCAGGTCTAGATATTTGCCTACGAAAGCGATTTTTACTTCATTTGAAGGCATAATAATTCTGTTTACCAGATTGATCCATTGATCCATATTTGGTTTAATATTTCCAAGTTCAAGTTGTTTTGATATAGGTTTTAAAATATCTTGGCTCATAAAATTAAGAGGAACGCTATAAATAGTAGATGCATCAACTGCCTCGATAACACTATCTTCATCAACATCACAGTTATATGCTATCTTTCTTTTTAATTCACTTGGAACAGCCTGTTCAGCTCTAAGTATGAGCATATTCGGTGATATACCTATTCTTCTTAACTCTTGAACCGAATGTTGTGTTGGTTTTGTTTTAAGCTCTCCGGCCGCTTTTATATAAGGCAGCAATGTAACATGAACATTCATTACTCTATTTTTGCCAAGTTCATGTCTTATTTGTCTTATAGCTTCCAAAAACGGCAAACCCTCAATATCCCCTACGGTTCCACCAAGTTCTACAACCAAAATATCTTTTTTATCGCCAGCTAAAAATATCCTATCTTTTATCTCATTTACTATGTGAGGAACAACTTGGATCGTTTTACCTAAGTACTTTCCTTGTCTTTCATTTTCTATAACCGTTTTATATACTTGACCTGTTGTAAAGTTGTTTGCTTGCGTAAGAGATGAATCAATGAATCTTTCATAATGTCCCAAATCCAGATCTGTTTCCGCTCCGTCTTTTGTTACAAAAACTTCGCCGTGCTCAAGTGGTGACATAGTTCCAGGATCTACGTTTATATATGGATCTAGTTTTAATATTCCTATCTTTAAACCTGAGTGTTTAAGAAGTGTTGCGATACTTGCGGCACTTATCCCTTTTCCTAAAGAACTAAGTACTCCGCCTGTAACAAATATAAATTTGGTTTTACTGTCCATTAATAAAAAATCCTTATAAAATAATTGGCATTATAATAGTCATAAATTCATTGCTTTTTATTACAAAAGGTAAATTTGACTCATTTAAATTCATTTCAAAAATATCATCATCGATTTGATATAAGAAATCTAAAATATATCTGCTGTTAAAACTTATCTCAAATCTCTCATTGATACCTGTATTTATTTCTAATTCTGTTTTTGCTTCTAAATTATCACTGCTTAAAGCATGAAAAATGATATTATTAGAATTGATAGTTAGTTTTATATCCTGAGATATGGTTGACATCATTTTTATTGCTTCAGCCATATCTTTTTTTGGTAATTTTAAATTATGTTTTGTTGAAGTAGGAACTATTCTGGCATAATCAGGATATTTACCGTTAATCAATTTTGAATAAAAATAATAGTTATCATTTGATATGATCAAATTTACATTATCGTAAAATATGCTTATTTTATCTAAAAAAAGTTTTTGAATTTCTAATATCGCTTTTTTAGGCACTATAATAGCAAGTTCTTCAGAACTCGTGCCATTAATTGTACTAATAGCCAATCTTCTAGTATCAGTTCCTATTATATCGGTAGATTTTTCTTTGATATTTATAAGCGCTCCGTTAAGTTCAAACTTTGGATTATTTGTATCTATTGCAGGAGATATTTTTTTGAAACTTTGAATTAGCTGGAGTGAATCAAGTGTGATTTGCGGTTTATTGTCTGTTTGCGGAAATGCCGGATAAGTTGAAGCATCAAAGATCGGTAATTTAAATTTTGATTGTTTTTGTTTTATAACGAGTGAATTATCCAACACTTCAAGAGTTATTTCATCATCTTTCAATATTCTAATAATATCAAGTAACTTTTTACCGTTTGCAGTACAAATCCCGCTATCTTCGACTTTTATATGTTTTGTATTTATACTAAGACCAATTTCAAGATCGGTTGCTTTTATAGTACATTCATTTTCTTTAGCATTAAAAAATATATGCGAAGTTATTTGACTAGCATCTTTTTTTTCTAAGAACGGTTGAAGATTTATAAGTATTGATTCAATTACCTGTTTTTGAACTTTTACTTTCATAAACACCCCTTTTATTTAAAAGTAAAATAGTATTAGTAGTATTAATCCTTGAATTGGTGAAAAACAGATCAAAGCAAGATAACACTGTACTTTGATCTGTTTAATGACTTATAAAGTTTTTCACATTAATTCACTAATTTGGTATTATATCTTTTTTTTATTCAAATTTACTACTCTTTAAGGCAGTGCCGTTTAAAAACAGAAATTTGTTTCAAATTTAATGATCTTTAGAATTTATTTTATTTGAGATATCTTCTAAAAATACCTTTAAATTTTCATCGTTATCTATCATTTCATTTATTTTTTTCATAGCATGGCTTATAGCAGTGTGGTCTTTCATTCCAAAATATACAGCAATTGATGGCATAGAATTTTGAGTAAGATTTCTAGTTAGATATATTATAATCCTTCTCGCATTTACTATATTTTGAATTCGTTTTTTTGATTTTATATCTGACGGTTTTATATTGAGCTCACGAGCAACTATTTGGGATATATATTCTATTGTAATATTTTCTTTTTTCTCTTTTAGCTGATCTTTTATAGTATTTTTAGCAAATTCAAGTGTTATTTTTTGATTCAATATAGAGCTTAAAGCATTTAATTTGATAATAGTTCCTTCAATTTCTCGTATATTATCACCCATATTTGTAGCAATGAAATTGATTACATCGTTTGTAAGATGTATTTTATCCAGTTGACATTTTTTCTTTATGATCTCTATTTTTGTCTCTAATTCAGGCGGCTGAATATCCGCCATTAGTCCCCACTCAAAACGGCTTTTTAGTCTATCAACAAGACCAGCTATCTTATTTGGCGGTCTATCCGCCGTTAGTACGATCTGTTTTTTTGCATTAAAAAGCTCATTAAATGTGTGAAAAAACTCTTCTTGAGTCTGCTCTTTTCTGCTGATAAATTGAATATCATCGATCAAAAGCAGATCACACTCTCTAAACTTTTCTCTAAATTTATCCATAGTTTGGTTTCTTATATGGGATGTAAATGTGTTCATAAATGTTTCTAATGTTGTGTAAACGACATTTTTGCCTTGAGTTATTGCTACATTTCCTATTGCTTGCAATAGATGCGTTTTTCCAAGCCCTACACCGCCGTATAAAAATAGAGGATTATAAAGCTGTCCCGGTTTTTCGCTTACGCTTTTGGCCGCAGTATAGGCAAATTGGTTTGAACTTCCAACGATAAAAGTATCAAAAGTAAGAGACGGATTTAAAAAATTTGCTTTTTGAGGACTTTTTTCAGTTTGTTGTTTTTTGATAGAAAGGACCGTATTTTTTCCATTTTTTATATCAATTATAAGTTCCGGCTTTATCCCAGTTTGAAGTTCAAATAGATGCGTTATTTGAGGTTCATATTTTGTTTTAACCCATTTAGCAATGATGATATTTGGCGCATGAAAGCATGCAAGGTCACTTCTTGATTTTTTTTCATCAAAAAGAAGTTTTTTTATATATTTTTCATAATCATTCTGCGATATCTCTTTTTTCAGCTCATCTAACACTTTTTGACCTATGTTCATTTTTAAACCTTAATGTGAATAACTTTTATGATTTTATCTAAATTTAGCTAATATATCGAAAAGAGATAGTTGTTGAATAAAATATTCACAATGTGAAAAAAGGTGTGAATGAAAATACTAGGAATAGACCCCGGAAGCCGTAATTTAGGCTACTGCATACTAGAATTAGAGGGTGTGAAAACTTCATTAGTAGAAGCAGGTTTGCTTAAAATAAAGTCAAATATCCTTCAAGAACAGATTGTAGAGCTTATAGAGGGTGTCGATGCGATAATAAGCGGCAAAAGCATAGATGAAGTTGCCATAGAAGATATATTTTTTGCATTTAATCCAAAAAGCGTTATCAAGCTTGCTCAATTCAGAGGAGCATTATCATTGAAAATTATTCAAGAGATCGGATATTTTCATGAGTATACACCACTTCAGGTAAAACAGTCTGTCACGGGAAACGGAAAAGCCACAAAAGAGCAGGTATCTTTTATGGTTAAAAGACTTTTAAAGATAACAAAAGAGATAAAACCGCTTGATATCACAGATGCTATGGCAATAGCGCTTACGCACGCCCAAAGAGTAAGGCTAAGAAATTAGTTGAAAATTTTTATATAATATTCAAAAATGTTTATTTATAATAAAGGCTTATATATGGATAATATTTATGATATCATTATCATAGGAGGAGGACCGGGAGGTATCGGCGTTTCCGTTGAAGCAAAAATTTTAGGGCTGGAAAAGATCCTGCTCATAGAAAAAAGCGACAATCACTCGCAAACTATCAGAAAATTTTATAAAGACCAAAAAAGGGTTGATAAAGATTGGCAGGGGCAAAAAGTAGAGCTTGAAGGAAATATAGAATTTTTTGATGGCACAAAGGAAACAACTATAGATTATTTTGATAGAGCAATATACGCTATTGGCGGTACAACACCTGTCGATTTCTTGAAAAAATGCGGAGTTGTATTTGATAACAGAGGCGAGCCAATGTTTGACGAGAACTATGAGACCAAAACAAAAGGTATGTTTATAGCGGGCGATATTGCATTTAGCAGCGAGGGAAGCATCGCTATAGCGCTCAATCATGGATATAGGATAGTAGGTTATATTATTGGAACCGAAGGCGATGTCTCAAAGAGACCGCCGAAGGCTGGACGAAGCAATAGACTGCCACGACTTTTCAAGTCTCGCGATGACAATATTTTGCGCAAGTAGTTACGGCTCGGGCTCTTCGTCTTTCTCCGTTTTTTTCTCTATTTTTACCATTCTTTGTTTCGGTATCTCAAAATAAGGTTTTTTGTTGCCTTCTGTTGATTCTTGTATGATCAGATCATACATATATATGTCATAGTCAAAGTAAACCTTATCTTTATTTTTGCTTACGGTAAAGTATAGGATATTTATAGGAACACTCTTGTCAAATTTGATGGTAGTAGTTTTATTTGAATCAAGTATCTCTTGCATTTTACTTTCATCGTATTTTCCTGAAGTGTGTGTTTCTAGTAAAATTTTGGCAAGCTCAAGAGGTTTTTGCGCTCTTACGCAGCCCGAGCTGTAAATTCTATATCTTCTATTGAAAAGATCTTTATTGTCCGTGTCGTGTAAAAAAACATCATAATTGTTTGGAAAAGCAAATTTTACTTTCCCAAGTACATTTTTGCTTCCTGCCTCTTGCACGAACCTGTATGGAACTTTTGCCGAACTATTTTCATACTCATCAAGCTGATTAGGTTCCAGTTCGATCTCTTCATTTCCGGCATATACACGGATATTGTGTTCTTTTAGATAATTCGGATCTTCTCTCAGCACTCCGATAAGGTCTTTTTTGATTAAATTATCGGTAACTGTCCATGTGGGATTTAAAACCATATAATCTATATGATCGTTTATTATGGGAGTCGGTCTATCCGTTCTTCCTAAAACTACTTTTGAGTTTAGTGTCGGTTGATTTTCATTATAATATGTGAGATCATATCCCGGTATATTTATCTCTACTCTCTCATTATTAAATTTTTTTGGATATATCTTTGTTTTATCGAGATTGGTAGCTATTGTTTTTAAATATGCTGAAAGTGTTGTATTAAGATAGTAGTTCGTTACTCTGTCAAATATACCGGATGGCTCTAGATTGAATCTTTTTTGAAAACTTATAACCGCCTCTTTTAAATTATTGTCAAAATAATTGTCAAGCATGAGGTGACTAGGATAATCGCCTAAATCTTGAAGTCTTTTTTTTACTATCATGACCCGAGGACTATTGCTGCCTAGTTTAAGGTCATCATAGCTATACGGTATTTCGTTGAACGGCTTTAATTTACGGTATTTATTGTATATGCTTACAAAAGTTTTATATTTATCCTCAAGAGGAATAAGCGAAGTTAAATAACTTTCTATGTTGCCTTCGACAACGGCGCGAGCTAGTATATTTCGATCAGGAAATTCTTTTGTTTGCATCTCCCACGATGCGCTTGTCCCATCACTTTGTTTTAGTGAGGATATTTTATTTTTTACCATATTCCAGTCAACATCGCCGACATAAATAAATTTTACCAATTTAATAAAACTATTACTTAGCGCAACATCAAGTTTTGCCAAAAGCTGTTCTTTGTTTGCGTTTTTGTCATTGTCGATCATAAAGAAAAGTTTTTCTATCTCTTTTTGGCCAAAATCTTTTTCTTTATAGTTAAATAGCGGATTCTTAAGAGCCGAGAGCAACTCATTTGTTTTTTGTTGATTCTGTTCCCCTGTCCAAAGCGGATAATATCCGGTATTTTCATATAGATTTTGCACAAGGGCTGACTCGTTTGAACGTAATGAATTTGATAGCGTAGATTTTATGAGATCGTTATTTATACTCTCGGCGTTTAGAAAATAATTTGAAAATATTAAAAACAATAAAACAATATATTTCAACTTATAAAACCTCGTATAATTATAAAAGTGTTTAATTATAGTAAAATTTATATTAAAATTATTTATTTATTAATAAAGATCTTTAATTTATTTAAATTTAAATGGTATAATTGCCAAAGTAAAGTAGTTTTTTAATTATAAGGATTTAATTTGATACGTTTTTGTTTGGTATTGGTAATGGTTGGCGGTTTGTTGTTCGGCAGTGAAGCAGAAAATAAAAACATATATAGTGTTGACGAGCTGGTTGACTTCTCTATAAGATCACATCCAAGCATAATGGCATCCAAGCAAGCAGTGAGGGGAGCTAAAGCCGGAGTGAATGGAGCATGGTGGAACTATTTTCCTACCCCAAAAGTTAGCAGCCATTACACAAAAGATAAAATCGGCGGGGTAACTTTAAGTTTAGAGCAACCTTTATGGACGGGAGGAAAGTTGGATTCTGCTATGGATATGGCCGTGGCAAACCAAAAAGACAGTGAAGCAGCACTAGAAGAAAATGCTTATAATCTAGTTGATTCTCTTTTAAATAGCTTGAAAGTTTATTTGACGGCACAAGGAAACCTTGAAGCGCTTTATGAAGGGCAGAAACAGCTTCAAATCTTAGAAGGCATGCTCTCAAGAAGAATAGCCGCAGGAGTATCTGCAAAAGCTGATATGGATCTGCTGAAAGCGAGGCTTTATCAGATGGAAACAGATATCAGTTTAGCAAAAACAAGAAGACAAACTTCGCTTTCACAGCTTGAGTTGCTTACCGGAAAAAGATTTGGACAAAGTTTTTCCATAGAGTCGTCCGCCCCACATTTAAATAAAAGTTTAGACGAAATTATAGAAAGGGTTTTAAATACCCACCCCTCATTATATAGATATAATGCAAAGATAAGTTATGCAAAGGCTGAAAAGAAAAAAGCAAAGTCGGTTTTGTGGCCTGATCTAATGATCGTAGCACAAAAAAACTACGGAAGCAGTTCGGTATATGAGGATTTGAAATCCGATGATTCTGCCATCTATTTATCTTTGCAGGCATCTCCTGGTGCTGGACTTTCATCAATTTCGGGTATAGAGGCAAGCGAAGCCAAGGTAATACAGCTAAGTCAAGAAAGAGTATCAAAAAAACAAGAGTTAATGGAAAAAACCATGTTCGCATACAATGATTATATCTCTGCCCTTAGAAGAGTTGATGTGCAGTCCCAGTCGATAGGCTCTGCGCAAAAGGTTTTTGCTTCATATACAAGGCTTTTTTTGGCAGGAAAAAGACAATGGCTTGATCTCGTTAACGCCTCAAGAGAGCTTACACAAAATGAAATATCGTTTTCTGACATAAAGGCAACGCTGAGCGTTTCGTCTTATCAGCTCGCGCTTCTTTCGGGCGAACTAAAAGCGCTGCAAAATCTATCTATAGATAAGAAAGATAGGAAAAATATGAGATATAAAGATCAACAAATCCAAACCCTAACAAAACTAGACAATCAGGATGCATATAATGGCTCGACATTTGATTCTATTATGGACAACAACACGAGTAACAAAAGATAAAAAAACGGAGAGTAAAAATGCAGCTTTATAATGATAATGAAAAGTTAAAAAAAGATATATATTGGTTGACGCACGAGTGTTCATTGCCGTTATTTTCAGGCTCTAGGCTCTCTATGTATACTTATTTGGATTTTGAAAAAAATTTTTTACAAGATATGGAACTCGACGATAAAACTATATTGTTAAGTTACGAAAAACTTTTTGAACTTATTGGTTTAAAAAAGCCCAACTGGACAACGGAAATATTTGAAGAAAATTTACCTTGTATTGCAATAATGCCAAATGAAGGCTTGAGCATAGTTTTAGAAAAAACTACAGGCGGCACTTGGAGATGTGCCAGCGCGAAAGGGACTAGATACTATTCTTCATTTGACGATAGTACGCAATTTTGTGAACTTAGAGAAGAAAGGGTCGGTCGAGTTCGTAATAGCGCTTATGAGATGTTCAGATCTGTTGCATTAAGGCAGAAAAGGCATATTTTTTATGCCGTAATGGCGACTTTAACTATAAATATCCTTGCCCTTAGCACATCATTCTTTAGCATGCAGGTATATGACAGGGTTATTCCGACACACGGCACCTCGACGCTTATCGCATTGACCGTAGGCGTTGCGATAGCGATAATTCTAGAGATGATCTTAAAAATATCGAGATCTGCCATATTGGATGAAGCCACTACTTCTATGGATAGAAGCTACTCACACAATATTTTTGATAGATTTTTAAAGATCAGATCAGATGCATTACCAAATAGTATAGGCACCTTATCCGGACAGCTGCAGGGATATACTAGTGTGCGTATATTTATAGCAACAGCCGCTTTGTATTTTATTATAGACTTCCCTTTCACTCTTTTCTTTTTGTCCGTCATTATTATGCTGGGAGGATTTGAGATGGGATTGATCCCGTTTGTATTTTTCCTATCATCTTTAACAGCGGCACTGTTTTTTAAAAATAAAATAGAAGTTTTAACAGAGCAGTCTGTTGCAGCATCAAACAAAAAGCTCGGACTTCTTGTTGAAAATGTTGAAAACTCCGTAGTAGTTAAGGCAAGCGGTGCAGGCTACAGCATGCAAAACAAATGGAATACATTAACGGAAGATGCCATAAGTGATGATATATCTATAAGACATTATAGTGAATTAGCGGTATATACAGCAGCCCTTTTGCAACAATTCAGCTACATTTGTCTTGTGGCGTGGGGTGCATATTTGGCAAGTACAACAGATCAGCTAACAATGGGGGGATTAATAGCTATTTCCATTCTTTCTTCCAGGGTATTATCGCCAATAGCCGCATTGCCGAATATATTTATCCAATGGGGAAGAGCCAAAATATCAATTAAAGATTTAAATAACATTTATATGCTTCCTCAAGAAAATGAAGGCATTTCAAAGCCTTTGACTCCTGATCTTATAGAACCAAAATATAATTTGAAAGATGTAAAGTTTGCTTATGGAGAGAGCAGGCAGGCTTTAAATATTCCAAATTTAAATATTGCCGCTGGAGAAAAAGTTGCAATTTTGGGAATGATAGGATCCGGGAAAACTACAATGTTAAAAGTGCTATCTGGGCTTTATGCTTCGCAAGAAGGACATGTTATTTTGGGCGGAATTGATATTCAGCATATTTCCAGGCACAAACTTAGTTCGATCATAGGATATTTGCCTCAAAGTACAAAGTTAATTTCAGGAACATTAAGAGATAACTTAACCTTGGGACTTGTGGGAGTTAGTGATTCGCAAATTTTGGAAGCTTCAGAAAAAACCGGATTGAATATTTTGATCAACTCTGCGCCCAAAGGTCTTGACGAGATCATCCCGGAAGGAGGCAATTCGCTTTCCGGAGGACAAAAACAATTAGTTGCCATAACAAGGGTTCTCACAGCAAATCCGAAAATTTGGCTTCTTGACGAACCAACGGCAAATATGGATGATTTTACGGAAAATAAAATAATCAGAATTTTAAATGCTCAAATAACAAAAGATCAGACACTGATCCTCGTGACGCACAAGCCGGCACTTCTTGGGTTGGTAGATAGGATCATAGTACTTACTCCTCAAGGAATTATAATGGATGGTCCCAAAAAACTGGTGCTTGAAAAACTTGCAAATAATCAAAAAAATAGAAATACAGTCCAGGATTCTACTCAAAATGAAGGAAAACAATGAACCAAAAAAAAGGAATAGAAAAGCCGTTTATATACAAAATAGACTCGAGATGGATAGTTTTTGCTTCGCTGTTTTTGCTTATAGTTCCATTTTTTATTTGGTCTCAATTTGCTTCACTTGATCAAATATCGCATGCGCAGGGACAGGTTATTGCCATAGCTAAAACGCAAGAAATTCAAGCTGCTACAGACGGTGTTATAGAAAAGATCTATGTCGAAGAGGGGCAGAAAGTCTCTAAAGGTGAAAAGCTTGTGGAGCTCGAAAAAAATAAAGCAAAAGCAGCATACGATGATAGCAGATCGAAGGTTGCTGCACTTAAAGCGGCTTTGGCAAGATTGGAAGCAGAGGTTTACGGAAAGCCTTTGGTATTTCCGACTTTAGTCAAAGAATATCCGGAATTTGTATCAAATCAAACCGAATTGTATAAAAGAAGACAGCAAGCGGTCGGAGATGAGATATCAGCATTAAAAGAATCCCTTTCTTTGGCACAGCAAGAACTCGATAACAATATTCCCTTGCTTAAAACAGGCGATATCGGTTCAGCAGAAGTCATAAGGTTAAAGAGACAAGTAGCGGACCTTAAAGGCCAGATCTCAAATAAACGCAACAAATATTTTCAAGACTCACAAGCAGAGCTGACTAAAGCAGAAGAGGATCTTTCTACTAAAGAGCAAGAGATGACGGACAGGAAGATCAATCTAGAGCGGACAGAGATATTTTCTCCAATGAATGCTTTTGTTAAAAATATTCTCATCACTACACAAGGAGCAAATGCTAGGGCCGGTGATATTATTATGGAATTAGTGCCGTCCGGAGATCAGCTTGTCGTTGAAGCAAAATTACCCCCTAGCGATATATCGTTTATAAGAGTAGGTCAAGAGGCGGGCGTCAAACTGGATGCCTATGATTACAGTATATACGGAATTTTTGACGGCAAGGTTTCATACATAAGCCCTGACGCATTGATCGAAAAGACATCGCAGGGCGACAAAATTTATTATAGGGTTAGAATTACGCTTGGCAGTACAAAGCTTATCGCCAAAAATAGACAAGAAATAGAGGTAACTCCGGGCATGACTGCCCAAGTTGACATAACAACAGGGACAAGAACGGTTTGGGAATACATAACAAAGCCTGTAACCAAAACTATGAACGAAGCATTTGGGGAGAGATAACACTCCTCAACCTATCATTATTTTAAATATTAAATAAATTTATAATGTTTTAAGCGAAAATATGGTATAGTAAAGTATTCAAAGTATAAATATTTTTGATTTATTACTTTAATATTGAGAATTTTAACTTAAAAAAGTGCTAAGTATTATAAATTTTATTTATAACACCATGTCAATTATATGTTTTTCATGGAGGTTAGAATGAAAGATTTGATCAAAATTTTGATTGTGTCGGCTGTTGCGACGATGAGCGTTTTTGCTGATTCGGGTATGTCTGGGAAATACTTGCCGGCTCGCGAAGATGCTAATGTTGTAGATAAAAACATTTCAAAAAGAATTGAAGTGGTTTTTTATCGTATCGGCGGGACCAAGGAGTTTGTCCCAACCGTTAAGGTAAACGACAAGATCGTGGGTTCGCTTATGCCGGATAACTATGCAAAAATATTTGTTTGCAATAGACACATTAGAGTCGGCGTTGCGCAAAGAGGTGACAGCATCAATATTACTAATTACGGTATGGTTATAGAAAATAATAACTCAAATCTTGTTTTTATCAAAGTCCTAGAATCGTCTGAGCATAAATTTACGTTTGCGCAAGTTGATCCTGACGGAGCAAAAAGCGAGATCAATCACCTCAAACTCAATTCAAATATTATAAACAGATATATTCCCAACTGTGAATTAAATACGACAGAATTATACGAAAAGGAGTTATAGATGGCTAAGCTGGTAGAATTTATAGTGCACATAAACAACGGAAGTGAATCCAAATATCTTGTTGCAGATGATGCAGGAAGCAGCGGAAAACAGCTTGTTATACAAGCAAATAAAAATGTAAAAACTTATGAATTAAAAGAGATCGCAACCAAATATGCTCCAAATCAGATACCTGCCAAAAGAGTCGGAAAAGACTTGGCGATTCATCTCGACGTTGACGGAAAAATAGAAGAGTTAAGCGAAGCGCCGGA
Organism: Sulfurovum sp.; assembly: GCA_020721345.1. Taxonomy (GTDB): domain Bacteria; phylum Campylobacterota; class Campylobacteria; order Campylobacterales; family Sulfurovaceae; genus BN30871. Next base: position 67,966 of record DYMX01000002.1, read on the forward strand.
CATTATCTTAAAAGATTATTATAGTGACGGTTTTGGCAGACTTGTAGGTCTTGCTGAAGACGGGCAGTACTATCCTTATGTCCCGCAAGAGGGAGAAGTTGCTTTGATGACGCCAAATATGGCAGATGCGACTTTTAGTTATCAAGCATTAGGGGCATACGATGGTATCGTCGCAATGCCATGGTGGCCGCTTGCAGGCATTGCTCCATTGGCAGCTCTTGGCGGAGGAGGCGGAGGAGGCGGAGGGGCTACTCACGCTCCGGTTGCCGTTGATGATGCGATCACTGCAGTTGAAAATACTCCATTCACTTCAACTACAGATATTGACGCCAACGACACCGATCTTGACGGAGATAGCCTAAGCGTAGTTGCCGGAACGTTCGCAACCGCTCAGGGCGGTACGCTTGTTCTTGCGGCTAACGGAAGTTATACATATACTCCTGCAGCGAACTTCCACGGAACGGACACTGTTGATTACACCGTAACGGACGGAACCCTTACTGACACGGGAACACTTACTATTACGGTCACACCGGTCAATGATGCTCCTTCAACTATAAGCGGAGGTACAAGCGGAA
>DYMX01000048.1 GCA_020721345.1 Sulfurovum sp.
CTTTATAAGGAACAGGCTTGTATCCTTCTTGCATCAATTTAACCATTCCGCCTTGCAGATTTATAACATCATAGTCGCTATCAAGTATTTTTGCGATAGCCGCTGTTCTTGCGCCGGTTCTGCAAATTATGGCAAATTTTTCATTTTTCTTGACAATTTTATTTAGCTTTGCTCTAAACGCAGCCTCTTTTGCTTCACCTCTTTCATCAAAGAACATAACAGGATATGCGCCTTTTACAATTCCCATACTTGCCCATTCGCTAGGAGTTCTAACGTCGATTATTTTAACAGGTTTAGCTAAAAATGCTTTACTCACAACGACATTTGTTACATCGGCATTCGCCATAGCTGCTGTAGCCAAAAAGTGTTAATTAGGGGGTTAATAGAGCTATTTGTTATCAGATGCGATCTGTGATTGATGCACTTGCATAAATAGATCTTTATATTCCAAAGGTGCATCTCCTCCATTGATCATTACAGCCGTTGGTTTTCCTTTTAGAAGTTTCTGTGTCGCAACATATTTCATAAAAGGACCGTCGGTACCATAACTATTGCCAAATGCAGCAAGAACAATTACCCGCTTGCGTGGATTTTGTTTTTTAATCTTTTCTATAATATCTTGTAACTTCTCCACTTTCCCGTAAGACCACGTTACCGGATAGATTAACTTTTCTGTCAAGAGTCCATTTTTTATCTGTTGCTCTATGCCGTTAAAACGCTCTTTTTCTAGTTCCAATGTCGGCGCAGCAGCATCTAGAAAAATATCACTGCTGGCTGAAATAACATGACATTGCACGCCATTATTTTCTAAAGCTTTTAGTATGTGCAAAGATGAGTTAAAATAATAATTTTGAAGAACCGTTTTAAAATACTTACTGCTCAATTCATCTATATCGCTCTCTTTGGCGCCGCGCAGCATTTGGGTCAGATACGGATATGCCAACCACTTTCCTATATGCTCCATATGACGATAATCTTCAAAAAAGCTTTTCACTCCTCCATTTGGCGGATAGATCTTTGAATGCCCTGATTCTATAGCCAACTGAGCTAAACCCTTGTATATAAGCTTACCGTTCTCTTCTAAGCCTTCCGAGCAGTCGCCTTTTATGATAGTGCCGTCAAAATCCCAAAATGCTAAAAATACAAATTCGTCCGATGGTGATTTTTGGGAATTATTGATTATTGCCTGCTTGGTATTTAAGATTTTTTCTATAACTGATTCCGCATGTATTTCATCTGCATGCGCCATTGCTGCCATAGCTAAAAAACAAAATAATATTTTTTTCATATAAAAATTCCTTTTATAGTTTACAAATAGTGGTCAAAGTTAATATGAGATGTAATCTAATCCCCATAATGAGACCACATCCTGTGAATTCTAACGACTTTATCGATCTCTCTTACTTCATAAACTATCCTATGTTGGATATTGATTCTTCTGGAGTATAATCCTTGTAAATTACCGACTAATTTCTCATAAGGTGGAGGATTTTGAAAAGGATTTTTTCGAATGATCTCAATGAGTTCTTTTGCTTTTTTATCTAAGTTTGCGCTAGATAACCTCTTGGCATCTTTTTGCGCAAATTTGCCGTAAAGTATCTTGTATTCTACCATTCAATATCTTTGCTAAATTCACTATCCGGAGCTTTCATAGAATCTTGCAAAGACGATGTCATATTTGGTATAGAGCTTAAATACAAAGTCTCTTCTATCGCATTCCAATCTTCCTCTGAAACCATCACGACATTATTTCTCTTTCCTGTGATGAGTACAGGTTGATGAGTTTGTGCGGTTTCATCCATTACATTATAGATATCTGCTCTAACTTGACTTACTGACATTATTTTTGTCATATTTAGCCTTTTTGTTAATTTTAGATATTATACGAAATATCGTACGGTTTGTCAAGGTTATAATATATACATAATCATTGAATAAAATATCAATTAACTACCTTGGGCAATGAACACCAGAATCCAATATTCTAATAAACTCTTGTTCGTATTTTTTTCCATTATCATCAAAATATTTTTTTTCTACTGCTTTTATTTTTGGTGTTATCCAGCTTTCACGCTCTTTACTGTTGAAACTATCGTCTCCGAATTTATGATTTGCCTCAACGGTTAAATTATCTGTCTCTTTCAAATACGAGCAATAAGCATTCAAGTCATCTTGGCTTACAGTTTCCTCTTTAACTACTTTAACATAATTTTCAGAATTACCGCTAGTATTTTGCTCTAAAGCATCAAAAGATATAGCAGATATAGATACTTTATATCTTGGTGGTAACTCATAAAATCCACTGTGATTTTCTTGTATTTTTTCTAAGTCTGTTCTTGCTTTTCCATTGATGGCATAATACTCACCGTTGCCACCATTTAACCAAATAGAACTAATGCATTTAATAATTTCGTAATTGTCTATAGTTTTTGAAGAACATTCTCTATCAGAATATCTTAAATATGCATCCTCAATTTCAGAACATGCAATTGACTTGGGATTACTGTTTTCACCGCTACACGATACAAATAATGTTGCTACCACTAAAGTAATCAAATATTTTGGATAAATTTTAAACACAACTAATTCCTTTGTTTTTATTTCAATAATTATAACAAAATTTTATGATTTCTAAATATATTTGAGGATTCCCTTCGGCGGTCTCTTCAAGACAACGCCTTTGGTTCCAAACCTACAAAAGCAAAGCGGTTTGCTTTTACTAAACGGTTCTCATCTTCGCAGAAATGACGACTCGCTGTCATTACGAGGAGTTTACAACGAAGTAATCCACAGATTGCCACGAACACTGCGTGTTCTCGCAATGACGAACTAATGCAAAAAGTGTCTTACACCAGTGAAATAAAGTGCCATGCCATACTCATTAGCAGCAGCGATTACTTCATCATCTCTTACACTTCCGCCTGGTTCTATCACACATTTCACTCCAGCTTCAGCGGCCGCGTCTATACTGTCTCGGAATGGGAAAAATGCTTCAGATGCTAAAACTGAGCCGGTAGTATCTATTCCCATATCTGCAGCTTTTCGCAGAGCTGCTTTGGCAGCGTCCACACGAGATGTCATACCCATACCCACAGCTACCATCGCACTATCTTTTACATATACTACACAGTTAGATTTAGTTAGAGATGCTACTTTGTAGGCTATCTCCATATCTTTTTGCTCGCCACTGGTTGCTGTTCTTGTAGTTTGAGGCTTGGCATTTGACACTTCATCATCTCCAACTGCATCACTTGTCTGGAATACAAATCCGCCATCTACGATTTTGAAGTTTATATGATCATTGGCAAGTTCTAATTTTTTTGTCCCTTGTGAGAATAGTTTGATTCTCTTTTTTCTGCTAAGCTCTTCTATTGCTTCAGGTGTGAAATCAGCTGCGAAAACTACCTCTAGGAATATCTCATTCATCTTTTTAGCAAGTTCAAGCTCAACAATGCCATTGACAGCAACCACCCCCCCAAAAGTGCTTACAGGATCACATTTGAGTGCTTCTGTGTAACTCTCTAATAATGTATCTTTGATAGCAAAACCACAAGGATTTCCATGCTTTACTATACAAACTGCATTATCATCTCCAAAAGCGCCTGCAATCTTGGCGGCTCCACTGATATCACCCATATTATTAAAACTTGCTTCACCTTTTATGGTTTTAAATTTTGTAGAGAAATGGTTATCAAACTCATACAAAGCACCTTTTTGATGTGGGTTTTCGCCATATCTAGTATCAAATACTTTGTTTCCTACGATAAACTGTTTTTCACCCATACCGTTGTTGAATCTGCTATTCATATAGTTTGCTATCATACTATCATATGAGGCTGTATGCTCATAAGCTTTTATCATGAGTCCCTGTCTAAACTCTACTGTATTTGTATTGTTTTTTAAATTACTAAGAACTAGATCGTAATCCGCCACATCAGTAACAATGATAACACTATCAAAGTTTTTAGCGGCCGATCTTACCATCGCAGGACCGCCGATATCGATGTTTTCTATGATCTCTTCAAAATTATCTGTTTTTTCTATGGTTGCTTTAAATGGATACAGATTTACACACACCAGATCGATCCCCTCAACTCCAAGCTCTTTAGCTTGATCGATATGGGACTGCTTATCTCTTCTATGCAAAATTCCACCATGGATATATGGATTTAGAGTTTTTACACGACCTTCAAAACACTCTGGAAATTTTGTAACTTCATTTGCCTCGATAACATTTACACCAGCGTCCTGCAACGCTTTGTATGTTCCACCTGTGGAGATGATTTCATACCCCAGATTTACTAACTCTTTTGCAAAATTTACAACACCACTTTTGTCACTTACGCTTATTAATGCTCTCATATTCTCTCTTTTATAGGTCTTGTTCTATTGTGTTTGCAAATGTATCAAAATATACACTTTGTAGTTTTTCTATTGGCATATCTATATCATTAAGTATAAAATTACTTCCCCTAACTTCACCAATACGCTCTATGCTAAGTCCTAAATCAATAGCCATTCCCACAACGCTATCTATATTTTCAGATTTTACTTCAATCACTGCTCTACTTTGTGACTCGTCAAAAATATTTTTAGAATCATCAAAATCTATATTAGCATCAATTCCAAAACCAGACACGGCTGACATTTTTGCTAATGTAATAGCTAGTCCACCCATACTTAAATCTTTTGCTGATTCAAGTAGTGATTTTTTATTTGCCTCGATTACAAGCTCCCA
>DYMX01000049.1 GCA_020721345.1 Sulfurovum sp.
AACCCTCTCTTGCGCTAGTAATCAAAAATTGCACTTATTGTTTGAATTGGCGAATATTAAAATTCATTAAAAGGAAGTACCATGCCAAAAGGCTCAAATCCAAAATCTTACCCGAAAGAGTTCAAGCAAACAACTGTAGAATTAGTGTTAATCAAGCAAATTTTACACACTATAATAACTCGCATCTTTATGATGTACTACAAGTGCAGTGGTGCTTTGCTCTGGGTGTATCTGAAAGGTTTCGCTCAAAGTGATGCCAAACTCTTCTGGTTTTAATAGTTTAAATATCTCTTTGCTTTGCTCCAGATCAGGACAAGTAGGATAGCCAAAAGAGTATCTTGCCCCTTGATATCTATTCATTCTGACATCCCTTAGAGTATTTCCCTCATCTGAGCTTTGGATACCAAGATCAAGCCTTATCTGTTTATGTGCCATTTCTGCGAGTGCCTCAGCCAGCTCAACTCCCAATCCATGAACAAGATTGTATTCTAGATATTCACCCTTATCATAAAGCTCTTTTTCGTAAGCGCTTATTTTTGCTCCTGCGCTAACGCAAGTTAGAGCAATAACATCATCCCTATCATGCCTAAAGAAATCGCTCAAAGCCCTATGGGGCTGTTTTCTTTGTCTTGGGAAACTAAACTGCGTTATAGCTCTGCCTATAATTTCATGAAGCGGTTCTTTGGAGGCATTTGCATCAACATTCCACCCTTCGCTCTCATCAAAGAGTAAAAGCTCACTATCGTTACTTCTGCAAGGATAATATCCGTAAATGATAGTCGGCTCAAAAAGCCTTCTTGCTTCAAACTCTTTTTTGATTCTCTCAAATGCAGGATAAACCTTTGATTCCATTAGTTTCTTATACTCATCCACTGGCATACCTGCTCGTTTATATCCCCAGTGAAGCTTGAAAAGCGTTCGCTTGTTTATCCACTCATAAGCTAAATCTTTATCAAAATCATTTTCCCTCATTACTCTTCTGCCCCAAAATGGAGGAGTAGGAATAGCTGCTTTTGCCGGAAGCTTAATCTCTTCAAAAGGTGGTATAATCACTTCTTTTTGTTCCATCTCGGCTCGTTCTATCAAATCACTCGGCAACTTATCATCAAGTTTATCAGTGATGCCGTTTACGAATTGTTCTATCCTTCCCATAGCGATAACACCATCAAATGCATCACGGCAATAAAATAGAGCGCCATTATATATAGGACGGCAAAAGTCGTCAACAAAACTTCTTGTCAGCGCCGCTCCTCCAAGGAGTACCGGTATTGTGATGCCAAGTCTAGTCAGCTCTTCAAGATTTTCTTTCATAACTGCGGTTGATTTTACCAAAAGTCCGCTCATGCCAATCGCATGAACATTGCCTTTTTTGATCTCATCAATATACTGATCAAGATCGGTTTTTATGCCTATATTTATAACTTTAAACCCATTGTTTGAGAGGATAATATCAACTAGATTTTTTCCAACATCATGAACATCGCCCTTAACGGTACCGATAACCAGCGTTGTTTCGCTTGCCTTTTCCTGCTTAGTAAGATAAGATTGCAGAAAATCCACTGTTGTCTTCATAGTTTCAGCGCTTTGCAATACAAAAGGAAGCTGCATCTTACCGCTTCCAAAGAGTTCACCCACAACTTTCATGGCATCAATGAGTATCTCGTTCACTATCCTATCTGCTCCTATTGCGCTATGAACACTCTCCACGAGCGGTATCATTCTTTCTTTGTCGCCGTCAAGCAAAAGTTTTGCTATTTTTTCTTCGTCATTTAGTGCTTCATAAGCTTCATCAGTAATTGAATTATCTACGCTTTTATCTGAAAAATATTCTATAAATTTAAATAAACTATTTTCATCAGCACGGAACAATAACTCTTCGCATATCTCTCTATCCTCGTCGCTCATTTTAGCGATCGGAACTATATGTTTTACATTGATGATAACACTGCTCATGCCGGCTTCTATGCAATGATGCAAAAATACGCTATTTAAAAAAACTCTGGCATTCGCGCTTAGTCCAAAAGAGATATTAGAAAGCCCTAATGTAGTTCCGACCATAGGATGAGAAGCGGTAAATTCTCTTATAGCCTCTATGGTTTGCACTGCTGCATCACGATACTCCACATCTCCGCTTCCTACCGTGAATGTAAGCATATCAAAGATAAGATCGCTTGGATTTATTCCATGCCTATTTACACAAAGGTCATATATCCTCTGGGCAATTCTAAGTTTATCTTCTTTGATTTTTGCCATTCCTTTTTCATCTATCACAAGACAGACAAGTGATGTTCCGTATTTTTTTGCCAAAGAACATATCTCATCAAGTTTTGCTTCGCCGTCTTCAAGATTAACAGAATTTATAATAGGTTTGCCGCCTATACATTTAAGAGCTTCTTCAATTGTTCCGACTCTAGTTGCATCAGGCATAAGAGGAATTGAAACTTTTTGATTGTAAAGCGTTGCCACCTCTCTCATATCTTTAGCGCCGTCGCGCCCTGCGAACTCCACATTAACATCAAGCACATGAGCACCGTCTCTAACTTGAGCTTGGGCAACACTAAGCGTTCCTTCATAGTCACTTGCCAAAATAAGTTCGCGAAAAGCCTTGCTTCCCGTCGCGTTGCTCCTCTCTCCTATCAAAAGAGGAGCTGGTTTTTGAAAAAGCTCAACACTATTAAACAGTGAAGCAATACTGGGCTCCATTTTTCCGCTTGAAGCTTTTGGTCTAATGTTTGCAGTAGCCTTTTTAAGCGCTTGTATATGCTGTGGTGTCGTGCCGCAACATCCGCCCATAAAAGCAACTCCGTCAAACTCGCTAAATTCAAGTTGTTTTGCGCTAAATTCATCAGGTCCCATCGGATAGTATGTGTACCCTCCTCTATTTTGAGGAAGTCCTGCATTTGAGTGGATAGAGATAGGCTTGTTCCAAATTTCACTCAGAATTTTTAAATGTTTTTTAACCTGATCAGGTCCCGTTCCGCAGTTAAATCCAAGAGAGATAATATCAAACGGTTCTAAGATTGTAACCAAAGTTGCTGCGTCAGTTCCTATAAGCATAGTTCCGCTAAGTTCTATCGTTGCACTTACCATTATAGGCAAATCCACATTTCGCTCAAAATTCGCCTCTTTACAAGCATGAAGAGCTACTTTTATCTGCAACGGATCTTGGCATGTTTCAAGCAAAAAAACATCACATCCACCGTCAATTAATCCCAAGGCAACCTCTTTAAATCCGGCAAACATCTCATCATAGTGAATATGTCCAAGGCTTGGTAATTTTGTTCCCGGACCGATTGAGCCTAAAACAAACCTTGGCTGTTCGGGAGTACTATATTCGTCACAAATATTTTTAACCAGCTTTGCTCCAAAGCGGCTATACTCATAAGCTTTACTTCCGAGTCCATACTCATCAAGCACCCATGGCATAGTTCCAAACGTGTTTGTCTTGATCATGTCGGCACCGCTCATCGCATATCGCTTATGGATGCGCTCTATTAGCTCCGGGGCAGTAAAGTTCAAAAGTTCATTACAACCTTCTTGTGAATTCCCATCTTCATCTATCCATGCGCTTTGGGGGACTTGTAAATCTTGTATCTGAGTGCCCATAGCACCGTCTATAACGAGGAATCTTTGCTTAATGATATTTAAAATAGTCTCTTTTATGTTCAAAATATGCCTTAGAATTTATTATAATACTTATTTAATATAATAACAAAATCATACTAAATTTTTAAAATTACATTATTTTTATAATATTTTGATGTATAATTATATAAACGGTTGATCAAGCAAAGGAGTTTAGAGTGAGTACAAAAATAAAAAATTTAATCACTGGTCAAGTTATACAGAAACCGGAACCGATCGATGATGAGATTCCGTATGACGGTGGTGTAATGATCACTGAAACCGATACGGCAGGTGTTATCGTATATGCAAATCGCAAATTTAGAGAAACGACCGGCTATAAAAAAGAGGAACTCATAGGTTCTCCACACAGTATAAATCGTCATCCGATCATGCCGAAAGCAGGTTTTAAAGACATGTGGGACACTGTAAAGAGCGGCAAATATTGGGAAGGCTATGTTAGAAATATGGCAAAAAGCGGAAAATACTATAATGTTATCGTTTGGGTAAAGCCAAAATTTGACGAAAACGGAAAAATTGTAGGTTATATCGCGGGAAGAAAAGTTCCGGACAAAGAAGGGCTGGAAAAAGCCCTTGAATTGTACAAAAAACTTAAAGCCGATGAAGATCCAAACGAAGGATATATGACACAAATATCTTAAGAATACAAATATAGTGTAAGCTATATTGTGTTTTTATTGTATAATACTAAAAATTTATGGAGAGAAAAATGAAAAAAAACATATTTAACGCATCATTTGCAAAAGCTGCCAATTCTCTCCTGCTACCCTAATCTTCTTGGGTCTGGTAAACTTTAAGCACCAACAAGGTATCTTAAAGTATGAATACGAG
>DYMX01000021.1 GCA_020721345.1 Sulfurovum sp.
CCTCGTATTCATACTTTAAGATACCTTGTTGGTGCTTAAAGTTTACCAGACCCTTATTTTTATCTAATTCCAAATATCATTATTCTATTTTATGCTATACTTATATATATTATATAAAAGAAGTTAATTATTTATGGGAAAAAAGAAGAAAAGCTCGCACATAAAACTAAACAATAAAATTCGAGCATTTTTTAGCGGTTTGCCTTTCGATGAAGGGGTTGCATCGCTAAATACAGATCAGCTAAAAGGTCTAATGCTCTTACTTGAGATCAACACTCATTATATGAACAAAGAAGAGATGATAAGAAATCTAAGGAGAATTTGGAGCGATGCAGAGTTCAAGTCAAGATCATCGATAGTATCTTTCTTGACTGACAAAAAAGACGCAAGTTTAGACATAGGAAAATCAAGTATATCTCAAAAAACGGCAAATATATTGGATATTCTCTCCACGATAGAACACACAAAAGAAGAAGAATACAGCGTTTTAGAATCATTTTTAGACACTTCAAATCACAAGATAACGCCTGAGAAAATACGAAATAAAATATTTTATAGCAGACAAAAGAAGTATCTGCAAAAGATGGAAAATATTCTTAATGTTCGATTTGACAATATAGGAAGGATGGAGTTTCATCATAGTTTTCTTTTTAAGATCAAAGAAAATGAATTCAATAAGATATTAACATGTCTTTCTCTTCCTGTAGATTTTGAATTGACAGAAGAAAACTTAAGCTCAACGATAGATGCCCTTAAAGCTCAAAAAGAGAGTATCATCAAAAACAAACAAGATGAGATCGATTCTTTCTTGCATCTTATAATGCACAAAAAAAATCCTTATTTGGAAACTGAAGATATTATAGAATCTATAAAAAATATGCCTCCAGACGGCTCTATAGAACACTCCCCTATTTCTATGGATAAAATTGAAGAGATTTTGCATGAAATAAACAAAAAGTATTATCTTGCCCAGAGCAGCGATGATTTTATCATCGAAAAAGAGGCGCGCTATACATATTGCGGGAGTGATCTTAGATACAACATATCCGTTACTTACTCGAAAAAATTATTGTATAGTATGATCTTAAAAGGGGAAAAGCTCTATATCCAAGAAGAATTTGACTCATTGAAAGAGAGGCTTATCGAGGATTTTAATATTCAGATAAAAGATCTCAAAGATGAGATGAGCTCATATGCTACGGGACTTAAAATTCAAGATGAGTTTATATCTGACTTTGTACTGGATTTTCTTATTGCTCAAGTTGAAAACTCAAGAAACCTAAAGATAAAAGAAAAAACAAGAAGAAAAATAATCTACCATTGGCTTGAGTATATCAAACCGTATCTTGAAAAATATAAACAAGAACAGCTTTTGGCAAAAAGCATCAGGGATTTTAAGCTTCTTTTTCCTCTTGCAAGGTCGCTAAAGCGAAAGATAATTTTTAACGCAGGTCCGACAAACAGCGGAAAAACACACAATGCGCTAAATATTTTGGCAAATGCGACTACTGGGACATATCTTGCTCCGCTTAGACTGCTTGCTTTAGAAGGGTATGAAAATTTAAATAAACTAGGCGCTACTACCTCACTTATAACAGGTGAGGAAGAGATAATAAATGAAGACTCTACTCATATAAGCTCAACGATAGAGATGATGAACTCGCAGGTAAGCGTTGATGTGTGCGTGATCGATGAGATACAGATGATAAATGATAGAGACAGGGGCTGGGCATGGGCAAATGCGCTCATTGGTATGCCGGCGCGTACAATTATACTTACCGGATCATCAGATGCTATCAAAGCTATAGAAAAACTCTCAAATTATCTTGAGGAAGAACTTGAGATCATCCATTTTGAGAGAAAAAATGAACTTGAGATTTTGCCTCACCCTACTTCTATAAATAAAATAGAAAAGCAAAGTGCCATAGTAGCATTTTCTAGAAAAGATGTATTGGCGCTAAAACAGCAGCTCTCATCAAAATATACAGTATCAGTAGTTTACGGCAATCTATCTCCGGAAGTAAGACGTGAAGAGGCAAGAAGGTTTAGAGAGGGAGAAAGCGAAATCCTTGTAGCAACAGACGCTATAGCCATGGGTCTAAACCTTCCTATAAAAACCATTCTTTTTGCAAAAGACAATAAATTTGACGGGGTACACAGAAGAGAACTTGAAACATCTGAAATACTTCAAATCTCAGGGAGGGCTGGAAGATACGGTTTTGAGGAGAAGGGATATGTTGGCGCACTAGACAGCGGTACGCTTGATACTATGAAAAAATCTTTTTACACGCCTCTAAAAGATATAGAACTCCCTGTTAGCGTAATGGCAAGCTTTGAGCATGTTATGCTCATAGGAGATATACTTCAAACTGATAATTTGGTTGATATTTTGGACTTTTTTGCAGACAATATGGAATTTGAGGGTCCATTTACGGCGGCAAACATAGACAGCATGATCGGTATTGCAACTATAGTTGACGAATATAAACTTGATTTGAAAACAAAATACCACTTTGCCTGCGCACCTGCGAGCCTATCTTCTCCTTATATTGAATCTGTTCTGCATAGATATATAAGATTGATAGAATCTGGTAAAAAAGTCAACTACAATCCGCCGAAAGACTTGCCAAAGTTTGCCCAAACAAATGACATGCTATTAAATGCAGAGGATAGAGTGAGAGAGATTTCGCTATATCTTTGGTTATCTTTTAGATTTCCTCAATTTTTCGAAGATACCGATATGGCTATCAAAAGCAGGGTCAGACTAAATAACTTTATAGAAAACTCTCTTAAACATGGATATTTTGTTAAAGAGTGCCACAGATGCGGCAAGGTATTGGACTTTTCATACAGATACTCTATCTGCGAAGAGTGCCATACTAAAGGTAAAAGAGGCACAAGGTTTGCAACACATAAAAACAGAGAAAAAGCAAAATTGATCAAATAAAGGGTTTTAATGATAGAAAACAGCTTCCATTATATTGCTATTCTTATAATAATAATCGGGCTTGTGGCTTGGATAGAAAAAAAATATCCATATAAAATTTTCGAAATACTTCCAAGTATTGTCATAATCTATGCTCTTGTGATGACTTTGTCATCTTTGGGATTATGGAGTAAAAACGAAGGCATAGAAAATACATATAACGCCTTCAAAGATGCCCTGCTCCCGTCTATGATATTTTTGATGCTTTTAGATGCAGATATAAGACTTATCGGCAAACTGGGTAAAAAAATGATATTTACATTTTTGCTTGCTACGATTTCAATTATGTTTGGTTTTATAATATCTTTTAGTCTGTTTCACAACTTTCTCTCAAGCGATGCATGGATGGGATTTGCTGCTCTTTGCGGTTCATGGATAGGCGGAACAGGCAATATGATGGCAGTTGCAGGAGCATTAAATGTGCCAAGTGAAACGATGGGCAATATACTTGTAACCGATTCTATCAACTACACACTATGGGTAATGCTGCTTTTAACTCTTGTTCCGTTTGCAGCAAAATTTAACAAATGGAATAATTCTGATACATCTATTATTGACGAGGTTTCAAAAAAACTAGGATCAACAAGCTCCAAATCAGACATTTCATCAGCTTCAATGCTGTTACTTCTCGGTGTCTCTTTCGGAGTAAATATAGGAAGTGATATACTGGCTTCACTTTTGCCTACAACAAAATTCTTAAGTCATTACACATGGCTTGTGTTAATCTCAACTGCTTTTGGCATACTGGCTGCGATGACGCCGATAGCCAAGATCGGCGGATCAAATGTTATATCTTCTATGATGCTTTATCTCTTGGTCGCGCTTATCGCCTCAAGGGCTGATTTTAGTCAAATGTCGCAAGCTCCGACATTTATCATTGCCGGAGCTACTGTTTTACTTATTCATCTTGCTTTGATGATATTTTTTGCAAAAATTTTTAAACTTGACCTTTTTTCCATAGGCGTAGCATCACTGGCAAACATTGGCGGCGTTGCCTCTGCACCTATACTGGCAAGCGCATATTCTAAAGCACTGATTCCGATTGGCGTTCTTATGGCACTCATGGGGTATATCCTCGGAACCGGAGGCGGTCTTATGATTGGAAAAATTTTAGAAATTATTGCTAAATAGTTTTAAATTTTATATGCACGATAAGTTCACATTATTTGCTTATCATTCTCTCATAATCAATAAAGGAGATTATGATGAAAAAAATAAATTTAAAAAATCTTTTAGTTGCAGGCATGATTGTTTCAACATCTGCAATCGACCGAGACTATATGATAACCGCAACTACCGTACGTTTATGACTGATAGGTATTACAATGAACCCGTATATGTTTATCACGGCAGATATTACTATGGCGGAAAATACAAACATGGACGATATTATTTCAAAGGCTATAGACTAAGTGGTGGAAGATATTACCATTATCCAAGAATTCATCACAAACATAGATTTGAAAACAACGATCCAAGAATGTATGAAAATTATAAAAATAATGATAGAATAAACGAGCACAATCAAGACACAAGAAGCTATAACGATGATAGAGAATACAGAAAATACGACCAAAATAGATGAGCTAATAAGCAAAAAAAATAAATTATTGACAGAGTACAAGGCTCTTGCCGAGCCGCTAGAATATGCTCAAAATGATTTTGAAAAAGGTCTTATAGAAGAAAAAAGAGTGGCATTAGCCAAAGACATAAAGTCTTTGGCTGCCCAAATAGAACAGATAAAAGAAGTTTAATGCGAATCAAATCAATTCAAACTGCCCTATTTCGATCCCCGCTTAAAACTCCATTTAAAACCGCACTTAGAGCCGTATATGATCTAGAAGATATCGTTGTAATTATTGAGTGTAAAAATGGTCTTTTTGGATATGGGGAAGGCGCTCCTACTGCTGTAATAACGGGCGAAACATTGGGAACTATGAGCGAGGCGATCAAATATATATCCAGATTTTTGATCGGTTTAAATATTGATACTGATTTTGATGAAATTATAAATATAATCCACTCCAAACTTCTACACAACACTACTGCAAAATCAGCATTAGAGATAGCAATATATGATTTAATATCAAAGTATCGCAAAAAGCCTTTGTACGCTCTATTGGGAGGAGTGGAAACAACTTTTAGAACTGATATTACTATTAGTTTAAACGACATAGACAAAATGGTCAGCGACTCTTTGGATGCCGTAAATCTTGGGTACGATATGCTCAAAATAAAACTCGGCAATGATGCAAAAAAAGACATTGAACGCGTAGTAGAAATATATAATGCGTTACCAAAAAACATTCTTCTTAGGCTTGATGCGAATCAGGGATGGAACAAAGAAGAGGCGGTAGAGATCATGCAGACAATAGAAAATCTCGGAATCTTTCCAGAACTGCTGGAACAGCCGGTAATTGCCGATGATACAGATGGATTAAGATATATAAAAAACAAGATCAAAACGCCAATTCTTGCAGATGAAGCCGTATTTAGCCTATCCCAAGCAAAACATATTTTAGAAACAGAGTCTGCTGATTTTTTAAATATCAAACTTGCAAAATGCGGCGGAATAAGCGAGGCATTGAAAATTGCCAAATTGGCGCAAGATCATAGCATAAAATGTATGATGGGGTGTATGTTGGAAGGTCCTATAGGAATTGTCGCATCATTGCATGTAGTTTCCGCTGTGTCAAATACAATAAATATGATAGATCTTGATGCTGTTTCGCTTCTGTCAAATAAACCAAAAAACTGCAGTGCTGTCTTTAACGAAAGTCAAATAACACTATCTGAAAACGGTGGTCTAGGAATAACCTACTAATACCGTTTATCCTCTATTAATCAAACAAAAGTATAATAAAAATAGAAAAAAGCAGGATTTACAATGTCAAAAAAATTATTTTTTATTATTTTAGTTAACATATCCATACTTCATGCGGGCTATTATCTAAGTCTGGGCGAGAGAAAGCAGACCAAAATAGACAAAATGCCCAAAGCCCAGTTTGCCGATCTTTTAAACATACCGCAAGATTTATCATACTATGCCAATCAAGCAAAATCTTTTAGCTATGCAGAGCAAAAAAAATATGATGATGAGTATAATCAAAAATATTTTGCGCCATGGAGCAAAAGCGAAGTTATGATCCAGCCTCAAGACCTTGGATGGGAAACAAGATTTGTAAGAGAAAAACCTATTTTCAGGGATAATGCCTTGCAAATATCCCCTTATATTTACGAAGAGTGGATAAATAATGCCGATATGCAAAGCTACAATACCGTAAAAATAAAAGCAATAACAATCAAAAGAGTTGATCTAAAATCACTTCCGACAGATGAATCATTTTATAGAAATCCAAAGCAGGTCGGCGAAGGTTTTCCTTTCGACTATAACCAAAATAGCGCATATCCTCCAAATATGCCGCTACTTATCTCCCACTACTCAAAAGACGGCAAATGGGCATTTGTGCAAGGCGCATATGCTTTCGGCTGGATAAAAGTATCACAGCTTGCAATGGTAGATGATAATTTTATAAAACAATTTCAAAATGGCAACTATGCCATAACTATAAAAGATAATTTAAAACTGCATAATGACAACCGCGCGATAAGCTTAGTAAAAATGGGGACGATTTTTCCATACGATAAAGACGGATACTTTTTTGCAACAAAAGACGAGAACGGTTTTGCAATTCTTACCAAATTTAATTCAACGGAAAATGAATTGATATCTCACAAACCCCTTAGATTTAATTCTGAAAATGTCGCAAAAATTGCAAGTCAATTTAAAAATGAGCCATACGGATGGGGAGAAAGCCACGAGACAAGAGACTGCTCTGCATTGACTAGAGATTTCTTTGCGCCTTTTGGTATATTCTTGGACAGAAACTCAGGACAGCAAGCAAAAAACGGTTGCCAGACATATATAAGATCCCTGCAAAAAGATGATAAAAAAAAGAAGATTTTGGCAAATGCAAAACCGTTTAGATCTATGCTTTTTGTGCCTGGTCATATAGTGCTTTATCTTGGTGAATACAACGATGAGCCTGTTGTTATGCATGCATATTGGGGGATTCGACAAAATGACTGGACAAAACTCATAACAGGCAGAACCATCATATCAACAACTGAGCCGGCAAAAGAGCTCAACACCACGAGAGAAGGAAGCCAGTTGATAGAAACTCTACAAAGTATTATTTCATTTTAATTAAAAATTATTAAGATAAAATTACATCCATGAAACATGCAAAAAATTTTATAACACATATAATTACTGGAAAATACAAAGGCAAGCCTATAGAAATTCCCTCTATTGATACCACAAGAAGCTCAAAATCTATTTTAAAAGAATCTTTTTTCAATACATTACAATTTGACATTATAGATAAAAACTTTTTTGAAGTTTTTGCCGGGAGCGGCTCTATAGGATTAGAGGCTTTGAGTCGTGGAGCCAAGCATGCCTACTTTATAGAAAAAAATAAAACTGCTTTTGAAACACTGCAAAATAATGTAAAAAATATAGACAAAATCAACTCTACTACACTCTTTGGAGATAGTTTTGAAAAATTTAAAATAATATACAGCATGATCAAAAATGAACATATAAAAACATATTTTTATTTTGATCCGCCATTTTCTATCAGGGAAAATATGGACGATATATATGAAAAAACAATCGATCTTATATCATCAATAGAAAACGATGTATGCGAAATGGTGATAATAGAGCATATGAGCAATATAGAACTTCCTCAAACCATAGGAAATGTCAATCTAACAAAAAGAAAAAAGTTCGGCAAAAGCACACTTAGCTATTATGCGCCGAGTGAATAATCGCTCTCTTTGAGCAGCTTTGCTTCAAATAAAAAAATGGATGGTTTAAACTCTGTCTTTTTTACTTTGTCATATGAAGCAAATGATAGATACAATTTCTCTTTTGCTCTAGTTACTGCGACGTAAAAGAGTCTTCTCTCTTCTTCTAGTTCACCGCCCCTGCTCATAAGTTTTGTATTTGGAAATCTTCCATCCATCAAGTCGATTACATATACATCCAAAAATTCCAATCCCTTGCTTGCATGAACGGTCAGCAGATTTACCCCATCGCCTTGGCTAAGCTCCCCTGCTCCTAATATCATGGCATTTAAAAACCTGTCAATTTCATGATAATTTTTTGACAGCTCATAAAGAAGCATTGCTTTTTGCAAAATTCTCTCTTTGGCCCCAGCGTATCTATTTTGCTCTACTTCCCCATTTTTAAGCCTTGATCTCTGTAAGCTCAAAAGCTCAACTATACTTTCATACAACGGCGACTTGATAAGCTTGGCTATCATCTTTGAAGGATTTTTCTCTTTGAGTATCTCTTTATAATATTCTTTAATATTTTCAAAAAATACCATATTGTCATCGTCTGCTTTTTGATGA
Source organism: Sulfurovum sp. (assembly GCA_020721345.1). Taxonomy (GTDB): domain Bacteria; phylum Campylobacterota; class Campylobacteria; order Campylobacterales; family Sulfurovaceae; genus BN30871. Next base: position 8,408 of record DYMX01000021.1, read on the forward strand.
GAATACAATGGATGCGCGGATCTTTTTATATTTTTTGTATTATCCTCCATCTCACCAAAAAGATTTCCTGTTGTTAGACTATTTTTTTTAGGCAGTGTGTTTATAGTTGGCGATAATATACCCTTCAACAGATCACCATCCCCGACATACACAAGGGAGAGAAAAAAATCTTTGGCCAATGCCGGTCCAACACCTTTTGCATATTCAAATATATGCAAAAATGCCATCATGTCTTTTGGATTTGAAAATAAACTCAAAACATCAAGCAGAAATTTAACCTCTTTTGTATCAAAAAAACTGGTTCCGCCTTTTCTTTTACAAGGTATGCCAAGCTCCCTTAGTGTTGCCTCAACTCCGTCTGCGCTTGAATTGTTCCTAAAAATTATGGCGATATCATTGTGTGGGACATGCGATGACCAAATCGAATGGGCAATGGCGTGGTATTGTTCAAAAAGTTCATGATATATCATAAGTCTGGGCGGAATATCATGTTTATCACAACCGACCTTTAGTTGTTTTGGATAAATTCTAGGATTGTACTCTATAACACGATTTGCAAGCTCCAATATAGAAGATGTTGAGCGATAATTTGTTATCAATGAAAATAGATTTGCATCTTTGTATCTCGTGGTAAATGTTGATATATTTTCGATATTTGCGCCGTTAAATGCATAGATGCTTTGATCATAATCCCCTACACAAAAGAGAGATTTTGACCTCATGGCATCTATGAGTGCACCTTGCAGGGTATTGGTATCCTGATACTCATCTACGAGTATCTCATCAAAATATAGATCTTCGCTATTTAGATAATCTATAGTATGAAGCAGCAGATCATTGAAAGAGACAAAACCGTATTCTTTTTTTTCATTTTCAAATTTTTCTATTATAGACATATACATATCCACAAAACAATCATGCTCGCCGTAACTTGCCAAAAACCACTTATCAAAAGTATCGATCGAGGCATTTTGATATAAACTATAGAGCTCATATAGATATAGAGCGGAAAATGCCTGAAGTTCATTGCCTGAAAAATCATACTCTTCGTATATGCTCTTAAAAAGTGTTTTAAGCTCGCTTGGCTGTTTTAATAAAACCTTACTACTATCCCTTGCTTTTAGCCATCTGTAGCATACTGCGTGAAACGTTCCTGATTCTATTTGTGATACTATCTCTTTGGGAAAAAATCTCTCTAGGCGAGAGAGCATCTCTCCTGCGACTTTGTTAGTAAAAGTTAAAAGTAGGATTTTTTTGGGGTCAACCCCTGAATATAGAAGATGGGCTATTCTTCCTACGATTGTCGAGGTTTTTCCTGTCCCGGCACTTGCAATAACCAAGTTATGACCGAGTCCAGCTGTAGCAGCTTTAAGCTGCTCAGAATTTAGTGTGTTTAACGCCACTTATCAACCTCAATTTTTAAATGGATTGTAGCTAAAATTTATTGTTGTTTAGTTTGAAGTTCCGGACAATGTTTTCAACTTGCCTAACAAATGAATATAATTATCAAGCGACTGAAGACCTTTTTCGTATCTCCATCTTAAAATAAATTCTATGATCTTGTATTTTTTATCGATATCAAGTATTTCGCCTTTTCCGTAATATCCCAATGATACATTTTTGGCCTTTTTCTTCTCTTCGCCAATTGCATCATAGCTGATAGCTATTATCTGTATGTATTTGCCGACTCTTAATTCGCCAAAATCATCATCTTTCAGTCCAATTCCTGCCAAATTCATAGCTTTATACAAAAAAACATTATCAAAATCAGGACATTTCTCATTTATTTTCAACTCTAAAAAAAGTCTTCCCAATAACTCCATATTTTGAGCTCTATCCTCAATGCTTCTTGGCTGAGTGTCATGCGATGGAACAGTTTTAACCGTATTTACGCTTGTTGGTATCGTATTATCGGCGATAAACTCATCATCAAATAAATTCTGCTTAGAATTTATTTTTTTATCCAGCTTTTCATTTAGTGCCTTTAGCCTGCTTAAACCATTAGACATAAAACCCACCTTGATTTATATATTATTTGCTATTATACAACATATTTTATAATATATAATATAAATTTCAAAAAAAATCAAATTTTTGACTTAATATTACTTTCGATATAATAATTAAATATATTTGACTAAGGGATTTTTATGGATTATCTAGAGATAGAAGGCGGTCACAAACTAAGCGGCGACGTAATTATTAGCGGAGCAAAAAACGCTGCTCTTCCTATTATCGCAGCAACGCTGTTAAGCGACAAAAATGTAAGACTTACTAATTTACCAAATGTTGTTGACATAAGAACTCTTCTTAAACTTTTAACGATGCTAGGCGGTGATGTAAAGCACAATGATACCGTTGCCGATATTAACAATGCGGGTATAAACTCAACAAAAGCTGTTTATGAGATAGTTTCTCAGATGAGAGCATCTATATTGGTTTTGGGTCCATTGCTTACTAGATTCAAGCATTGCGAAGTGAGCTTGCCGGGTGGATGCGCGATAGGACAAAGACCTATAGATATGCATCTAAAAGCCCTTGAGGAGATGGGAGCTGTCATTGAGATAAAAGGCGGATATGTTAGAGCTGATGCGCCAAATGGTCTCAAGGGAGCTAAAATAGAGTTTGACAAGATCACAGTAGGCGGAACTGAAAATATAGTTATGGCGGCAGCGCTTGCGCACGGAACTACAACGATCATGAATGCTGCGCTTGAACCTGAAGTTGTTCAACTGTGCGAAATGATAAGAGACGCTGGTGCGGATATACAAGGTATAGGAACAAACGAACTTACAATAGTAGGCACCAACGGTATTCCTCTTGAGTTTAAAACAACCGATATTATTCCTGATAGAATTGAAGCAGGCACTTATCTTTGTGCAGCAGCGATAACGCACTCAGACATTACGCTTAAAAAAGTAAATATAGAACATATAAAATCCCCTATCGCGAAACTGGAAAAAATGGGATGTACATTTGATATCCAAGACGATAATATTACTATACATTCTCCGGAAGTTATCAAGCCGATACATCTTATCACTACTGAGTATCCGGGCTTTCCAACCGATATGCAAGCGCAATTTATGGCTGTCGCAACAATTGCAGACGGAGAGAGTATCATAGAAGAGAGACTTTTTGAAAATAGATTTATGCATGCAAGTGAACTTAACCGATTGGGCGCTGATATATGGCTAAAAGGATCACTTGCGGCTGTTCACGGTGTAAAAGAGCTAAACGGCGCTGATGTTATGGCAACGGATCTCAGAGCTAGTTCGGCTCTTGTGTTGGGTGGGCTGGCTGCAAATGGAATTACGAATGTTAGAAGAATATATCATCTAGACCGCGGATATGACGATCTAGAGGGAAAACTTTCCGGCTTGGGCGCTAAAATAACCAGAAAAAAAGGTTAACTTTTGGCTGTTGAAATAGAGAGAAAATTTTTAGTTGACCCCAACAAACTGCCAAATCTTGATAGTGGCGCAAAAATACTACAAGGTTACCTGTTAGCGCTCTCTCCCAGCATAAGAGTGAGGGTTGCTGACGACAAAGCTTTTCTTACCATAAAAGGCAAACCTCAAAATCATATATCCAGAAATGAGTTTGAGTATGAAATCCCACCACAAGATGGCCTAGAACTACTAAAAGAGTGTAAAGAGCTTATCATTTCAAAAACAAGATACGAAATAGAATATCATGGGCATCTTTGGGAGATAGATGTTTTTGAAAATGAAAATGAAGGTTTGATTGTTGCCGAAATCGAGCTTGAGCATGAAGATGAAAAGTTTATCTTGCCGCCGTGGGTTACTGCAGAAGTATCGTGTGATAAAAGATATACAAATGCAAACCTCATATCACACCCCTACTCTAAGTGGTAAAAATTTACTTTTTATAACTATTTTCTCTTGATTTCACCGATAGTACCAAAATAACAAGTTTATCATCTTCTTTTAGATAAATAGCTCTATAAGTTCTCAATTTTAGTCTATATATATCTTCTTTGAAACCTTGAAGTTTCTTTATTTTGCCTATTTTTAACAGCTCTTGCTCGTAAGCAGATGAAAAATTATTTGCAAAATCCATCAAAGTTTCTTTTATAAATTTTATATCATTTTTGTCTATATTTCTAAAATCTTTTTTGACAGAAGATTTTAACTCCAGCTTATACATTTATATGCCAAGCTCTTTAAAAAACTCATCGGCACTGAGTCTTCCGCTACCATCATTAAGCCTCTCTCTGGCTAATTGCAGATCTTGATAATCCATATACATCTCAAGAGCCTCGGCTACTATCTGTGTTTTTTTCTTGTTTAGCTCTTTTGCCATAATATCAATATCTTCAACCAAAGAAATAGGCAATGTAAATGTGGTTGGTTTTACAGTTTTGTACATTTTATACCTTTTAAAATTATATTGTTTATTATATTGTTTATTATATTGTTTGTCAAGAGGTATTTCTTAAGTACAAGCATGATTATTTATTCAAAATTAGCAAAATGAGAAAAGTTGTGAAATTTTAAAAAATTAAATATTTTAAACTAAATATTATATATTTGTTGTAACATATAAATAAATTATAAGAAAAGGAATTATATATGTCATTGGTGAAATGTAACACTTGTGGTAAAGAAATAAGTTCAGACGCGAAGACTTGTCCAAATTGTGGAACGACTAAGCCATTCAATAATAGTAATAAAAAATTACTTATTATTATTGGAATTGCATTTGTTGCCGTATTAATAATTAGTAGTATATTTAATAAAAATAACACAAAATCTTCAACAGATTTATCTAAACCAACCTCTGAGATAGAAAAACCAATTTTTACAGAAAAAGAAGCAAAAGTTTACTCGGTATTAGTAAATAATGACCTTGAACTATTGGTTAGTGGTGACAATAGTGTATTTGCTGAACAAGATGTTATTGTAAACAAGCCAATTGTAATTACTTCGAATCTCCTGCAGTCAGAATATGAAAAAAATGAAGTCGCTGCTGACCAAAAATTTAAAGGTAAAACTGTCGCAGTTACTGGAGTCGTGAAAAGCTTGGATAAAACAATTGGAGATAGCATATCAATAGGAATGAATGGTGGTTCTAATATGTTTATTCATCCTCGTGCTGAAATGTCAGTAGGTTATGAAAATTGGGTTGCTAGCTTGAATAAAGGCGATTCTGTTGGTCTTGTCTGTCAAGTTAAAGGAATGATTATTGGAGCAGTTTATTTAGATGAATGTATTCCATCATACGATTGGGCAGAACAAACTACAGCTGTGATTATAGAAAGCACTCCAGAGGGCATTAAAAATAATAATAATTTTTTTGTAAAATTTGTTAATGTGACAAAAGAAATCACTTCAAAATTAAAACCTGATAGTAAATGCTTCAAGGCTGAAACAAGCAATGAATGTCTTGAGGAAATTAACAAAACATTTAAACATTAAGTGAATTTTATCCTCCTCCTCGCTCTCTGCGTGGGAATGCAGATTCAATTAAATGCTACACTTTTATTAACGGCTCTCACCTCTTAAAACATCCACGACATTAGTAGCATAAGATCCTTTTGGCAGTGTAAAAGATAGCTCATATTGGGCTTTTTCCATAACATATCGTGTTTTGATATCTTCTACTCTTATCCATGCGTATCTTCTAGCACCATCCACATTTATATCTTCATCGAACTTCTCTTCAAACATTCTAGCAACGCCGGTTGCCTTACTCGCTCTTTTGCCTGCCAAAAGACCTGTAGGCGCAGTGTCTTTTAGAAAAAATCTTTCGCTTTCTCTCTGTAAATCCTCTGCTTCAAAAACTTTGCCAAATGGATAATGCATCATCATATCGCCACTTAAGATCTTGAAAAAATGCTTCTGTTTTTTAACACCCTCGAGTGAACCTTTTGGGATATCCAGTATCCCCTCTATTTCGCTTTCACTAAATTTTTCAAATAGCAGACCTATCTCTACTCTTTTTGAAAGCCAAGAGTTAAAAAGATAACTTTGGTATGAGCCGACCAAAAACTCTCTAGTTTTTGGATCATTCACGCGCATTGTACCTTCAAGTATCTTTTTGCCATCCTCCCAGTTGTTGCCGTCATTTCCGAACCTCTGCACTCCAAAATAGTTTGGTATGCCGTACTCTTTTATCCACTCTAGGCACGAGTCAAGCTTATCTTTTTGAATGCCTAAAACCTTTTTTAATCTCAACTCAAAATTGTTGCCTTTGAGATGCCCTACTCGCACTTTGTTGTTATGCTTTGTGGTTTCTAGTATCTTTATCTTGTCATGATCAAAAGTTGCTAGCTTTTCTTCAAATTTTGCCGGCAAAGAGATATACTGGATAGTCATAGCATACTTATCTTTTAGTCCCGCGTAGCCAATGTCGCGATTTTTTATCCCTAAGAATCTAGCAAATATTCCTATAAGTTCCCATGTTGTGAGTTCTTTTTTTCTCACTTTTAAAATTAGATGTTCGCCCTCCCCGCTAAATTCATAAAGCGGTATCTCTGTGACTATAAAATCCCGTGGTGTTGGAGTAAATGAAAAATCATTTTTTATATTTAATGGATATAGTAGTTTCATGGCTCACTTTTTATTGAAAGTATATCATTTTGATTGTATAAACCATCCAAAATAACTTAAATCGCTATTAAAATAAACATTCAAAATCAACCAAAACGGTAACTTTCAACAAAAAACCATATAATTACATAGATTTAAGCCATACAGGAGAAAAAATGCTCAGATTTGCCCCGTCGCCGACAGGTGATATGCATATCGGTAACTTACGGGTAGCCATTATAAATTATATCGTGGCCATGCAAAACGACACAAATTTTATAGTCAGAATCGAAGATACCGATAAAGAGAGAAATATAGAAGGAAAAGATGCAGAAATTTTGCAAATACTCGAAAAATTCTCGCTTTCGCATAGTCAACTTTTCTATCAAAGCGCAAACCTGCACATTCATCAAAATCTAGCTATAAAATTGCTAGACGAAGGTAAGGCTTTTGTTTGTACATGTACGCCGGATGAGCTTGAACATGAAAGGGAAAATGCAAAACAAAATGGAGTTGCCTATAGATATAGCGGTAAATGCGCAAATAAAACTCAAGTTGAGATAGCAGATATTAGAAAATCGAACACTCCTTTTGTTATACGCATCAAAAAACCGGACAATGATATAAGTTTTACCGATTTGATAAAAGGAAGCATTACTACTAAACCAAACGAAGTTGATAGTTTTATAATTTTAAGAAATGATGGTACGCCAACTTACAATTTTGCCTGCTCTTGCGACGATATGCTAACAAATATAGATACCATCATAAGAGGCGAAGACCACCTGAGCAACACTCCAAAGCAGATACATATAAAAAATTCTCTTGGATATGAGCATGAGACAAAATATGCTCATTTGCCTATAATATTAAATAATGAAAACAAAAAAATGAGTAAAAGAGATGATGCAAGCTCAGTAAAATGGCTTCTTGAGCAAGGCTTTTTGCCTGATGCTATCATTAACTATCTTTTACTTTTAGGAAATAAAACGCCTACCGAGGTATTTAAATTGCCTGATGCCGTCTTTTGGTTCGATCTAAAAAATATTTCAAAAAGCCCTGCAAAATTTGATATTGATAAACTTAGATTTTTAAACAGAGAACACTTTAAAGCTATGGATGACAAAATATTCTCGAAACTATTTGGATTTAGCGATAAGGAGATAGGAAAACTTGGTAAATTATACCTTGAAGAAGCAAGCACTCTTACTGAGCTGGAGCGAAAGATAAAAGCTATATTTGCTCCAAAAAATTTTGACAACGAATGGTCAAACGAGATGAGAACAATTCAAGATCTTTTGCAAAATGCTCCATATCACGAGGATTATGATACATTTAAAAGTTACATTATAGAAAATACGGGGCTAAAAGGAAAAAATCTATTTAAACCTTTAAGGCTTCTTTTGACAAATGCCGAACACGGACCTGAACTAGCCGATATTTATAAATACATAAAATCTTATCTGCTGGAGGTTATCTCGTGAGTTTTTTAATAAATTTGATAAACGGGCTTATAACATCATATATATGGATAATTATCATAGTTTCGCTTTTTAGTATCGTTGCACCTCATATAAAAAATCCTATTCTTGATTTTTTATACGGCATGGTTAATCCGCCATTGAAGATCATAAGAGAAAAAATGCCGTTCGTCGTCGCTAACGGCGTTGATTTTTCTCCTCTTGTTTTAATTATCGGTTTGCAGCTATTAAGAGCATTATTGTAAGGAAGCGGAATGAAACTAAAGACAATAATATCAATCTTGGCGCTTTTTACTATTTTGGGAAATACTAAGATAGTAAATCTTGATGATCTAAGCACAATGATCACAAGCGGAGAAAAAGACTACTACATATGGAAATTTATATCCAGCCCAAATGCAACTACAGAAGATGCCCAGAAAGCGATAGAACAAGCATCATATATAAATGGCTCTATGGCAAAAGCTTATGGAGAAAAAACAGGTGTATATGTAAAAGCCGGAACTTTTTGTAAAACATCTGACTGCACACCGCCTCCGCCATCAAACAATAGTGTTCAAGGAAATAGATACTTTTACCAAGGAATCAAATTTGTAAAAAACAATGATATTGAACAAGCAATATCGTATTTTAATTACTCAAGACAAATTACAGATAAACCGCAAGATAGAGACAGAGCTACTTTTTGGGTATATCTGCTCTCGCAAAATAAAAAATATCTCGATATGCTTAATGAGAGTAAAGATGTCAATATTTACTCATTACTTGGGGCAGATTTTGCAAACATCGAATATCCAAAAACGATAACGCCGAAATTTAAAGATAGAGAAATAAGCGGATTTGATATAACAGACCCTATTCACTGGGCAAAACTGAAACAAAAAATGTTTGATCGAAATACAAACTTGGATAATTTGGCAACACAGTTTGAGTACGATATTACAACGCCGCATTATGCTTATATAAGAGCTGTTGCTACAAAATATACAGAGATATACTACCCTTTACCTTATAGGGACGCGCTAAAATCATTACCCGTTGAAAGACAAGCGATTCTTTATGCCATAGCTAGACAGGAAAGCAGATTTATACCTGCATCTGTTTCAAGGTCTTTTGCGCTTGGAATGATGCAAATTATGCCTTTTTTGGTCAAACATATAGCGAGTGAGAGAGGGGAAAGCGTAAATTTGGATGACATTTTCGATCCGCATAAGGCATTGCAATATTCAAATCATCATTTAAATTATCTCGATAAGTATTTGCATCATCCTCTATTTACGGCATATGCATATAATGCAGGTATTGGCTTTACAAGAGGATTGATAAGAAGAAATGATATGTTTAAAACAACAGGACCTTATGAGCCTTATCTCAGCATGGAAAGAATTGAAAATGTTGAAGCAAGAGAATACGGCAAAAAAGTTTTAACCAATTATGTTATATATATGAATAAACTAGGCTCTCCGACAAGGATGTATCCATTGGTTCAAATGCTTAACAACGGCACAAAAATAGATAGATTTAGAAATTAACAAAAGGTGAAAATATGAGCGATACTTTTTATATACCGCAACCAAGCCCATTTGATCCAGACGAGAATGGTCATTTTGGGATATTTGGCGGCAGATTTGTTCCTGAAACTCTTATGCCTGCCCTTGAGAAACTAAAAAGTGATTATGAGGCTATAAGATTTGATAAAGAATTTTGGAGTGAAGTTGACTACTATTATAAAAACTATGTTGGACGCCCTAGTCCACTTTATTTTGCACAAAATCTCTCCAATGAACTCGGTGCCAAAATATATTTAAAAAGAGAAGATCTAAACCACACCGGCGCTCACAAGATAAATCATACGATCGCGCAGGCATTGTTAGCGAAAAGACTTGGTAAAAAAAAGGTAATTGCAGAAACAGGAGCCGGACAGCATGGAGTTGCAACGGCAACCGTTGCAGCGCTTTTTGGACTAGAATGTGAAGTTTTTATGGGCGAGAAAGATGTAGCTAGACAAGAGCTTAATGTCTTTAGGATGAAACTTCTTGGAGCAAAAGTGCATCCTGTAACCTCAGGAAGCAGAACGCTAAAAGATGCCATGAATGATGCCATAAGGCACTGGGTAACTAACGCAAGGGATACGTTTTATATAATAGGAACTGTTGCGGGTCCGCACCCATATCCGATGATGATAAGAGATATGCAGTCAATCATAGGATGGGAGACCAAAAAGCAGATACTTGAAGCTGAGAACAGACTTCCGGATAAAGTGATAGCTTGCATTGGCGGTGGTTCTAATGCAATGGGTATTTTTAACCATTTTCTGCAAGATGAAAATGTAGAGTGCATAGGCATAGAAGCCGGCGGACTTGGCGTAGATACAGATAAACATGGCGCATCTTTGCAAAAAGGAAGTCCCGGCGTGCTGCATGGTCAAATGACATATCTACTTCAAGACGAAGACGGTCAAATACTTGAAGCGCATTCCATATCGGCAGGCTTAGACTACCCAGGCATTGGACCGGAGCATGCATATATGAAAGAGTTAGGACAAGTAACTTATGACAATATAACAGACAAAGAGGCTCTTGACGCTTTTGTTTGGTTATCTCAAAGAGAAGGCATCATACCTGCGTTTGAAAGTTCTCATGCGGTTGCATATCTTAAGAAAATAAAAGATATAAAAGACAAGCTTATAGTCGTCAATGTATCAGGCAGAGGCGATAAGGATATGATTCAAGCGAAAGAGATACTTAAAGAACAATTCAATTAGGAGACATTATGGATATCACTACATCGAAATTAGAAAATATTGATATAGAGCTTATTTTAACAAATGCAAATGAATTAGCCAAAACAGAAGATACTGTACTGCTAAAAAAACTATCATTCAAAGCTGAGCAAGATGAACTTTGCTTTTTGCCCGAAAGCAATAAACTATATGTCGGCTATAGTGATGATATAGCAAGTTCAGTTGCAACATCGATCCGTTTTTTAAACGGTAAAGAATATGTTAAAAGTATTAAACTAACAACTTCTTTGGATGACAATGATTCCATATACAAAATAGCAAACGGCGCTATTTTGGGCGGTTACAAATTTGACAGATATAAAAGTAAAAAAATAGACGATTGCATGAGCAGTATGTACATATCAACTCCAAGCCAAAAAGATTTTAGTGAAACGATCAAAAAGGCCCTCAAGATAGCAAATTCAACAAACTTTGCTAGAGATGTAGTAAACATGACGCCGGATGATTGCTATCCAAGAGTTTTAGCAAAGATCGCCAAAGATTTAGCAGACCAAAACGATTTGGAATGCAATATATTAAAGCAAAAACATATTGAAAAAGAAAATATGAATGCTCTTTTGGCGGTTGCAAGAGCTAGCAGACATGACCCAAGGGTTATACATCTTGCCCATAAACCAAAAAATGCAAAATATAAAGTTTTGGTTATAGGCAAAGGTCTTACATATGATAGCGGTGGACTCAGTCTAAAGCCGTCCGACTTTATGACAACCATGAAAGCCGATAAAAGCGGCGCTTGCGCTGTGCTTGGGATTATGAAAAGCGCGAGTGAGCTAAATATTGATATAGAAGTTCATGGTTTTATCGGTGCGGTTGAAAATATGATAGGCGGTGATTCTTATAAGCCTGATGATGTTCTAACTGCCAAAAACGGCAAAACGATAGAGGTAAGAAATACTGATGCAGAAGGAAGACTTGTTCTTGCTGATGTTCTTGATTTTGCGCAACAAGAGATACCTGATTTTGACTATATAATAGACCTTGCAACACTTACCGGCGCTTGCGTGGTTGGAGTTGGCAGCTATACAACCGGCATCATGGGACACAACGAGAGTCTCAAAAACAAAATGAAAGAGTGTGCAAAAAATTCAGGAGAATTTGCAACTCCACTTGACTTCAATAGATTCTTAGCAAAAACGCTAAAAAACGAAACAGCGGATATTTGTAATATATCAAATACAAGATACGGCGGCGCGCTAACTGCAGGACTTTTTCTGAGTGAATTTATCAAAGATGAGAACAAAAACAAATGGCTTCATTTGGATATTGCAGGTCCTGCTTATGTAGAACACGCATGGGGTGTAAATCCCTATGGCGCGAGCGGTGCGGGCGTAAGAATGGTAGTGGAGTTCTTGAAAAGCCTATAAAAACTTGGTTTATAATCTATCGAGATATATTTTATATTTGACAAGTTAATGCTTTTTCCACAAGCAATTTGGATATCAAATCTCTATCATTTATAATATGTTTGGGTCTGGTAAACTTTAAGCACCAACAAGGTATCTTAAAGTATGAATA
>DYMX01000050.1 GCA_020721345.1 Sulfurovum sp.
AATTTTTACAATATACTTTTTGTTCTTTTGCTTTTATAGACTCTACACTATCGATGATCAAATTAAAATTATGTACTTTTTGCAAATCCGCCAAAGGCATACAAACATCTTCAAATGAACATTCGCTTGTTGGGATCCAAATCGAGGTTGGATATACATATAGATAATCTCTATCTGAAATCAATGTAACATCATGATTCTCTTTTTTTAGATATATTGCAGTTTCAATGCCTGCAAAACCACCACCTAATATTAAAATTTTCGCCATTTATTTTACCTTTTTTGATAAGTGTTATTATTTAGATTAATAGTTGTTTAGAAGAATCCATTGTCTAACAGACAATGGATTGTGAATTATTTTTTAAGCAAATCAATTCTAGGATATGTAAATACCGTGTCTCTTTCTACTACGATATTTTTCTTATCATCAACCGCATAAGCTTTGATTTTTACCGGCAACGGTGTATCTTTGGTTGCATCATTTACTAAAACCTTATTTGTTTCGATTACTACAACGCTTTTTTTCTTTTTGCCTGCGCCTATTTTAAACGGTTCTGTCGGACGGATTATTTTCAAATCTTTATTGCCAACTATTTCGAAAAAATACGAATGTGGTTTGTTGTCTGTATTTGCGAATAAAAATATATAATCATTTTCTACTACGCCGTTATCGTTTATCTTATATAGCCTTGTTGTTTTATTTACATTTAAAAGCATATTTTCTTTTTTGCTTCCCACTGTAAAAAGCGCTATTAAAATTATTACTAGCGCTGCCGCATACATGATCGTTTTAGTTCTAAAGTATTGCGTTTTACCTTCTTGCGCTATAACCTCTTTGTCGCTTGACCATCTAACAAGACTTGGTTTACCCAAAGCACCCATTACTTTTGTACAGGCATCTACACACTCCAGACAGTTTATACACTCAAGCTGTAAACCTTTTCTGATGTCAATATGCGTAGGACAAACTGTTACACAGCTTTCACAAGTGGTACATTCCGCATTAGGCTCAACTACTAAAAGCTCTTTTTGTTTAGTATAAAGTTTGTGTCTCTCCGGCCCGCTGCCCTCATAGATCTCCCCGCCTCTATGCGGATCATATACCGCCATTACCGTATCTTTATCATACAAAACTGACTGAACACGGCTATAAGGGCATATATATACACAAAAATCCTCTTTTATAAACACAACATCGGCAACCAAAAACAGAGCGATCCCAATAATAAATCCAAGAAGGACGGTATGATCCATCGGATTTGCCAAATACGCAAAGAAATCTTCCGGCGGAATAAAATACCACATAAAGTTTGCCGCTGCAATAAGAGATAAAACAGACCATATAAGTATTGCCGCAACTCTTTTTGCTTGATTAGAAACCAAACTATAGTCAGGCTCTTGTTGTTTATTTGTTATTCTTTTTCTAAGACCCAATAGTTTCGTTTCTATAAGATCTCTATAAATTACCCTAAATATTGTTTGCGGACATGCCCATCCGCACCAAGCTCTCCCTCCGACAGCCGTTAAGGTAAAAATACCCAAAAATAGAAGCATAAGCATAAAAGGCATCAAATAAAGCTCTTGCATATCAAAAGCTATTCCCCCTAAATGAAGCTTTTTTTGATCAAAGTTTAGCAAAAATATATGATTGCCATTGATGGTGATCCAAGGCAGTACAATTCCAACTATCGTAACTGCTAGATACATCCAATATCTCTTAACGCTATAAGGTATCCAACCTTTTAGGTACTCCTTGCCTTTTAGTTTTTTACTACTCTCTTCAACATCAATAGTTGACATTTTTACCCCTTTATAATATTGTTTTTTTCAAATAGACATATAATAAGTCTATCATTTAATCGCTTTAATGGCTCTTTTGCAATACTAAAATCATTTAAAATATCTTTTATTCCTCTTGATTCTATGTAATCCTTTAAGGAGCTTCTGCTCACATCAAGCTCTCTAGCAATCAGACTGACATTGTATCCGCCATTTAACATTTCTAAAATTCTAGAATACAATGAATCGAATTTTGAATTCGATTTGCTCCCCTTGGGTCTGCCTATGATTTTAGAAACTCTTTTTTGTGCATCGCTTAGATCATTTAAGTATGGCAGAAATTCTCCCAAAGTAGTCGTCTTATCTATGCTTGAGCCAGTATCTGCAACTAAAACTTTGACGCCCCTGCTCATCAAGCAAGTTACAACTTTTACAACATCTTCGGCCAAAGAACTAAGTATAGATATATCGTTCAATATGATCATATCGCCATCTTCTAAAGTATGCACGAATTTTTCAAACTCAAATCTTTCTTCTACGGATACATTCTTTGTAGTGTACTCAATTACCTCTTTGTTTATATTGATTGACTTTTTTAATGCAAAAGCTGCGATTGTTTTTCTTTGCTGGGGCAATGATTCTGAATTTACATATTGTCTCATATAGGCATAAATCACAACATCTCCTTTTAGCATTGGAGTGATTATACATAATTTGATGATAAAAGTCAATAAAATTATATTTTTTTCGTCAATTATTTTTTAACTATCAAATTTTTATGGTAAAATTGATTTTAAATAAAAGGAGTGTTTGTGGAATTAACTCATTTAGATGAACAGAATAAACCAAAAATGGTTGATGTGTCCGATAAACAAAATACAACAAGAATCGCAACGGCAAGCGGTATGATACAAGTAGGAAAAGTTGCCTTTGAGTCCGTGATGGCAAACAATACCAAAAAAGGTCCCGTGCTTCAAACGGCAGTCATAGCAGCGATCAGCGGCGCTAAACGGACAAGCGACCTCATCCCTATGTGCCATCCGCTTATGCTCACCTCTGTTAAAACCGATATAGAAGAGCTGCCCGATCTGCCGGGATTTAAACTAAGCGTAACAGCCAAACTCCAAGGGCAAACTGGCGTAGAAATGGAAGCTCTTACGGGAGTAAGCATTGGGTTGCTTACTATTTATGATATGCTAAAGGCTATTGATAAGTCAATGATAATCAGCAATATACAACTAGAAGAAAAAACGGGAGGAAAAAGCGGTGATTTTAGACGATAAGACAGAAGAAAAACCTGAGATCGAATACCCGACCGGCTGGGGATTTAAGATCATAGGAAAAAGCAGGGAAGAGTTGCATAAGTGCATAAAAGAGGTTATGGGAGACAAAGAGCATTTATGTTCTTATGGCAACGAATCAAGCAAAGGCAAATTTCACAGCTACAATGCAAGCTGTGTTGTGCTATCAAAAGAAGAAAGAGATGCTATATTTAAAGCATTTCAAGATCATCCATCGGTAAAGATAGTCATTTAACTTCTACTGCTCCTGCCAAGGCGGGTACATTCTGCACTTAGTCTCTTGACATTGTAATCCATTTGGAGTATAATAAATAAAAAAGGCTTTTATATGAAAATGCAAACAAGTGTTCGTGTGGACAATGGATTTTACGATGAATCTAAAAAAGTATTTGATGCTTTTGGTATGACTTTTGGTGATGCTGTTAATCTGTTTTTAGCCAAAGTAGCAATGGAAAAAAAGATACCTTTTGAAATATCTTTACCCACTGATGAATTGGTAAGCCGAATAGATAATATAGAAAACCGCAAAGAGATAAAAACATTTAAAGATAGCGATGAGCTATTTAAAGAGTTAAATATCTGATGAAAGAAATCGTTTTCTTGGCAAAGGTTTTCAAAAAGATATAGAGCGAGATAAGACAAGCAGTAAATATAAAACGGATGACTTCGAACTACTCAAATCTATCATTGTTGATTTGCAAATTGACAATTCTATCGCACCTCTCAATACAAAAGACACCCTCTAAAGGGGGATTTGAGAGAATATGAATGTGTGCATATCAAAAATGACTGGCTCTTGGTTTTCAAAATAGACAAAGAGAGTCTAAAACTTGCTATGCTTGGCAAACACACACAAGTTTATAAGAAATTTAAGTAGACTTTGTCATGCCTGCGAAGGCAGATATCCAGTGGTTGGTTTGTCTGCGTTCCCACGCAGGAGCGGGAACGAGAAAAGACAAAATTTGATTTTGTTATTTCGTCACTCCGCACTTGATGCGGAGTCTACTTATGGGAGCGTAAATCTAACTGTGTAAGTTCTAAAAAGTAGATTTATTTGATAT
>DYMX01000022.1 GCA_020721345.1 Sulfurovum sp.
GTGGACGCGTATTATAGCAGTAAAGTTATTATATGTCAAGGGTTTTTTGAGGAAAAGTTAGGGAAAATTTGTTTTTTTAAGATTTTTTTTCTTATATATATAATGTATATAATATTTTTTTCAAAATAATACAAATATTAATATTTCATTTATATTTTTTTTGTATACTTCCCATTGTTGTTAAATTACAATATTTAAAAGGAAAAAATAATGGCTTTATACGATAGAGACTATAGTAAAGCAACTTACTCACAAGAAGACACTGCAAGATTGTCTTCTGTTGCATTTATGAAAAAAACATATCAACTTTTAGCGGCCAGCATGATAGCTGCAGCAGCGGGTGCATATGCAACTTTGCCATATGAAACAATTGAACATGGCTACTTAATATCTCAATACAAATGGGCAATATTTGGGTTTGAACTCTTTATGCTATTTTTTGGCATAGGAATGACGAGAGGGAAACCGACTCTTAATTTGGCTGCGCTTTTTGTATTTACGTTTACAACAGGTGTATCCCTGGTTCCATTGTTTGCTATGCTAATAGGGCAGGGAAAAGGCGGAGTGATTGGCAATGCATTTTTGATGACATCTGTGTTGTTCGGAGCTTTAAGTCTTTTTGCAATAAACAGTAAAAAAGATTTTTCTAGCTGGGGCAAACCGTTATTTATTACTGCTATTGTAATATTGATAGCTTCACTTATAAATGCATTTGTACTACAAAGCCCAATTATGCATGTAGCAATTACGGCTTTGGTTTTATTGGTATTTGGTTTGTTTACAATATATGATACTCAAAATATAGCGAACGGCGCATATGGCTCACCTATCGATGCCGCATTATCACTATATCTTGACTTTTTAAATATGTTCACTTCTATTTTACAGCTTTTAGGAATATTCGGCAACGATGAATAGTGGTGATGATAAAACATGGCGTCTTGTAGATGCCAACTTAAATCGCTTAAAAGAAGGGGTAAGGGTCATTGAAGATATTGCAAGGTATCTAAATGATGATGCCTCTCTTGCTTCAAAACTAAAAAACATTAGGCATGAATGCAAAATCGATAATTATGCCGGCATAATTAAATCTAGAGATAGCGTAAATGACGTTCTAAAAACTTCCACAAGCTCTGAAATGCAAAGATCAGACATAAATTCTATACTGATAGCAAATTATAAAAGAACTCAAGAATCAGCGAGGGTTCTAGAGGAGGTTTTAAAAATTTTTGATCCAAAACTATCTGATAAATTTAAAAATATCAGATATGAACTATATATGCTTGAAAAAGACAATCTAAGTAAAAATTAATTATAGGCAATTACAAAAATAACTTCAAATTCTAAATAATCTATACTATATTCATTCATTAATTTTTTTGCTTGTGAAACAGTTAGCTTTTTTTCACCTCCGCTTACACCGCTCTTTTTAATATAATTAAATAACTCTTTTTTTGAATCAAAAAATAGTTTATATGATACGATCTCGTAATTGGTATCTTTATAAAACCTATCAAAACTTCTCTTTATTGTGTCTATGTCGTAAATCGGTGATAAAATGCCTGCGGTTTCATGAAGTGTCTTGAAGGTATTGCTAGTAAAAAGAGTGCCGTAAAAACTATTACTTATTGTTGCTATGTTTGATAGTGTAAAATCCAAATCCTTGCTCCACTGAAGCGCCGATGAGGAAATAATAACATCGTATTTTACATTGTCAATACTCGCAAAACTCATTTGTGAGTTAAAATCAAAACATTGTTTGATAATTTTTTCTGATTTAGGGTGAGACAAGAGCATATTGTCTGATCCGTCAAGAGCATAAAAGAGATCGAATTTTATTTTTTCTTCTTCTATGAACTTATATATTGCCCCCGTACCACATCCAATGTCGACTATTGTTTTAAAATATTTTTTTGGTAGATCCGTAACTATTTTTTTGGCAACTTCTGTTTGGATTATACTATATGAATTATACTCTTTTGAAAAGCGAGAAAATTCTTTTATAATTTTTTTTGATCTATTTTCAGTCATAGGGATGGCTACTTTTGCTTTTCATCTGTTTTTCAATATTTTTTTGATAGAATTTGCAAAATTATACCCAAATTATGATTGGACAAAAATGACATCAACACTATTTATTTTACAAATTGGGCTTGCGATTGCAATTACGATATTGGTATTGCTTCAAAAAAGCTCAAGTATCGGACTAGGTGCATATAGCGGGAGTAATGAATCTTTATTTGGCGCAAAAGGACCTATGGGATTTTTGGCAAAAGTAACATTTATACTCGGTTTTGCATTTATTGTAAATACTTTGGCTCTTGCATATTTATATACAAAAGAGAGCAATCGTTCTGTTGCCGATGATTTGGCAACACAAACAAATACAACCATTCCTGCATCAATGCCGCAAACACCTGTCGCACCTACGGCGCCTGCTGCACCATTGGCAAAATAATTGGATTAAGAAGGTCGGATAAATTATTTTTCAAATAAATTTATCTTTTTCCTTGGTCTTATGGTCTCTTCCTCGGCAAGAGATTGTTTGGTTTTTGCACTGCCTTTTTTGATATCATTTTTTATATTATTCATCAAAGAAACACCAAAACCCTTCAGTTTATCTACTTGAGAAAAGTGAGAAAATGGTCTGCTTTTTATCAGCAGTTCGGCTTTTGCATCACCGATACCCTTGATTTCCATCAGCTCATCTTTGGAAGCTCTATTTACATCGCTTAGACTCATTGCAAATATTATATTTGTAAAAACAAGAACCGCGAAAACATATTTTAAATTCATTTTTACCTCTTTGTTTTAAAATGGCAACTTATAGCATACCCCAGTATAACTATAATATAAATTCTAAAATGAAAATATGTCAAATTGTAATAAAATAATCCTTATGCCTTGATAGTCTCTTTTATTTTTTGAGAGATCATAAATACATCTTCGTAGCTCATTGTTGTACTGCTTGCCAAACATAATCCTTTGCTAAATAGCTCTTCGCTGGTACCGTCAACCAATCTTTTGGCATCTTTAAATAATGGCTGCATATGCATCGGTTTCCAAAGAGGGCGGCTCTCAACATTTATATCTTCAAGCGCTTTCATTACTTTTTTATGGTCACCGTCTTGGAAGACTAATGCCGTTAACCATCTGTTCCCTCTAGTATTTTCAAGTTCCGGCATAAAACTTATCTCTTCTATATTGCCGAGCAGTTCTTTATACCACCCAAAAATTTCTCTTTTTTTTGCAACCCTATCTTCGATAACCTCCATTTGTCCTACGCCAATTGCGGCTAGCACATTACTCATGCGGTAATTGTATCCATATTCATTATGCTCATAATGGATAAATGGCTCTTTTGCTTGAGTAGAATAAAATTTTGCTTTTTCAATCCATTCTTTATTGGATGAAACCAACATTCCGCCACCTGAAGTTGTCAATATTTTATTCCCATTAAAGCTATAAATTCCAAAATCTCCAAAAGTTCCCGTATGACGACCATTATAAATAGCTCCCAAACTTTCAGCTGCATCTTCTATCAAATAAACTCCATGAAACCTACAAATATCAGCAATTTTCTCTATATCTGCACATTGTCCATATAGATGAGTCACTATCAAAGCTTTTGGTTTTTTCTCACATTCACAGAGATATTTATTTAAAAGTTTTGGAGAAAGATTCCAAGACTCAAAGTCACTATCTATAAAAATTGGATTTGCACCCTGATAAAGTATAGCATTAACAGAACCTATAAAAGTAAACGATGATGCCAAAACATCATCACCTTCACCAATTCCCAAAACCCTAAGTGCTAGATGAATAGCTGCTGTTCCATTCGTAACTGCAAGAGCATTCCCAGCACCAGTATAGTCTTTGATATTATCTTCAAATTTATTCACATACTCACCAAGCGGTGCTATATAGTTACTTTCAAATACCTCCCCTATATATCCTAACTCGCTGCCGCTCATATGAGGGGAACTTAAAAAAATTCTTTTGTTCAAACTATCTCCTTAATAACTTTACATGGATTTCCGTATGCCAATATATTGTTATCAATATTTTTAATGACTACAGAAGCGGCTCCTATGATACAGTTTTGACCTATGCTCAAACCCTGAATAACGACGCAACCTATGCCAATATGCGTAAAACTCCCGATAGATACATTGCCAGCAAATGCCGCATTTGGCGAAATGTGTGCAAAGTCGCCTATTTTACATTCATGCTCGATTATGCATGATGAGTTAAGTATCGCACCGTCACCGATAACAGCTTTGGCATTTACGACAACATTTGGCATAATAACTACGCCTTTGCCAATTGCAACTGATGGCGATATTATAGCGCTTGGATGCACTAAAGTAGCTATACAAAAGCCATGATCTTGCGCTTTTTGTTGCAACATAGCTCTTATTTTATTGTCGCCTATGCCGATTATCATTGGTATATGGTTATCGTTTTTTATATCTTCAAAATTTTTATACTCTTGTTTACCGTCATCTATAAAAACTACCTCTTTATACCCGCAAAGCTGCGCGATATCTGCTATGACCAACCCATGTCCACTAGCTCCATAAATATATAGTTTATCCATTTGTTTCTCCGAATTTTTCCATAGTTATATTGTTTGATGAATTTATGTCACTTCGTTTTAATACTTTTAAAAAAGTAAGCCACAGTATTTTCATATCAAGCTTAAATGTGCGATTTTCCACATACCATACATCAAGCTC
Source organism: Sulfurovum sp. (assembly GCA_020721345.1). Taxonomy (GTDB): domain Bacteria; phylum Campylobacterota; class Campylobacteria; order Campylobacterales; family Sulfurovaceae; genus BN30871. The sequence goes on from DYMX01000022.1 coordinate 4,740, forward strand.
AAACTTCTGCTCCCAGCTGATAGCATTTCTGCCGTTAACCTGCGCCCATCCCGTAATGCCGGGGACGACATCATGTCTTTTTCTTTGCCTATCATTATAAAGTGGCAGATATTCTACTAAAAGCGGACGAGGCCCCACAAAACTCATATCACCTTTAACAATATTGAAAAGCTGCGGCAATTCATCAAGACTGGTGCTTCTTATGAATTTGCCCAATTTCCCAAGCCTTACGTCGTCACTTAAAAGATTGCCATTCTTATCTTTCTCATCGTTCATTGTGCGAAATTTATATATAGTAAAAATCTTTTCATTAAGTCCTGGTCTTGATTGACAAAACAGTATTGGTCTTCCCATTTTAAAATATACAAGCAAACTTACAACGATCAAAACGGGAGAAAAAAGAAACACTAAAAAAAGTGCCGTCACAAAGTCAAACGCTCTTTTTGTCATTTACTGCCTCTTTTAATACCACCTCTAGCTTATCGCAAAGTACTTTTATCGAATAATGATTTTGCAAATGATCATACCCGTTTTTACCAAGTTTTTCTAGTTCGAAGGATGGCATTTGCGATATTAACTCTATACTTTTAGCTATTTGTTTGATGTTTGACGATTTTTCTACAAAGCCGCACTTTGCGATATCAACTATATTTTCGTCTATATCGCTAACAAATAGTATCGGTTTTGCTACGCTCATATAATCAAATATCTTATTCATGCTCATGCCGTATCTATATAGCGGTAGATTCTTAAGTCCCACATACAATAAGTTGGCGCTAAAGAGATAATCATAAATATCTCCTTTTGGCACGGGATCTAGAAATGTAATATTGGCAAGATTGTTTGCTTTTGTTTTTGTCATCAACTCCTCTTTCATTGCTCCATTGCCTATAATCGTAAAATGAATATCATTGTTATTTTGCAGCAAACTTGCCACCTCTACCAATATCCCCAAATCATTTGCCAAGCCAACCGAGCCGCTATAAAGCACATTAAATCTTTCGCTATCAAGCATATTTTTATACTCTTTTGTCATTACATTTGCGCCATTTGATATCCATACTATTTTTGCTTTTTCAACTCCTAGTTTTTCTATATACAAATTTGCTTTTGGCAAAAGAGTGATGATTTTATCAGCTTTTTTATAAAGAAACTTTTCTAAGTATCCAAGAAGCAAAATAAACGGATGCCACTTTGATATCCCCATGTCAATAAATGTTTGTGGCCACAAGTCGCGAACCTCCATAATGAATGGCACTTTATACTTTCTGGAAAGTCTATATGCAGCATAAACAGCAAAAAGATGCACAGATGATCCGATTATGATCTTAGGCTTTTCAAGCTTTAAAGTTGGAATAATCCTTGTAGTATTTCGCATAAAACTAAGCATATTTTTTACCCTATTTATTCCATTGCCTTTATAAGAGGGGTTTTTTATCCATATCCAATTAATGCCGTCTATGTCTTCAATCAGATAGTCTTTATCCTCATACTCTTTTAACTCTTTATATGTCGAATAATGAATACTTGAGCTGACAATTGTTACTTTGCACCCTCTACTTATAAGCTCTTTGGCAAAGTCATAATGCCTAGTTCCTCCACTCATATCGGGTGTAAGTGCGTGATGATTTATAATCCAAATGTTCACTGCAATATCTCCTCATATACACCGAAAAGTTTTGCTTCTTCTAAGCTCCAGTTATATTTCTCTATTACGGCTTTTTTGCCATTTTCGCCCATGCTATTAGCTTTTATTGGATTAGAAATAATATATTCTATCGCCTCTGCAATTGCTTTTGGATTTAAGGGGTCTATACATATCCCGCATTTTGCATCATCGATAATGCTTTTCCATAGTTCTATATTTGAAGCTATTACAGGAAGTGAGGCTGCCATGTATTCAAACATTTTTACAGGCAGCGCGTCTTGATAATTAATGATAGGATGCAAAGTAACAAGTCCTGCTTTTGATCTGCCCATGACATCAGCAACGCCGGCACGATCCAAAAAACCAAGCTCCTCAACCTTGCTCCAACCGTCATAACCTTTAACTTCACTCTCAACATCTCTTTCTCTAAAATCTCCTGCAAGCAGAAGCTTTATTCCGTGTGTGAATTCCATAGCATGAACAATCTCTTTTATGCCTCTTACGGCCGCAATTGAGCCTATATAGCAGACAGCATCTTCTTTTTTTGATATATTTATGTCAAAATTAAACTCTTCAAGCTTTGGATAATTGTTAATGTCCATACAGTTTGTATTGATTTTTAAAAACTTATCTCGTATATGAGGTGTTGCTGTGATTAAAAAATCGAATTTTTTAAAAGCAAATTTCTCAAAAATCAGAAATGATTTAGATAAAATGTTTCTTAAAATTACATTCATATATGATTTTGACAAAATTTGCAATGCAACATCTTCATGGGCATCAAATATTACTTTTTTGCCCATTTTTTTAAGCTTTAAACCTATTGGTATAAGTTCCGGATCATGCAGGTGGTAAATATCGCTATTTAAAAAAACGGCTTTTTGATAAACTTTTTGCGTAGTTTTTAGTATTCGACTTAATCTTCCTCTGCTTTTGCCTACATCAAATATATTAACGCCGTTTTTTACCTCATCGCCCTTGCTGTCTGCAACTATTAGGCTCACTTCATAATTTTGTATGCTTGCTAATGAGCTGCACATTTTGATAAATATGCGAGTATCAAATCTAGGATGTGCGGATGTTAAGTGGGTTATTTTAGTCAATTTAATACCTCTATCCAATCCTCTATATTATACTTCCAACTGGAAAGTTTTGAAATAATATCAATATTTTTATCCAAACCTATTTTATACTTATCTATATCAATTATGATATTATGGAGTAGCAAACGAAGCTCATCAATAGAATCTATTTTTTGATACACAATGCCCAATTCATCAAAAGTATCATACGGCAACCAACTTCCCGTGATAACAATATTATTTGCATATAAAAACTCTTGCATGCTTCCGGAAAAACTATCTGTTGTAAGTACATTTATCATAATATCACTTGCAAGCTTTATGTGTGCATTTTTATCGCTATACAAAAAATCCTCCAATACAATATAGTCCAAATGTGTATTATGCAATATATTTTTGATCTTTTTTTTATAATTGCCGTCTCCATATGTCATAGGAAATATAAACTGCATAGAATCAAGCATTGAACTTGGCAATTTTAAAATATTTTCTATAATTTTTTCATGCTGCTGTGCCGGTGTAGAATTGTATCCGCAAGTAATAATAGCTTTTGATATGCTGTATCCGAGTTCTTTTTTTATATCTATTTTTGATCTGTTTCTATTTTTGTCTATAAAATCAAGTGTCTTTAATCCAAAACGACAAACTTTAGTTTTCTCTTCAAGCTCTATATTATTTTTTACAAAATCGCTTCTAGTCTTTTCATTTGTAAATGTTATCTGTTTGGCAATTTTCAAAAGTGAATTTAAAAATCTTTTTGAGCCAAAAGTTGCTCTATAAAAATCACTTCCATAAAAACTCACTATTACATTTTTATCCATTAGGCTTTTTGCTATTACGGCGTAGTACCATCTTGCCACATGTATATTTATAATGTCATAATCTTTTATAACCTTTTTTATAATCATCATGCGAAATATCATATGTATTTTTGGAAGATTTTTATATTTTAAAAACTTTTTAGAAAATCTATTATTTTCGACACCATTTTTATCATAAAGCTCCAAATACTCAAAATCCAAAAGCGATACATCCCTGCCACGCTCCACAAGCTCACTTTGAAGCTCTTTTGCAAAAACTGTTTTAGAGTTGCCTATGAGTAGTATCTTCACTTAAGTGCCTTTGTCATCCAAGAGATATTATATATAAGCACCAAAGAGTTTGCAATACAAAAGAGTATCAATGCTACATATATACTTTCATATTGTACTCCGATCATAATAGCAACAAAAAGCGAAACTATCTGCAAGATACTTACAACAAAAGCCTTTTTTTGTCTGTTTACAAGACTAGGAATAAAAGCTATTGTGCCTCCTAAAAGATTTAAGGCTATCCAAGGAAAAAGTATCTGCGTATACACCCCAGCCTCTCTCCACTCCCCACCAAAAACAAATCCAAAGATCGTAGGCACAAATATAACCACTAAAAGTAAAGGCAAAATTATCTTTTTTACCAGTGACTTTAAAAAAAGCATTGTAAAGCTATGAGCATCTTCGTTATTATTGTAAAGTTCACTTACTTTTTGGCTATAAACCTTTGCGCTTGCATTTGAGAGTATTCCAAGCGGAGCAAAAACTATTCGTGTAGCGAGTGAATAGAAACCAACTACACCCATACCAAAAACAGCCGAAAAGATAAATGTTGGTAAATTTGACGATAGATTGCCCAGCATCGCATGAGGCGCTTGAAATTTTGGAAAATCAATATATTTTTTAGCCTCTCTTTTCATGGACTCTTTTGAAATTGCCTTTAGTAACTTTTTATTGTTCAATAATGCTTTAGCCAGTCTCATATTAGAAAAAATACTTGAGAGTATTTGCCCACCAACAAGTCCAGCAGCTCCGTTTTTTATAGTCCCTATAGCAACTTGAGAGAGCGCTAATATAATTGATTTTATGATAGTTGCTTTAGTGATATTGGAATAGTGTTTTTTTCTGTTGTTCCAATATGTCAGCAGATTAAAAAGTCCTGTAAAAAATATAGTCAGAGGTGCAAACCATAGCCAAATTCCAATCTCTTTATTGCCAAATAAATTAGCGATCTCTCCATGAAACACAGATACAATTAAAAATAATAAAATAAAAATAACGATATTTATCGTCAGCCCTAATGCAAATATGTTAATAGCATCTTCGTCGTCTCTTGGAACTAAAATCGCTTGCTCATACCTAAGAGATGCCATAACACTAAAAAATCCGACAATTGCCAAAAAAAGAGCAAATACTCCAAAATCAGCGGGCGCGTATATGCGGGTTAAGATTGGACTAATAACAATAGGAATTGCCTGTGCGACACTAGCGCCTGTCATAAGGGTAAGCACATGATTCGCAAATTCTGACTTTGGCTTAATTTTATTTCTCATATATAAATATCTGCCTAACAATTTCTTTGGCTTGAAGCTTTGCTCCTGTCAGATTTAAATGATTATCATCAAAATACAAAAGCTCACTATTTCTCTTTGCATAACACATATTACTATCACAAAAAATATTCTGAGTATCTATAATCTTTATATTTTTATATTGCGAAGCGATTTTGTTAACATTATATATAAATTTTTCTTGCCTTTTTAAATATAAATTTTTAGGTATTGAGCATTTTGAATTTATTGGCAATTTTAAAAATGGTCTTTTTAGGCAATCTTCTGGAGAAAATCCAATTTCCGGATTTTCCAAAACAAAATATATATCTATATTTTTCTTACTAAAATATTCAAATGTTTTTCCCATATTTTCAAAAAAATGAACGGTTTTATAATTTTTACCTTCTTTTGTTTTTGGATTTATCGCAAAGCTTTCTCCTGTTGCATAAATTTCATTTCGCGATATCCAAATAATTCTTTGGGGCTTAATATTTTCAATAATTTTTAAAACTGTTTTATTTTTATTTTTCATTTTTTTATCGACTGCATATTTTGTAGCAACTAATGGCGGTATAGAGTTATTTGAGATACAAATTGTTTTATACTTTTTCTTTTTTAGCTCATTTGCTATTGCATCATAGCCACTATAAGCATGTGAATCTCCTATGATCATAAAAAATGGTTCTTTTAGATCTTTGGTATTTGATCTCATATGAGATAAACTATGGTTTTTCCCTACTATTTTTTCAATCAATGCTGTTGCATTGCTATCTTTTGCAGGCGCTCTATCAAAATTTGCGCTTGCTATATTTTTCATATGTTCTCTTTTGTTTAGTCCTCTTGTTTTATGAACATACATGGAGACAAAAACCAAACATAGGGCTATCGCCAATAATGCTGCTGAAAAATAATAACTAGTCTGCTTTCTTGAATATATCTCAATGAATCTATATGTCAAATATGCCAAAACAATAGATGCTAAAGCTATCCAAATTCCAACACTAGGCACATCAAACCCAAAAATATGAAGATAACCTATGATAACATAGTGCCAAAGATAAAGCGGATAACTTATAAGACCAAAAAAAAGCAAAATATTTGAATTAAAAATTGTATTTTTTGAGCCATTAAAACTAAGTATCAAAAATCCAGTAGCTATAACAATCATTAGTGTTTTAAATAGTGAATATTCGATATTGTTGTATGCAAAAGCAATTGATAAAACAAAAACAATAACTGCCGGCATAGAAAAATCTCTATTTTCTAGATAAGTTGAACTTTTCGAAAACGTATACGCAAGTCCACCAAAACCAAGCTCCCAAAATCTAGAGAATGAACCATAAAATGGATCTTGAAAATTTGCAAGTGAAACAAAAAATAAAATTAAAAACAAGATCAATAGTTTTACTGTCCAATTTTTACCTATTTTTGAAAACACCATCAATATAAACGGACAAAAAAGATAAAATTGCTCCTCAATAGAAAGCGACCAAAAATGAAGCAGGGGCTTTTTTGTACTTGCTTCATCCCAATATCCAGCTTCATTAATTAGCGTTATATTTTGATAAAATAAAAAAGATGATTTGACATGCTTAGAAAACAGTTCAAGCTCTTTTGGAAACAAAAATATATAACCTGCTACCATTGATACCAAAAGTACAATGATCATTGCAGGAAAAATCCGCCTGATACGATTGCGATAAAATTCTAAAAAACTAAAAGTATTTGACTCTATTTTCGATATTATAATACCTGTTATCAAATAGCCTGACAGCACGAAAAATATATCCACACCGACATAACCAAAAGAGAATAAAGATGGAAATAGATGAAAAAAGAGTACAAGCAGTATCGCAATGCCTCTTAAGCCATCAAGTTCTTTGTTGTACTCTAGTGAATGCTTAGGTATTGGTAAAAAATTTTTAAACAATTACAGACTCTTAACTATATACTCTATCTCTTCATCGCTTACATAAGGATTCATCGGCAAACTCATGATCTCATTTGATACTTCCTCGGAGATTGGAAAATCACCTTTTTTGTATCCAAGATAAAGAAAACACTCTTGAAGATGAAGAGGCAATGGATAATGTATAGCCGTAGGAATACCAAGATTTTGAAGTTTTTCTTGAAGCAATTCTCTATTTTTCACTCTTATAGAGTACTGTGCCCAAGCAGAAGTAGTATATGGTGCCGGTGCGGGCATGATTATATTTTTCTGCTCATACACTTCGCTCAAACTCACACTGTACTTTTGTGCAACTTCTTGCCTTAAAGCCAAATCTTTTTTATAATGTTTTAATTTTACATTTAAAACCGCTGCTTGAATAGTATCAAGTCTGCCGCCCATGCCGATATATTTATGATAATATCTCTTTGTTTGTCCGTGTACTCTTATACTTTTCATCTTTTCTGCAAGCTCATCATTATTTGTGAATACGGCTCCGCCGTCACCATAACACCCAAGGGGTTTGGCCGGAAAAAAACTGGTGCAAGAAATATCGCCTAAATTACTATCACTTTTGTCTTTATAAGTTGAACCAAAGCTCTGAGCACCGTCAATAATAGTATAAATTTTGTGTGGGTGTAAGTTTGTGCGTGAATATTTATCTGCTATTGCTTGAATTGCATCTATATCTGCCGGTTGTCCATAAAGCGATACAGGAATAATTGCTTTTGTTTTTGGTGTAATGGCGGCTTCAATTTTTGCCGGATCTATATTATATGTTTTCTCATCGATATCAACAAAAACAGGAGTTGCCCCAAGTAAAGCTATAGTCTCTGCCGTTGCTATGAATGTGAATGGTGTTGTTATAACCTCATCCCTAGGTTTTATATCCAATGCCATCATGGCAAGAAACAGGGCATCTGTTCCACTGCTGCAACTTATGGCATATTTTGCCCTTGTAAAATCTTCCAAACTTTGCTCTAGCTCATCTACCTCTTCGCCCATAATAAAATTGCAATTTCTTGCAACCTTTAAAAGTGCTTCTTCTATCTCATCTTTATATAATTCATGTTGGTATTGCAAATTAGCAAAATCTATCTTCATTTATTTGTCACCTTTAAATTATCATCAATTAATTCATAAAATCCATACTCATCTTCTGCCCTATTGTCCACAAAAGATAAAGTATTGCCTGATATTCCCACCCAGCCAATTTGACGTGCAGGAACGCCGACCATAAGAGCATATGGGTTTACATCCTTATTTACCACAGCCCCACTTCCTATAAGAGCATATTCACCTATAGTAATACCGCAAACTATGGTTGCATTTGCGCCGATTGAGCATCCTTTTTTAAGAAGCGTTTTTTTAAACTCATCTCGTCTTATTATAAAAGCTCTTGGGTTTGTAACATTAGTAAACACCATAGAAGGCCCTAAAAATACATCGTCTTCGCACTCAACACCTTTGTATATAGAAACATTATTTTGAACTTTTACGCCATTACCGATAGTTACCTTTGGACCTACTACGCAATTTTGACCAAAAGAACAATTCTTTCCAATAACAGAACCGCTAAGTATATGCGAAAAGTGCCATATTTTTGTATTATCACCGATGGCTACCTCATCATCAACAAAGGATGAAGGATGAGTGTAATAATTTAACATCAACTTATCACTTTAGAACAAAATGGATGAGCTTTTTCATCTAAAGAAACAGGGGTAAGCGAGCGTATATTGGATACTATATTGATAGAATTTCTAGCCTCTTCAAGTCCAAATCCACCATTGTTTAGTATATGTTTATAGCTTGTTGTGTGAAGATCGGTAAATCCTTCACTAAATTCAAACTCTTCGCCATCAACTTCTATGCTTCTAAATGTAGTTTTACCGCTATCTCTAACATCTTCAGGAATATAGTCGTAGTTTACGGAGAGAAACCATCTCACATTTGCGTTTTTGAGTTTCATGTATCCTGCATTCACATCAGGTCTCTTAATATGCACTACATTTTCTTCATTTTCACCAAATATCCAGCTAAGCATATCAAAGAAATGCACACCTATATTGCTTGCTATTCCGCCGCTTTTTTCTTCATCGCCTTTCCAGCTCTCAAAATACCATTTACCCCTGCTTGTCAAGTAAGTCAAATCTATATCATAAACTTTATCTGGATTGCTTTCTAACTCTTTTGCAATTTTTTCTTTTAAGGCTATGATAGAATCATGAAGACGAAGCTGTAATATATTATAAACTTTTTTACCGGTTGCCTTCTCAATACTCAAAAGATGATCAATATCTCCAGGAGTTAGTACAAGGGGTTTTTCGCATATTGCATCGGCTCCTGAGCGCAAAGCAAAACCTATATGATGCTTATGAAGATAATTTGGAGTTGTTATAGCAACATAATCTATCTTGATTTTATTTTCTCTTTGCTTTTCATCGACAAAACTCTCAAATCGCTCGAACTCTGTAAAAAAATCAGCTTTTGGAAAATTGCTGTCCATTATACCTATGCCGTCATAGGGGTCATAAGCAACAACTAACTCGTTGCCTGTCTCTTTTATGGCTTTCATATGCCTTGGCGCGATATACCCGGCAGCCCCTATTAATGCAAAATTCTTCACTATAGCCTCCATGTGGGATTTTCAACGATCCCTTTAACATCTACAATAATTGCTTTGCCGTCACTCATGCTCTCAAACTCTTCTTTTGTTACAGATTTAAATTTTTCATGGGCAACTGCCACTATGATCGAGTCATATTTTTTAGAATTCAATGGCAACTCATCTAAAAAGTTTAATTTTTTTGTCTCTTTATCGCTTTTATCAACCAAGTGGTCGTAAACATCCACATGACACTCGTACTCTTCTAGTTCTTTGATGATATCTAGTACTTTTGAGTTTCTCATATCAGGACAATCTTCTTTAAACGTAACGCCCATTACAAGAACATTAGCGCCTTTAAGTTTTTTATCCTCTTTTATCATAAACTTGATCGCTTTATCGGCTATGAGTTTACTCATGCCGTTATTTATATGTCTTGCACCAAGGATGAGATTTGGAGTGTATCCTAAAACCTGGGCTTTGTGAGTTAGATAGTATGGATCTACGCCGATGCAGTGTCCGCCTACCAAACCTGGCTTTAGTTTTATAAAGTTCCACTTTGTTCCGGCTGCTTCAAGCACTGCATTTGTGTCTATTTTCATAACATCAAATATCATTGCAAGCTCATTCATAAGAGCAATATTTACATCTCTTTGAGTATTTTCTATAACCTTTGCGGCTTCCGCTACTTTTATTGACGGCGCCAAATGCGTTCCTGCTGTTATGATAGACTTATAAAGTTCATCGACTCTTAAAGCAATTTCTGGTGTGCTTCCGCTTGTGATTTTGAGTATTTTTGTAACTGTATGTTCTTTGTCTCCCGGATTGATGCGCTCAGGACTATAGCCGCAAAAAAAGTCAACGTTAAATTTAAGTCCGCTTCCAACTTCGAGCAAAGGTACGCAAACTTCCTCTGTAACTCCCGGATAAACAGTACTTTCACATATGACAATGTCGCCATTTTTAATAACCTTTGATACAGCCTGTGTTGATTTGACTATAGGAGTAAGATCGGGCTCATTGTCTTCATTTATCGGTGTTGGCACTGTAACGATGTAAATATTGCAAGACGCGACATCATCAATGTTTGTGCTAAATTCCATGCCATTATCGATACACTCTTGTACTTGGGTGCTGCTAAGTTCAAGTGTTCTGTCAAATCCGCCAAGCAACTCATCGATCCTGGCTTTGTTTATATCAAGCCCTACCACCTTATATTTACTGCTAAATGCATGAGCCAGAGGCAACCCAACATATCCAAGCCCAACAATACATATTTTATCGCTCACATTTTTGCCTTTTATGAAATAGCATCATTTTACAATAATATTCATCACAAACCGCTTTTTGTGATCTTTATTGATATCAGGCACGATATTAAAAGAATAAAATTTTATCTTTTATATGTTTCGACTATACACACTTGGATAACTTATGCGTAATTATGTGTCACTTCAAAGTTTTAGCAATAAATAAAAATATATAATAAATTTATAAAAAAATAGGAGAATATTATGTCAACTTTTGAACAAGAATCATTAGATTATCACAAAGCACAAAATGAATTTGATACAAACGGTAAAACAGGAACACTTATCACAAAGCCATGTGATACGGTAAAACAACTTGCAATGGCTTACAGCCCAGGCGTTGCATATCCTTGTCTGGAGATAGAAAAAGATATCAGTACAGCATATGACTACACAAACAAAGGTAACCTAGTGGCTGTTATCTCTGACGGTACGGCAGTGCTTGGTCTTGGCGATATCGGTCACCTTGCAGGAAAACCTGTTATGGAAGGCAAGTGTGTACTTTTCAAATCATTTGCAAAAGTTGATGCTGTTGATATTGAGATAAACACAAAAGACACCGAAGAAATCATTAGAACAGTTGCCGCTATTGCAGATACATTTGGAGGAATTAACCTAGAAGATATCGGCGCTCCAAGATGTTTTGAGATCGAAGAGAGACTAAAAGAGATCTGTAACGTTCCCGTTTTCCACGACGATCAACACGGAACAGCGGTTATCACAACTGCAGGACTTATCAACGTTCTTGATATGAGCGGCAAAAAAGCCGAAGATCTTAAGGTGGTGGTTATCGGCGCAGGTGCAAGCGGTATTGCATGTGCAAATATGTACAGACTTCTTGGCGTTAAAAACATCACTATGCTTGACTCAAAAGGTGTTATCCATACTGGCAGAACAGATCTTAATGAACAAAAGAAAGCTTATGCTATCGACACAAAAGATAGAACGCCGGAAGATGCAGCAAAAAACGCGGATATGATCCTCGGTCTTTCCGGTCCTGAGCAAATCAGCAAAGAGATGGTTGCTTCAATGGCTGCTAACCCTATCATCTTTGCTTGCGCAAACCCAACTCCTGAGATCATGCCTGATATCGCAAAATCAGTGAGAGATGACCTTATCATAGGAACAGGTAGAAGCGACTTTGCAAATCAAGTCAACAATGTTCTAGGTTTCCCTTTCATATTCAGAGGAGCTCTTGACGTAAGAGCAACTAAAATCACAGAGAATATGAAAATGGCTGCATCTCAAGCACTTGCAGCGCTAGCCAAAGAGCCAACACCTGATTATGTTGCAAAAGCACACAATAGAACAGATATGACTTATGGGCCGGAATATATCATCCCTTCACCATTTGACAAAAGACTTATGGAGTGGGTATCTTACGCGGTTGCCGAAGCAGCGATCGCTGACGGCGTTGCAGGCGTTAAAAACTTTGATATGGCAGCATACAAAGAAAGATTAAAAAGACTTGCTAACTCATAATTATTTGAGTGAATATACAAATACTTCTCCGCTTTTGCGGGGAAAATACTTCTATTTATTATCATTTTTATATCAATATTTTATAACCTAAATATAAATCGCCAATTCAAACAATAAGTGCAATTTTTTGAGAGATATGTGAAAGTGATGTTTGGGATATTATTAGAATAGGGAAAACAATTATTAGTGGCAATGATTTGACTACAGCAGAACTTGAACGGTACAAAGCAGCCCTTGGCAAATCAAAACAAGCAAAGAGAAGACTAAGTAAAACCCCAAATGGCGATTATATGTTTATTGTAGGAATTGGAAGAGAAATTAATGGGGATAATATTGTCATTACATACTATAAAAATAAGTTGGGTGGTCGGGCGACTGATGCTAAGCCCCAATCGGCAGATGCCATTCAAGACACCATCGGTAACGGTGACCGACATATTCCCAATAAAGTCATTATACCACAAAACGATAAAAATGTCAATCAAGACCAAATACAAGGAGAACAAATGAACTTACAAGAACAAATCAAAGCAGAGAAGAGTATTTATAAAAAGGCACTATTGATAATAGAGTTGCAGAAGCAAGAACAGGCAAATGATACTCTATCTAATAGCTATAAAGATTGTAGAGTTAATAAGTTGCTTGACAAAAGTTATCAATTATGATAACATACAAAATGACTAAATGGACAATAGAGTTTTTTAATGAAACTGTTGAGAGCGATACACTTGCCCTGCCGCCAAAGATATTGGCTAAAATGTTACATATATTTGAGCTTATTGAGATAGCTGGTGCAATGCTTGGAGAGCCATATACTAAACCTCTAAAAGATGGGCTGTTTGAGATTAGAGCCAAAAGCTTAGATGGGATTGGCAGGAGTATATATTGTTATCAAAAAGGACAAAAAATCATCATCTTGCACTCATTTGTCAAAAAAGACCAAAAGACACCAAAAAGAGATTTACAGTTAGCCATAAAACGAAAAAAGGAGATAGACGATGAATAGACCAAAATTTGATGATTTTAAAACAAAAGCTTTGCAAAATAGCGAAGTCAAAAAAGAGTATGACACCCTAGCCCCTCTTTTTGCTATCAAAAAACAGCTTATAGAAAATAGATTATCCCAAGGCATCACTCAAGAACAAATTGCCAAACTTTTAGGGACAAGTAAATCAAATATCTCAAGGATGGAGAGTCTAAACAATACTTATAGCCCAAACCTCGATACACTCATCAAGTATGCGAGTGCTTTGGGACTAAATGTTGGGCTTAGGTAATTTACCCCTCCACCACGGCTATCTCGTCAGGGGCTAAGTAGTTTGTAAAACATCTTTGTGAAATGCTGTCATCGCATCTTCAAACACATTCATATTAAGAGATAGTTGATTTGTTTTTGAGAATGCCAACAAGTAATCAGTATTTTTGGCAACTAGCTCTGTTGTTTTTCCAGCTTTTTTAGTAATTCTTGGAAATAGTGCTACAAACTCCCCCCTTCCAAACACTTCATCCATAAGCACTTTTAGATAAGCTTGTTCGTTATCATCTATGCTTACAAATATCACACCGTCGTCTCTTAGAAACTCTTTCGCTACTTCAAGGCGATTTTTCATAAATGTTAGCCAAGTAGAGTGATTGAAATTGTCATTGTATCCGAAACTATCATTGCCAGTATTGTATGGTGGGTCTATGTATATGAGTTTGACCTTGCCTCTGTATTTTTCAAGTAGGGCTATGCAGTGCTATGAGATTATTGCCTTTGATGATTAGGTTATCGTCCATTGTGATAGTAGGGTTTGGTTCTACTTTGTCTTTGCTAATCCTCTTGATATTGGTAAATGCTTTTGGTTCAAAGAGTCTGTGAAGCTCACTCACATCTATCACATCATTGAGAAACTTCTCACTTCCTTTTTGGTCATCTTTGGTTTGTCCGCCTATGAGTGTGCAGTCCTTGAACGGATAAGACAACACCACATCATCTGTGTATTTGGTGATATAGCTGTATTTATTGGCTAGTCTAATTTTATTTTTATATGCTGTTTTGGATTGTTTGTCGTGAGAATAAGTGACTAAAATATCTTCTGTTTTCAGTTGGTCAAATACTTTGTAGCCGTCTATATCTGTAAATAGATTTTCTCTGCACTCTTGGTTTGATAACAACAACTTGATTAGTTCTTTGTCTTGATTGGCAATGTCTTTAAGCACTATTTCATCTATCACATCACCGTCTTTATCTGTGTATTTTTTATTGGTTTTAAGTAGATTTTTTAGTGTTTCGTCAAGTGTCATTTTGTCTTCCTTTTCATTTAAGACAATTATACTAATCTTGCGTTAAATTGTGTTGTAAATAGCTCTAAAAAATTGACCATTATCAAAATGCCTGTATGCATGGGGTAGAGGGGCTTAAATGATGTTTATTAAATGTGATTGAAGTAGTTGGTGGTGCGGATAAAGAGACTCGAACTCCCATGCCTCGCGGCACCAGATCCTAAG
>DYMX01000003.1 GCA_020721345.1 Sulfurovum sp.
TTGAAGGTCAAGCAGGATACCCAAGAATGAATGCTGAAAGAGCAAATGACAAAGAAATGCTTATCACTAAAACTGGTAACAAACTTCGTGAAATGATGCCTTGGATTAAGGCAAATAAAATCGTAGATATCGAAACTAACTAATTTGGTTCTCTAATTTGAAGCAAAGCTTCAAGTTAGACTTTCATGCTATAGCTCTCGTGACTAGCAACTCTTCTTTGCAACAACCTTTAAATCTACTGTAATCTAACAAAAAATCTTTTTACTAAAATATTGCATTTTGACATATTTTTTTCACCACCTATTTTTTTCTATTAAAATGCAATTATGTATAAAATATTAGATGAAAATATAAAAGAGCTTGAAGCTATAAAAAAATATCCACAGATTTATTATAAAGGCAACATCTCTTTATTGAATAGGGTAAAAGTTTCAATTGTTGGAAGCAGGCAACCAACTCCATATACTAGAGAATGTACATATAATCTATCAAGAGCATTATCTAAAAGAGGTGTTTGTGTAGTAAGCGGTGGGGCAATGGGTGTAGATACTGTCGCACATGAGGGAGCAGGTGTTGAAAATACAATTTGTGTACTCGGAAGCGGCATTGATGTTTATTACCCATCGACAAACAAAAAGCTCATAGAATCTATTGCAAATAATGGACTTTTGCTTAGTCAATTCGAGCCGCATTTTAAAGCTACATTATGGAGTTTTGTTAAGAGGAACGAGATAGTTGTGGCCCTTGGAGATATTTTGGTTGTAACTCAAGCTGATATTGATAGTGGCTCAATGAGATCTGTAGAATTTGCTTTGGAAATGGGTAAAAAAATATATGTTTTGCCACATACAATAAATGAGAGCAGGGGAACAAATACTCTTTTGGCAAGAGAAGAAGCTATGATAATCCATGATATAAATGAGTTTGTTTCACAATTCGGCAAAGAGTTTAAAGATGAAAAATTTAAAAATGATGATTTTTTTATATTTTGTCAGCAAAATCCAACTTTGGATGATGCTGTTTTTAGATTTAAAGATAGAGTTTATGAAGCAGAATTGGAAGGTCTTATATCCATAACCAATGGCAAAATAAATCTTATTTAGAGAGTTCTTGTATGATAGTTTCAAGCCCTGCTTGTCCTACACTACCTGCTTGCATATACTGGACAACACCTTTTTTATCTATTACAATAAGATATGGTATCACGCCGCTCCAGTTTGCTCTTGAAGCTATGTAGTCTATAAAGCCTGTAGCTTTTTCTTGCGATACAGTAGTATAGTTAATTCCTTTTTGGGCAGCAAAATTTTTAACCTGAGCATTACTTAAGCCTTGCACTTCAATGGCAATCACTTGAACCTTACCGTTGTATTTTGCTTGTATATTTTTATAGTGCTGTATTAAAGCTAGACAAGGAGGACACTTGTGACCAAAAAATTCTAAAAATATGATTTTATTTTTAGCTTCAGGGATTATAAGTCCATCTTTAGTACCTATTGCGTGCAACACTTTGCCGTTTATATCGGTAAAACTATAGTTTTCATTTGGTTTTGCTTCAAGCACTGAAGCTATCAATAGCAATGAAAAAAAATACAATATTATCTTTTTCACAAATTATCCTTTTTATTTTTGCCATTATATCAATTTTTAGTGAAAATAATGTGTAATATTTAATTTAAAGTATTTATTGTTAAAATGTAGAAAAAAAAGGTTGTTTTTTGAAAAAAATTATAAAAGTATTAGCTATTTCATCTCTCTTTTTTGGGTGTTTAAATGCAGATCCAATGGATAAAAAAATAGGCTCAATGCTAATGGTCGGCTTTTATGGCACTGAGGTCGGCAAAGATAGCCAAATATGCAAAGATATACGAGATTATGATCTTGCCGGGGTAATATTGTTTGATCATAATCCAACAGATAAGACAAAACCAAAAAACATATCTTCAGTTTCTCAAGTTGCAAAACTGACGAAACAGCTTCAAGATTGTTCCCCTAATAAAAATCTTCTTATTGCAGTTGATCAAGAGGGCGGAAAGGTGCAAAGACTTAAAAACGCTTATGGTTTTTTGGGTAATTTTCCAAGCGCATCAAGTGTTTCTGTAATGAATGACGCTCAAATTTCAGCTACTTATACAAAGATGGCAAAAGAGCTAAGAAGCGTTGGGATAAATTATGATTTGGCTCCTGTTGTTGATTTGGCCGTTAATCCACAAAACAGGGTTATCTTTGGGCTAGGCAGATCATACGGCAAAAATCCTATAGATGTTTCAAAAAAAGCAAAACTCTTTGTTGATGCCATGAACAAAGAGGGCGTTTTGACTTCACTTAAGCATTTTCCCGGACACGGTTCATCATTGGGGGATACGCACAAAGGCTATGTCGATGTTACAAATACATGGAGCTCTGTAGAATTAAACCCGTATAAGGAGTTGAAAAACAGCGCAGACAGCGTAATGGTTGCCCATGTGTTCAATAGCAAAATCGATGAAAAATATCCGGCTAGTTTGTCTAGCAAAACAGTTAATGGTTTGTTGAGAAATAAGATGGGGTATAATGGAGCTGTCATAACGGATGATCTGCAAATGGGCGCAATACAAAGTAAATATTCGCTCAAAGATACATTAAAGCTCGCGGTAAAAGCAGGTGATGATATATTGCTTTTTGGCAATCAGCTAGATCCAAATAATACGGTTAAAACAAAAGTTTTGGTTGATACAATCAAAGTATTGATAGAGAATAATGAGCTTTTGGTTAATGATATAAATAGGGCGTATGCCAGAGTCAAAAAACTAAAAGAAAGATTGAATCAGTAGTTAATCTTGCTTAAGCAAATATTTGTTATGATTCATTTTATACAATAATTGACTGACGGTCGGTCAAGTAAAGAGAAGTTATGGCGATAATAGTGGACAAAGAAGAGAAGAGGCGCTTGATCGCGTTATCATGCAAAGGTCTACTGTTGGAAAATGGCATTAAAAATATTACAGTTGCACAAATAGCCAAAGCGGCAAATATCGGCAAAGGCACAATATATGAGTATTTTGCCAATAAAGACGAGATAGTTTTTGAAATTATTATGCTTTTCGTGGAGCAGATACAAGATGATTTGTTAATAGCGATTAATAATAATAATACCCTTTCTTGTAGAGAAAAAATGGAATATTTTATGATGTTAGTTTTTTCTGAAGCATACAAAAAAGAATTTTCAATATATAAAGAGTTTTTATCGATTGCCCTTTGTTCTGCAACGCCGGATACGGTTGCTTTTAGGGTTAATTGTCATAATAGTTTTGAGGTTATTTTGGAAACAATTATAAATCAAGGTATTGAAAATGATGAGTTGCATCAAAATGCTATCGCGATGATCCCAATGATTCGATATTTTCATACCGGTCTTATAGTTGATGTTTCTATAGGGCGCGTGAATGCACATATGGAGATCGGAAGTTTTATCAATAGTATATTTGGTAACATAATTTATGGAGAAAATAGATGAAAAAGATATATTCACTTGGTTGCTATATATTTTTAGCTGCTTTTGCAAATGCACAAGAAGTTGGACTTGACGATCTTTTGGGCGGTATGATGCAAAACAACCAAACACTAAGATCATATAATTATCAAGCTCTCTCAAAAGAACAAGAACTAGAATCACAAAAGCGGTCATTTTTTCCAACTCTCGATATAGGGGCAACATACATAAACAGCAATCCTGCAAATATGATAAGCCCAAAAGAGACAAAAAGTATATATGGTGTCGCATCGCTTGATATATATGACGGAGGAAAGAAAAGCTCTCTTGTTAGATCAAAGTCATTTGACTATAAAGTCTCACTGTACGAGAAAGATGCATTTTCTAAAAATATGACATTAGATATAGTTCAGAGATATTTTCTCATACAAAAACTCCAATCAAATTTGCTGGTATTGCAGATGAAATCAAGCGAACTCGGCTATCAGATAAAAAGAGCAAAAAGTTTTGTTAAAGCAGGATTTATGACTCAAGATGACATCGATAAATTTCAAGCATCGTATGATGAAAATGATTTTAATATAGAAAATACGCTCTTTTCCATAGATGAGCAAAAAGAGTATATTCAGAGAGAAACAGGGATAGATTTTAAAACATTAAGAACATCATCATTGATCGAACCGGACTTAAATGTACCTATGGATGATTTTGAAAAAACGAAAATATTGGACGCTAGATCAAAGTCTATAAAAGAGGTTGGAAATTCTGTTGGCTCTGTTATAACACCGCAGATAAAGATACAAGATGCTTATACTAAATATTATTATGACGATGATATGTTGGCGGCAAGTTCAGGTCTGTTGCTTGAGAAAAAAAATGTCCTTTCCGTTAATGCAACATGGAGAATATTTGACGGTGGGCAGATAAGCAAACAAAAAGAAGCATACACTCTTCAAAGTCTGGCCCTACAAGAGCAAAAATTAGGCTCTATTAAAGAGCAAAAAAGCTCATTTGAGCTTGCTAAGAAAAGGCTAAATACAATCAAGGCACAAATAAAGAGTTCAACAAGCGCTCTTAAATCCGCCGACAGTACATATGAGATAGTTACTCAAAAATACGAAGCCGGGCTGGTTGACAATGTAGCATATCTTGATGCGCTAAACGCAAAAAGCGCTGCAATGTCTAGATATAAATCATCGTTGTATGATCATGAGATCGCAAAGTCACTTCTCTACTATTTTGCCGGAAAAAATCCAAAGGAGTTTATTAGATGAAAAAAACATTACTTACAACTTTATTGATGTTAAATATTTCTTTTGGCGCAAATGTATTTGCAACATTTGAAACAAAAGCGCAAAAGAGCACAAAGCTTGCATTCAGCAGCAGCGGAATTGTGAAAAAAATATATGTAGATGTCGGCTCAAATGTTAAACAAGGTCAAATTTTGGCAAGTTTGCAAAATGACGATCTTCTTGCACTCGCGAATACGGCTAGATCGCAAGCTAAATTTGCATCTTTGGAGTATCAAAGATATTCACAGGTAAAAGAGTATATCAATAAAAATCAATTAGACTCGTACAAGCTCAAAAAGGACAATGCCATTACTCAGCAAAGGTATAGTGAATCAATGTTGAATAAAACTGTTCTAAGAGCCCCGTTTAGCGGAGTAATTACATCAAAAAACATAGAGGAGGGCGATGTCGTAACATCGCAGGGCGCTACAACAAATGCTTTTGGTATGCAAAGCTTCGGCACAATGAAGCTTGTTATAAAATTTGATGCAAGGTATTACGGGCTTGTAAAAGCCGGTCAGCCTTTTGTTTTCCAGATAGGGGGGAAGGGAGCAAAGCTAAAAACTACCATTTCAAAAGTTTATCCTAGTGTTGATGAAAAAACACAGATGGCAGTAGCAGAAGCCAAAATTGACAACCTGCCGTCAGGATTGTTTGGCGCAGGCACTATAGTAACTGGAAGTTAGATGTATAAATTTGCCATTAATAGACCTATTGCTACACTTATGTATGTGGTGACACTGCTTATAATCGGCTCTATGGCATTCAAAAGTATGCCAACAGCTTTATTTCCGAATATCGACTTTCCTATTGTTACTATACGTACCGCATATCCCGGTGCAGAACCGTCAACCATGGAAACTCAAGTCACGGACAAGATAGAAGAGGCCGTATCAGAGATATCAGGTATAGATATGATAAGCTCTACGAGCAGTAACGGCGTATCTGTTGTTATGGTCAAATTTGTCCTAGAAAGAGATATTGAAGAGGCAGCAAATGACGTAAGGGACAAGATATCAGCAGTGCAGCTGCCTAGAGATGCAAAGCAGCCGCTCATTAGTAAGCTTGATGTGGGTAGCGCGCCGGTTATAAATATATTTATAACAGCCAAAAAAGGTACTCAAAAAGAACTTATGATGTTTGCTAATGATATAGTAAAACCTATGCTACAAAAGGCTAACGGAGTAGGTAGAATAAATCTTATAGGCTATCAAGACAGAGCTATCAAGATACTTCCAAATCCTTTTCTTTTAACACAGTTTGGACTAAGCGTATCGGATTTGAACAATATAATGCTTAGCGAAAATATCAAATCTGCCGGCGGAAAACTCGTAAGCGATACGGAAGAGTTGATCTTAAAGACAAAAAGCGATTCTTTGAGTGTCGAGGAACTTAAAAATGTAATTATCAAAGATGGTATAAGGCTTCAAGATGTAGCAACTGTAGAAGATGGATTAAGTGATGCGCAAAGTTTTTCGTCTTATAACAATAAAAAAGGTGTTATGCTTGAAGTTCAAAAAATTTCAGGAACAAATACCATAGAGATTGTTGATACCATAAAAAATAAACTCCCAGATGTTTATAAAAAAGCAGGAGACAAATATGAGATAAATATATTGAATGACACATCTGTTTACATCAAACATTCATTAAAAGATGTTGAATTTGATCTTATTTACGGCGCATTCCTAGCAGCCGTCATAGTCTTTTTATTCTTAAGAAATTTTACAATCACTTTGGTTTCGGCTCTTTCAATTCCTGTTTCTATAGTCGGAACATTTGCATTGATGGATTATATGGGCTATGATCTAAATAAGATGACCATGATAGGGCTAACGCTGGCAATAGGCATCATTATAGATGATGCCATCGTCGTAATAGAAAATATCAACAAAAAGATAGAAGAGGGGATGGACAGGTTTAGCGCAGCAGTTGAAGGAACAAAAGAGATGGCATTTGCTATTCTTGCAATTTCCGCAATGCTTCTAGCCGTTTTTATTCCTGTTTCATTTATGGGCGGCATTGTAGGCAGATTTTTCAATTCATTTGCAATGACAGTTGGATTTGCCATTATTATCTCATACACGGTCGCTCTTAGTTTGATCCCAAGTCTAAGTGCTAGGGTTTTAAATAATAAGGAAAATAGCTTCCATGCAAAAACAGAGCATATATTTGTATGGCTGGAAACAAAGTATGAAAATATCTTAAAGAGAATTTTAAATAATAGAAAAAAAACACTTTTGATAGTTTTTTTTATTTTTATAGCTTCCTTGGCTCTTTTTCCAAAGATCGGTATGGATTTCCTCCCAAAAGAAGATAAAAGCGAATTTGAGATACAGGTAAAAGCAAATGCAGGAATATCCTTAGAGCAGATGACTAGAGAGTGCCAAGCGATACAAAATGTTGTCAAAAAAGACAAAAACATAGAGTTTACTACACTGGGCATCGGCTATAGTTCAGCTAGAGAGATACACAAAGGTTTGATCTATGTGAAATTAAAAGAAAAAGACCAAAGAAGCGTAAATCAAGAAGAGATCATCCAAGATTTGCGCAAAAAGCTCGAACCGTTCAAGAAAAAAATGTTCATAACAGTTGCCGCAATACCAAACATAAAAGGCGCAGGCGTAAGCGTGCCTTATCAATTGGTTTTTAAATCAGATTCGCTAAAAGATCTATCAATTGCTAAAAACAATATTACGAGCTATTTGTCTAAAAAAGAAGGAATCGTCGATATAGATAGTAACCTTGAGGATACAAAGCCGCAATTAGAAATAACCATACTTAGAGAGCAGGCTGCTAGAATGGGTATCAGCGCAAAAGATATAGCATCTCTTATAAGAAATTCATTTTCAGGAGAGATCGAGATATCAAAACTAGAAGAAGACGGCAAAGAGTACAATATATTTTTACGACTTCCTGATGAGTATAGAGCAGATATATCTGATTTGAAAATGTTGCAGATAAGGTCTCCAAAAACAAATGAAATGGTATTTCTAGACGGGCTTATAGACATAAAAAGAGAAAACTCTATGGCAACTATAAACAGAACGGACAGAGAGAGACAAGTTACGGTTTTTGCAGATATTTACGGAACGGATTTGGCAAGCGCAGTGAGCTATACGGAATCAAAGATAAAAACACTGCTTCCGAAAGGTGTTGGATATAGATTTGTCGGTTTTGCAGAAGAGATGCAAAAAACGGCAAGCGCATTTGGCGCAGCACTGTTTTTGTCGGTGATTTTTATGTATGTGATTTTGGCCATTCTTTATGAATCTCTTGTTCAGCCTTTTATAATTATGGTTGCTCTGCCTCTAAGTATTTCCGGGGTATTGATCGCTCTTTTATTAAGTGGAAATCACTTTAGCTTATTTGTTATGATAGGGTTTATGCTTTTGATGGGAATGGTCGGTAAAAATGCGGTTCTTTTGGTTGATTTTGCAAATCATGCCATTGAAAACGGTAAAAATATAAATGAAGCCTTGCATGAAGCAGGCAGAAAAAGACTCAGACCGATACTTATGACAACCATGGCGATGATATTTGCAATGCTGCCTTTGGCATTTAGTAATGCTATAGGGAGCGAAGTAAAATCACCTATGTCAATAGCCATTATCGGCGGACTCCTTAGCTCTATGATATTAACCTTGCTTGTTGTCCCCGCAATTTATTATATATTTTCACCATTTGACCGTTACCTAAGAAAGTGGTATGAGGGGAAAGTTAAAGAGTAGTATAAGCAAACTAGCAGTTAGTTTTTACGCTGCTTAGATACCTTTCAAGTATAATTGCCGCCGCTAATGAGTCTATTTTGCCGTTTTTTGAGTGCTTAAAGATACCCACGCTCATCTCTTTTGCTTCTTGCGAGCTATTTTGTTCATCTTGATATACGATAGGTATGGACAACTCAAGCAGATCCACAAAGTGCGTTATTCTGCGTTTCATCTCATCAGTGGAGCTTCCCTCCATCGGTATGCCGACTATGAGTTTTTCTATCTCCCAGTCAGTGATAAAATTTTTTAGATCATTTGAAGCTTGTTTTCTATTTTTTCTAATTATAGCATCTTGCGGTATCGCAGTTTTATCATCCAAACATATAGCAATGCCGATTCTTTTTAAACCGACATCAATGGAAGCTAATTTCATGTGATGATCTATGAGTTAACTTTTGTTATAAAAGCCTCTTTTGCGATACTTTCTTTAACATCATTTAGTTTTCTGTGCGCTTCAGTATTATTTTTAAAAGGACCTATTAAAATTTTAGAAGCTAATTTGCCGTTTTCAGATATAGGCATTATAGTGTAAGCATAACCTTGTGATTTTATTTTGTTCAAGAAATTTTTATCAGGGTTTCTTTTAAATTTTCCAACCTGCACATAGTATCCATTGCTGACATCAGAAGATTTTGTCTCAGTTCTAGCAATTTTTTTTACAGGCAAAATCTCTGATTGTACTATAGGAGTCATTGTATTTTGAATATCTGTTTTTTCAGAAGCAATCTCTTTAACGGCAGCCGTAGTTTCCGGCTGTTTCTCGGCGCTCAAGTCTATTGTTTTAATTGGCGTGTTGTTGATTGCCTCTGTACTTTTTATAACTATTCTTTCTTCTTTTATACTATGGATGTCTGTTATGGTATTCTCGATTTTTCCTGTTTGCAAATCTTCATAAGCAACCTCTCCGCCAATATCTGATTTTACATTTGATCTATAGTTGGAAGCTACCACCGCAACAGGCTTGTAGTCACTATTGGACGCTATCATTTGAATAAATTCATTTTGCATTTTAGGCTGTAGTATCGCGTACTTATTGCCATTTTTTTCATAGTATCGTCTAGCGCCCATAAACCTTCCGCGATAGTATGCATCAGTGTTAAAGTTGCTATATGTTATCTGTTTATGGCTAGAGCTTGCATGGGTGAACCATCCATCCTTTAGATACATGCCGACATGCGTTATTTTACCTCTTCGACCTCTTGTCGTATCAAAAAATACCAAGTCGCCAAATTTCATATCCTCAAATGTGATAGACTCGCCTTTTTTGATCTGTTCTCTAGCAACTCTTGGGATATCTACGCCCATACTGCCGAACATATAGTAAAAATATCCTGAACAGTCAAAGCAGTAAGGACCTTCTTCTGCCCAGACATAGGGACGTCCCTCTAGATTTTTTATCATTGAAGCTAAGTTTTCTTCTGAAAATTCTTTGTCTTTTGCAGGTTTTGTAATTGCATAATTTGGGTTTTTAGGAAATGTTTCGTATTTATATGATTGTGGTCTTAGATTATCGTTATTTGTACATCCTGTAAATAAAGCGACCGCAACTAATGCAGATAGTTTGATTATAATTTTTGATTTTACCATTTTTAAAACTCCTTAAAAGTTTGGCTGATATATTATGGCAGATAATTTCTAAAAATAATCTTATAAAATCAATATAGTATCTCCGTATGAGTAAAACCTATAGTTATTTCTTATCGCTTCATCGTATATTTCAAGGGTCTTTTCTCTGCCTATAAAACTAGACACCAGCATGATAAGAGTGCTTTTTGGCAGGTGAAAATTTGTCAATAGGTGATTGACCCTTTTTGGAGTATTGTGCGGATGTAAAAAGATATCGCATTCGCCGCTTCTTTTGCATGTCTTGTGGAAAAATTCTATCGTTCTTGTTACCGTTGTCCCAATTGCCAGTACCGGCTTGCTGCTTTCGAGCGCTGACGCGGCATCCTGCGGTATATTAAAAAGTTCAGAATGGATTTGATGTTCTTCTATTTTGTCGCAATCTACAGGCTTGAAAGTCCCCGCGCCTACATGAAGAGTCAGAGTGAATGTGTCAAATCTTTCTTTCAAGTTTGCCAAAAGCTCCGGGGTAAAATGGAGTGATGCCGTAGGAGCTGCAACCGCGCCCTCAACTTTTGCAAATAGGCTTTGATATTCCGTCACATCTTCTTTTGTGTCCGCTCTTTGTATATAAGGAGGCAGCGGAACATGTCCAAGCGTCTCAAGCAGGACTATTAGTCTAGCAAAGTCTATTTTTGCGTCATTTTTAAAAAATTCTACTATTCTGCTTCCGTCTTCATTTAAGGCGATAACTTTTGCTTGTAGGTCATTGTTAAAATCAAGAATTGTGTCAATACCGACCTTGCCTCTTATGTAAACGACAAACCTGTCATCGGCTATCGGCTTATCAAGCAAAAGTTCTATTTTGCCACCGCTTCTTTTGTGACCAAATATTCTAGCCTTTATGACTTTCGTATCATTTAGAAAAATAGAACAATCATTTGGTATAAAATCAAGTATCTTGGAAAATACACTGTGGGCAATAGTATCTGTTTTTCTATCATACACAAGCAGTTTCGCGCTGTCGGCAGGATGAGCGGGGTGTGATGCTATGAGCTCTTTTGGGAGCAGATAGTCATAACTGGAAGTCAGCAGATCAAGATTCATTATTTACTTTAGCGGGTAGATTTGATGTATCTTTTTCCTCAGGATTTACCATCCTTACGATCAATATAGAAAGTCCGTACAATATAATAAGAGGTATCGCCATCAGTAGCTGCGATAAGATATCAGGAGGTGTTAGAATCGCGGCAGCAACGAAGATCGAAACAACGGCATATTTGAAAAAATCAATCAAGGTTCTATCTGTAATAAGACCCATAGCTCCAAGTAAAAAAGCGATTACAGGCAGTTCAAATGCCAGTCCGAAACCTATCATTATTTTAGTAAAAAATCCCACATAATCTTCTATATTTATCATAGGCAGATAAAGTTCCGAGCCGAATTTGATCAGAAATTCAAAACCGAGAGGAGTAACAACATAGTATGCAAAAAGAACACCGACTAAAAACATAACAGTTCCTCCGACCACAAACGGAATGACAAGTTTTTTTTCATTTTCATAAAGCCCAGGCGCTACAAAAAGCCATAGTTGATAGAGAATATACGGCAATGCTCCTATAAAAGCTGCAAAAAATGAAACTTTTAATGCTACAAAAAAAGCTCCTCCGACTTGTTGAGTGGTAATCGATCCGTTAGCTGCATTTTTCATGGTTGCTGATGCGGTGTTTAAAGCGTCATTTAACGGTCCGATAACCCATGCTAATATCTCATTGTGAAAAGAAAATGCTAGCGCAAACATAATAAGTACGGCGGTAACCGACAAGAAAAGTCTTTTTCTTAGTTCTATAAGATGCGGCTTTAGATCCTCAAACATTAAATTTCCTCATTTTTCAAACTATTTTTTTTGAATGTGACGGTTTCTCTCGGAGGATGGATAGTCTCTTTTGGAGTGCTTGCCGTATCGCCGTTAAAAGTATCTTTTGCTGTGCCAATAGCATCGTTTATCTCTTTTGCCGGATTTATGTTCACATTTTTAAATACATTAAGATCATTTGTGGCAGTGTCAAGTTGTTTTTTGTATTTAAGTGTTTCTTCTTTTAAGTCTGCTATCTTTATCTCTGACTCGATAGAGTGTTTTGCATCATTCATGACTTTTTTTACACTTTTTATAAATCTACCGACTTTAACCATGGCTTCAGGTAGTTTGTCAGGCCCCAAAAATAGTATCGCTATGATAATAATAAGTAAAAACTCGTCAAATCCTATTCCAAACACGCCACACACCTTAAAATTTTAGATATTCTATCCTAAAAATCTATAAATTAACTAGAAAAACTACTGCGGCAAAGATTTTCTTTTGCTACAACTATGGATTTTTGCTCTTCTTTTTTTGCCATATTTTTTTCTACAGATATAGGTTTTTTTGTTTTTGGGTCAAGCCCGGTATAGTACATAATTGCGCTATAGGTTCCCGGAGTTGGGGTGAAGATCTGCGCTTGTTCAGGATTGATGCGAAGCTCATTTGTGGTAAAGTTTTTTAAGTTCTGCATATCTTTGATATCGCATCCTGGATGAGCGGCAATAAGATAGTATGTGAGATATTTTTTGTCTTGCCCACTGCCGTTTACTTTGTCAAAAAGTTGTTTAAAATCTCTTAGGCTTTGCTTGCCCGGTTTTCCTATGAGATCAAGCACTTTGTCTTCTGTGTGCTCAGGAGCAATTTTCATCTGTCCTGATATATGATGATTTACAAGCTCTCTTAGATATGTTTCGCCGTGTTCTTTGTCTTTTGCTATGATATCGTATCTGATACCTGATTGAACAAATGCTTTTCTCACACCTCTTATTTTCCTAACGCTTCTCATAAGCGATATAAGTCTTGAGTGATCAACTTTCATTTGACGGCATAGTCTTTTATGATCTACACATCTTTGGTGCGCGCAGGTACCGTGATTTAATTTTTTATCACATTCATAGCCATACATATTTGCGCTCGCTCCCCCTAGGTCATTTATGATACCTTTGAAGTTCGGGTCTTTTGTATATGACACCACTTCACTTATAATGGATTTTTCGCTTCTGGTTCTGATCGTCCGTCCTTGATGAACTCCTATCGCGCAAAAGTTGCACTCACCCCAGCATCCGTGATGTGTCGTTACAGAGTAGCCTATGGTATCAAGACATTTTATTTTGCCGTCTTTTGCGTAGTAGGGATGAGGTTTTCTTGTATAAGGAAGGGAGGCTATCTCGTCCATCTGCGGCTCATTTAGATAGTGAGAAGGTGGATTTTGGATGAGGTATCTAGTGTCTACCTTTTGGCAAAGACCTTTTGCGCTTATGGGATCATTGTGGTCATAAAATATATCAAAAAGGTCTATATATTTTTCTTTATCTTTAATGCACTCATCGTGAGACGGCAACTGCAAGAAATCATCTTTTGGAACACTGTCTATGTAGCATACGCCTCTTATATCTTTTGGAGAATTGCCGCTATTTAATGCCATGGCAAACTCTTTTATGGCATTTTCACCCATGCCGTATATAAGATAGTCGGCTTTGGAGTCAAATAGTATAGGCTTCCTGAGATTATCGCTCCAGTAGTCATAATGTGTAACGCGTCTAAGGCTTGCTTCTATGCCTCCGAGTAGAACAGGAACGGTTTTTTTAAAATGTTGTCTTATAAGATTTGTATATGCCAGAACGGCACGGTCGGGGCGTTTATTGTTTATGCCGCTTGGAGTATAGTCGTCGCTTTTGCGAAATCTTTTTGATGCAGTGTAGTTGGCGACCATGGAGTCGACGCTCCCTCCACTGACACCCCAAAAAAGCCTAGGCTCTCCCAGCCTTTTTATATCTATATCTCTTTTAATGTCAGGCTGTGCTATGATGCCGACTTTAAAGCCTATGCTTTGGAGTATCCTGCCAACTACTGCTACGCCGATATATGGTGAGTCCACATAGGCATCGCCGCTGACAAGTATGACATCGCATCTGTCCCAGCCGAGCTCTTTTAACTCTTCTTTGGTTGTCGGCAGGAACTGTGACATATCAGAGATTATCCTCTTTTATCGCTTTTTGGCTTATTGCTTCTTTGTCCGCTTGAAGGTCTACGATCTCTATCGCCTCTAGGTCTATCCTCTCTTTTTCTATCACCGTCTCTGTCGTTTCTAGATCTGTTGAATGATGGTTTGCCTCTGCCGCCGCTTCTGCCTCTTCTGCCTCTATCGTCTCTTCCTGCTATCGCTTTTTGGAGAAGTTTTTCTACATCTTCGGCTTTGAAACCGATTTTTTCTTTACCTTTTATCTCTTGTTTTTCAACAAGCATTGAAGCTAGCATATGTGCAATTGCTACGATGTCTATCTCGTGCTGAAGAGTTTTAACTATCTCGATGGCATGTTCTGTGATCTTAGTAGATGCGATCTGCGCTATAAGCTCATCTTGTTTGCTGGATTGTACTTCGCTTTTGCTTGGGATCGATTGGGTTACCATTTGCGCGCCCACATCTTTTTCTATTCTTTTTATAGTACGAAGTTCATTTGGGCTTACAAGCGTGATGGCTTCACCGCTTTTTCCGCCTCTTCCTGTTCTGCCGATTCTATGAACATAACTCTCACTGTCAAAAGGCATATGGTAGTTAAATACATGGCTTACATCATTTACATCAAGTCCGCGAGCTGCTACGTCAGTAGCTACAAATATATCTACGCTGCCGTTTTTAAATCCTCTTATTGTCACTTCTCTTTGTCTTTGCTCCATATCTCCGTGCAATGCACTTACTTTGAAACCTTGAGAAGTTAGATGGCTAGCAAGTCTATCGACCTCTTTTTTCATACGACAAAATATGATACATTTGGTAGGATTTTTATAATCTATCAAACGCACCAATGCATCATCTCTCTCATGTTCTTCTACTACATAATAGTGTTGAGTGATATCTTTATTTGTGCTTTCACCTTTGGTGATAGCTACAGTTTTTGGTTCTTTTAGTATCTTTTCAGCTAGTTTACGGATAAGTGGAGGCATAGTAGCTGAGAACATAAGAGTTTGTCTATCTTCATTTTTGATATATTCGAAAATAGCAGTTATCTCGTCCAAAAAACCCATGTCCAGCATTTCATCTGCTTCATCAAGGACTACAAATTTAGGGGATAGTTTGATCCTACCGCCTGCTAGCAAGTCTTGAAGTCTTCCTGGCGTCGCTACGACAACACTTGCTTGTTTTATTCTCTCGATCTGTTTGTCATATGATGTACCGCCGTAAACTGTTGCAGTTTTAAGACCTGAATTTTTACCGAAACGATAAATTTCATCACTTACCTGCATAGCAAGTTCTCTTGTAGGTACTATTACTAGACCTTCGACACTGCCGTCGCCTGTCATCATATTTAGCATCGGCAAGCCAAATGCAGCTGTTTTTCCTGTACCTGTTTGCGCTTGGGCGATGATATCGTTACCTGCTAGGATTAGAGGGATCGCCTCTTTTTGTACCGGACTCGGCTCTGTAAAGCCTGCATCGTCTATCGCTTTTTGTATCGGTTGTTTTAAATTAAAATCTTTAAATGTCATTTTGTTCTTTCTGTTTGTTTGATTTTCTATAAATATCTAGTTTTATATCATCTGAATTAGTTTTTTATTGTCTTAAACCCGAGTGTTTTTTGAATTTGATCCAAAATCTCTATTTAGATCCTTAAACTAACCAAGTCATGATGAATTTTATCAAGCCAAATTTATCTTAGAATCTATATTTTAACCAGATGAAATGATTAAATTTTTGTAGAAGTTAGATTTATTATACCATAAAATCGGTTAAAAGTATATAGTTGGCATCTTTGAGAGTTGTTTGGAGTTTAAAAAATTGCCGTAAAGATAAATCTTTATATATCAAAAGCTATAATGCCTATATGAAAATATCTGCAAATGCTCCATGTCCTTGCCATAGCGGCAAAAAATACAAAAAATGTTGTCAGCCATATCACAAAGGAGCAAGTGCCTCAAATGCTTTGCTTCTCATGAGGTCTAGATATTATAGCGCCTTTGTTTTGCATTTAAAGAGGTATATCATCGCTACTACACATCCAGACAACTCAGACTATACCAAAGATACAAAAGAGTGGGAAGGGGGCATAGAACAGTTTTGTGACAACACAAATTTTACAGGACTTGAGATCATGGAGTTTATGAACGGCGAAAATGAGGCTTTTGTCAAATTTAAAGCAAATTTAGGTGATGTCTGTTTTGTAGAAAAAAGTAGATTTCTTAAGAATAACGGTAAGTGGCTCTATGAAAGCGGAGAGTTTGAATGAGTGTGAGTGCTGGTGTAACCACGTTAAGTAAATAAAAGCACTCAAGTGAAAATGATAACTAAGAACGGAAGTTAGTTATTTCAAGCGAATTTGTTTTTGGTGTATAATAACGATATATATTAAAGCAAGGTTTATATATGACACTAAATGATAATGAACAGCACTATAAAAAAATACTGTTTTTAACAACTTCAAGCCGTTGGCATGGAGAAGAAGGCGGTGAAAAGCCTAAGAGCACAATGCTTGCCTTTGAGATCGCCAAACGGCTTGCAGATAACCATGTTTCAGTCATAGAAGTTCCGCTTCTCAATATCTATCCCTGCGAAGGAAATGTATCGACCAAGAGAGGCAATACTTGCGGCGTAGCTGATGCGAAAACAAAAGATCCATTTAAAAACCCATCCGGTCATCATCGCTGCTGGGCAAGTATCAATAATAAAGATGATGAGCTTTGGAAGATAAGCAAAGAGTTGTTTGAGTCTGACTGTGTGATTTTTTTCGGCTCTGTGCGCTGGGGGCAAATGAATAGTATATACCAAAAGCTGATCGAACGCCTCACTTGGATAGAAAACAGGCATTCAACGCTAGGAGAGGAGAATATCATCCAAAATATCGATGCGGGTATAATTATAATATCTCAAAACTGGAATAGCTCACAAGTGCTTGATACCCAAAAACAGGTGTTGCAATTTTTTGGATTTAATGTGGCAGATGAATTGTGTTGGAATTGGCAGTATAGCAAAGATGAGACGGACGAGAGTAAAGAGTCCTACAAAGATGCGGCAAGCAGGTTTGCAAAGATATTTTTAGGATAAAATGTTGTATGAAAGCGTGAAATTTCAGTGAGCTAGTGAGCATTGGTATAGGTGTAACCCCGTTTGGTACGGAGTTTATTTATAGATTGGCGTAAAATTTACCGTCGTCAACCAGAGAGTTCACGGTAAGTTTAGAAAAGCTCTCAACATAGTTCCAAAAATCGTCTTTTAGCTCTTGGGCTATGTCAACCTTTTGGAGAGCTTGCTGCATACACCCAAGCCACTCTAAACGGGATTTTTCATAGATAGAAAAGTCATCATGAAGTCTAACCATATATTCGTTTAGTTCCATGCCTTTTGCTTCATTTTCATATACTTTTGGACCACCGCATATCTGTATAAAGAATTTTGTATTTTTAACTTTAACTTTTTCAAACTCTTCATGATCTTGAGGGAAGAAGTTGGCTATCTCGCTTTCGTATATAATATCATAAAAATCATACATTAGTTTTCTAAGCCCTTCCTCTCCAAGTGCCTCATAAAAGGCTGGATTGGGATTTTTAAAATTTATTTTTTCACCAATAACGGTTTTTGTTACTTCGTAAGACATATTTTTTCCTTGAATTTTTATAATACAATCATAGCAATTTCAAGATATTTTTATAATTATCATTGATATTTTTTATAATAAAAAAGATAAAGTGCTTACTAATTACACTCTTTTGCGCCAAGTTGTTTGATCTCATCGCAGCTAAAGCCTGCCAATTTTCTTGCCTCGACATTTATGTGAGGGCGGTGTTTTGTGGTTAGTTCATACTTTTCTAAGATTTCAAAATATATGTTATGACTTAGATTATCCCTGTCGCATAAGAATTTGAACCACTTATCGCCTTTGCCGACATGACCTATCTCTTCATCAAGTATGATATGAAGAGCTTCTATGATCTTTTTAACGATTGGAACTTTGCGTTTATTGTCTAGTTTTATCATAATTTGCGGATTGACATCAAGTCCGCTTGCTTCATAATATCTTGGCACTACCGCCATTCGCTCAATAACTGAGTTATCAGTCTGCCTTGAGATGTCAAAATATCCCTGATGTACGTCAAAATCACCGTATTTAAACCCAAGCTCTTCTAGGATACCGTTTAGCATTTTGTAATGTCTTATCTCTTCAAGCGCAACCTCAAGCCAATCTAGTTTGAATTGCTTAGGCATATCATAAAATCTATAAACAGCGTCAAGCGCAAGATCAATGGCGCTGTATTCTATATGTGTTATTGCATGCACCAAGGCGGCTAAACCCTCGTTTGTATCTAGATGATTTCTTTTTGGCAGTTCTTTTGGGTCAACGATACTACATCTGCTGAAATATGACGGTTGGGTAAATATTTCAGGAATAAAATCCAACGGTTTTATGGTAATGTTTTTGGTACAATACGAAAAACATTGATTGACTAGAGCCTCTTTTGTATTTATGTCATCAGATATAAGCGCATTGCGCAAGGTTTCAAAAAAATTCATAGGAGAATTATATTATATGCAAGTTAAAGTTCAGCCAATGGGACCATATCAAACAAACTGCTATATCGCTACAGTTGAGGGAAAAGATTTTATCATAGATCCTGGAGTCGGCGCTGTATCGTGGGTGCTTAAAAATGTCAAAAACCCTGTTGCAATACTAAATACTCACGGACACTTTGACCATGTATGGAGCAATAAAGAGCTAAAAGAAAAGCTAGATCTGCCTATATATATCCCTGTCAATGATGCATTTATGTTGGAAAATGATCCATTTGGGCAAGGTACTCCTAGTAGTAGAGCCGATATAAAAGTAAAAAACGATGAAGTTTTAGACATTGATGGTGTTAAGGTGAAGTTTTTGCATTTTGGCGGACATACACCAGGCTGCAGTGTGATAGAAATAGAAGATTGCTGGTTTAGCGGTGATTTTTTGTTTGAAGGAAGTATAGGAAGATGGGATTTTCCTTATAGCGACGGGAAAGAGATGATAAAAAGTCTAAAAAAAGTATCCGATTTTAAAGGGAATTTTAAGATTTATCCTGGGCATGGCGGGAGCACCTCTTTGGCAAAAGAGATGAAGTATATACCATACTGGATAGAGCAGGTAAAGAGAAGCAGGTAGTTATAAGAAGTGTAAGTGTGGATGTCGTCACTGCGAGGATTTGAAAAATCTGCGGCAGTCTATTTATATGGATTGCTTCGCTTTGCTCGCAATGACGAAAAAACAAGCCCGAGGATAACAAAAAAGATACTTTACAAGAGCGACTAGTCGCGAGAGCCGACTGCTGAAGTCCTAATTTCAAGCTTTGCTTGAAATTTGAGAATTAATCAGATAGTCCTTCTAAATTCAGGATAGGATTCGATCCCGCATTCGCTGACATCAATTCCTTCTAGCTGAGCGTCATCTTCTGCTCTGAATACTATAAATTTATTTATAACATAAATCGTAGAATAAGATATGGTAAATACAAGTACGCCAATAACCGCAATACCCTTGATTTGGTTCATAAGCGTGACAGACTCGCTGCTGGCAAAAAGTCCAACAGCAAGCGTTCCCCATACACCGTTCACTAAGTGAACCGATAACGCACCCACCGGATCATCTATGCGAACCTTATCAAATAACGGAACGGATATAACAACCAATGTTCCGCCGATTGTACCGATGATAAGCGAATCCATAGTGTTAAACAGATCAGCGCCTGCCGTGATGGCTACAAGACCGCCAAGAGCGCCGTTTAGTATCATTGTGATATCAAAAAGTTTATATCTAAGATAGATAAATATACCCACACTAAGAGCCCCCGCAAGACTTGCCGTATTTGTGTTGAATATAGTAAGAGCTACAGAGTCAGCTGCTTCTTTTGTAGCGATACTTCCGACCGACCCGCCGTTAAATCCAAACCATCCTATCCACAGTAGCAAAGCCCCGAGAGTTACAAGAGGGATATTTGAAGCAGGTATTACTTTTTATCTGATCATTTACATATCTGCCTTTTCTTGAACCAATGACGAGTATTGCTGCAAGCAATGCCCATCCGCCTATAGAGTGAATAACGGTAGATCCTGCAAGGTCATGCATATTTAGATCTAAAAATGTATCTCTTAGTACATCGCTTCCCCATGAGATATTTACCATAAAAGGATATATCAATGCTCCCATGATAAGAGTAAAAAGAGTCAGAGAAAATATCTTGGCTCTTTCGCCAACTCCGCCGCTCATGATATTTATAGCTTTTCCGACAAAAGCCATTTGAAACATTGCAAAAGCCAAAGGACTCAGGGCAGTAACCTCGATACTGCCAAAAGCAATATCGTATTCAATGAGTATAAATGCAAGTGATGCTACAACATATATCATGACATTGACCGTTAGTACGCTTGTAACGTTTTTTGTTCTAACAATCCAAGCTTCAAGCATAGCAAAGCCCAGAACCATTAGGATAATTAGTGTTGTTGAGAATATCACAAATAGCGTATTGATAATATAACTATAGTCCATAAAATGCCTTTAAAAAAATCGCAATAATATAATACCGTTATAAAATACTAAAACAAAAGTAAAATTGCCTAATTTTTAATCAATTGGATATTTTACTTTTTAATAAGAGAATTTGTAGCCGCGTCTTCTAACTGTGTGTATGACTTGAAAGCCTAAAATATTTTTGAGTCTTTTTCTGATCTGGTTTATTGCTACTTCAACCGTATTGTCGCTGACATACTCAGGTTCTTCCCAAAGCGCATTTATAATTTCGTCTTTTGAAAAAACTCTCTGTTTTCTAAGTGCAAGATACGCCAAAATATCAAATGTTTTTCCGTTTAATGAAACATTCTTTTTGTTGTATTCGATTTTTTTATTTGTAATATCTATAACCAATTGACCTATATTGATAGTTGTGCCAAACAAATGTCTCATGTTTGCCAAAACTCTAGCGGCGATCAAATCCGGATATTCATGATTGTAGCATATTACATCATCAGCCCCGATGTTGAAAAATACGCCTTGAGTTTTTGGATCGTCTGCTAAAATAATAACTTTAGTTTCATTCTTCTTTTTTTTGACTTCGTTGATATATCTCTCTAATGAAAATTTAACACCTTCATCTACTACAATAACCAATTCATAATGTCTAAAATCAGTAAAGTTTGTTGCATCATATAGATCTTTGGCGCTATCAATTATGCAGATAAAATATTTACTTAGTTCGGCTTCAAGTTTTTTTATATAGGTATCATCAAAACCTATTGTCAATATTCTCATATATTTTAAACCCTAATAGTTTTTAAAAACTTATTATATCAGCTACAAAAAATAATTGCAAATGATAAAAATAGCTAATTTTGATAGAGTTATACCAAAAAAGAGCTTATTTAAAAATAAAAGTAAAATTTTATATAAATTATAGTATTTTATTTATATTAAGTTTTTCTTGCCTTAATGTATGCTCTTTTGGGGGCGGGGTAGCCCTCGACCGTCAGGTTGTTGTCGTTTAGATCTAGAAAATCTTCTAAACTTTGAGAATCTATCCACTCGGTTTTTCTCTGTTCTTCTATATCGGTGGTTTTTATCTCAAGAAGCTCAACCTCTTTAAAACCTGCTCTGTAGCACCAATTTTTTAGAGCATTTACCGTTGGAACAAAATATACATTCGGGATTTTTGAATATCTATCTTTTGGAGTCAAAGCGATATCTTCTTCCCCGTCAATGATAAATGTATCGAGTATAAGTTCACCACCCAAGTTTAACCCTTGATACAACGATTTTAGTGTTGCTACGGGGTCGCTTCTGTGATATAAAACACCAAGGCAAAAAAGAATATCAAATTTGTATTCATACATACCGACATGCTCAACGCCAAGCAGCTCGAATACTATATTGCTTGTTGCAAAATGGTTTAAAAATGAGAATTGAGCAAAAAATAGATTTGAAGGATCAAAACCTACAAGTTTTTTTGGATTTTGTTCTAGCATTCTAAAAAGATAATATCCGTTGTTGCAGCCGATGTCTCCTACTATTTTATCTTTGAGGTCAAAGTGTGGCTTTAAGAGATTGTATTTGATAAAGCTTTGCCACTCCGTATCAATGAAAAGTTCATTTATCTTAAAGGGTCCTTTTCTCCAAGGTTTTAGCAGCTTTGCGATTTTTTCTATTTGTTCTTTTAATTCTGCAGTGATATCAGGAATTGAGAAAGTAATTATATCACCGATTTTAACATTTGCCTCAACATCCGGAAGGGTTTTGAGCTCTTCTATGATGTGCGCAACATTTTTATGCTTAAGCCACCCAAGCCTCTCTTCTCTAATGGAGTCAAGATTTTGCATCTATTTTATGTATGCTTTTTTGATAAATTGTTTTGAGTATGGTCTGTCTTCAGGAGAAGTTTTGGCATTTTCTATCTTTCTAACAGCTTCTTTTCCCGCTATAACTTCTCCAAAGATTGTATAGCCGCCGTTTAACCATGGCGCAGGCGCAGTAGTTATGAAAAATTGGCTTCCGTTTGTATTTGGTCCGGCATTTGCCATCGCAAGCAGATACGGTCTGTCGAAAACTATATTTTTGCCATATTCATTTTTAAAATCTTTTTTCCAGATGCTTTCACCGCCCATACCTGTTCCCGTTGGATCTCCGCCTTGTATCATAAAGCCTTTTATCACCCTGTGAAATATTAGATTGTTGTAATAACCGTTCTTTGCATGTGTGGTGAAGTTTTTAACAGCGAGAGGGGCAATACCAGGGTACATTTTCAATTCTATCTTGCCTGCATTTGTTTCAAGGACGACCATGTTGTTTTGCTGCTTGATATTTGCGGCAGGCTTTGCCGCCTCTTTTGCTTGTGCAAATGTAAGACCAAGGATACAAAGAGTTAAAATAAGAAATTTTTTCATATATCACTCTCGCATTTATCAATATTTAGTTCTTTTAAGAGTTTTGTGAAAAATTCGCCGCAAACCCTATTGTCATCATATTCGCATTCTACGGATATAGTGTTTCTTTCAGGATATTTATCACACATTCTTTCAATTATTGTTGGATCTAAAGATGTTTCTTTTTTTATCTTTTCGATCGATTCTAAAATCTGTGTTTTGATCTGCTCATCATTTCCATAAGACAAACTCATTCTTTCGTATTTTTCTTCCATAAACATATGCGCTTTTATCTTATCGCAGTTACTCATAAGACCTCCAAAAAATTATAAAAAGTATTATATACAACATTAAATTTAATAATCATTATTTTGCAAAGCTCACAGCCCTTGTTTCTCTAATGACATTTACTTTTATCTCGGCAGGGTATTGTACATTTGCTTCAATATCTTTGGCAATATCTTTACTTAGCATGATCGCCTCATTGTCCCCCACCTTTTTTGCATTTACTATTACTCTGATCTCTCTGCCAGCATTTATAGCGTATGCATGTTCTACATTTTCTTTTGATAATGCGATATTTTCAAGTTCTTTTACTCTTTTGGTAAAACTCTCCAGAACTTCTCGTCTTGCTCCTGGTCTAGATGCGCTTAATACATCCGCAGTACACACTGCAGCACTCTCTATGCTGCTTGGCTCTTCATGCCCGTGATGTGCATATATGGTGTTAATAACAACGGGGCTTTCGTTGTATCTCTTGCAGAGTTCAGCTCCGATCTCAACATGCGAACCGCCGAGCTCTTGAGTATATGCCTTGCCTATATCATGCAGAAGTCCTGCGCGTTGAGCAAGTTTTTCGTCTCCGCCCATCTCTGCAGCCATTATCATTGCCAAATTTGCAACTTCTAGCGTATGTGCAAGCGCATTTTGACCATAGCTGGCACGATATCTTAATTTCCCAAGCATTTTAATAAGCTCTTCGTGCATAGGAGGCTGCCCTAGGCCCATTAGTATATTTTTACCCTCTTCATATATCTTTTGTTCAAACTCTTGATTTACTTTTTCAAAAACATCTTCTATTCTTGCGGGATGTATTCTGCCGTCTTCGACCAAGATATCTATAACTCTTGTCGCAATCGCTCTTCTATATAGATTAAAACCGCTTACGATTATAGTATTTGGTGTTTCGTCTATAATGATATCGACACCCAAAAGCATCTCCATAGCTTTTATATTTCTTCCGTCTTTGCCTATGATCCTGCCCTTATGCTCATCTGTCGGGAGTGTTACTATATTTATAAGCCTTTCTCCTGCAAATTCTCCGGCATATCTAGTGGTTGCTTGCGCCAATATATAATTTGCCTTTTTTTCTGCTTCTTCTTTAGCGATCTTTTCATACTTTCTAACAATGGAAGCGATATCATTTTTCGATTTTTTCTCGACCTCTTGTAATATATATGCCTTTGCTTCGGACTGCGTGAGTGACGCTGGACTTGATAAGATTTGCAAATTTTTATCTATTGCCGTTTGTTTCTCAATTTCAAGTTCTTCCAATTTCTTTTCTTTATTTTCCAAATATTGAGAGAATTTGCTCAGTTTGTCCTCGAAATTATTTAAATCGCTTTTTTGCTGATCGATATTATTTTGCAATTTTTCAATATCCGACATTTTGTGATTTATTTTTTTTTCAAATCTAAGTTCTTCTTTTTTGATAGCAACTTTAGCCTCTTCAAGCAAAATGTGAGATTCGCTTTCAATAACCTTTGCTTTTGCCTTTGCTTGCGCTTCTATATATTCAAATCTTTTTACGGCCGTTTTGCTTAGCAATAAATATGCCAAAGCAAAGCCTGTTATCAGCCCAAGCAATAATCCTATGCTTATCGATATCATTATATGTCCTTTTGAACATACACCAATTACAATTCTATTATGTGATTATCATATCAGCAGATATATCGTGGTTGTCGGTTATATAATGCTTGCTGATAAAAAGTTTCCTTGCAATAAATAGTGTATAGTTTATATATTTTTTTTCTTTTTCAAAAAATCTATCATACATACCTTTTCCAAAACCTACTCGTCTGAGTGTATTGTCGGTTCCGACTATTGGCACAATGGCTAGATCAATATTCTTTTTTCTAAATTTATACGAATTTTTAGGTTCTTTTATGCCAAACTTTTTTTTATTAAGCGGCAATCTGTATTGTACCAGTCTAAAACTTTTACCTTCCATAAAAGGAACCAAAATAGTTTTGCCTTCTCGTCTGAGCTTTGAGATAAGAGTGTTTATATCTACTTCCAATTTTAGCGGTATATAAACCATAATTGTTTTAAACTTGTCCTTTTTGGCAAGCTTGTAGATTTGATCCGAGATCTTTTTATCTTTTGTAATCGTGTTAATCTTTTTTGACTCAAGTTGAAGTTTTTGTATGGTTTCACACCTGAATCTGTTTTTAAAATCGTTTTTTGTCATTGCGTATAAAATCTTAAATAGAAGTTTTTTAAAGAGATTTATTATAACACAAATAGTATAATATATAAAGACTTAGTAAAAGAGCGTGAAGAATGTTTGATTTTTTAAAAAAAGCACTAGGAAAAACAACTAAAACGATTGTTGATGTTGTTCCGGAAAAACAAAAAGAGATATCTAGGGATGCATTTGAAGAGTTGCTTTTAGAAGCCGATGTATCATATGGGTTGGTTGAGTCACTAGTTGATAAACTTCCGTCATCAGTCAATAGGGTTCAGGCATACAATTCACTGATCTCGCTTTTTGGGTATAGTGTTGAGCGTAAAAATAGCGATTCTAAACCTTTTGTTGAAATGATTATAGGTGTAAATGGAGCAGGAAAGACAACTACTATTGCTAAATTGGCAAAAATGTATCAAAAAAATGGTAAAAGCGTAATGCTTGGCGCCGGCGACACATTTAGAGCGGCGGCGATAGAGCAGCTCTCTTTATGGGCAGATAAACTTTCAATTCCGATAATATCCACTCAACAAGGGCATGATCCCTCAGCCGTTGTGTATGATACGATAGCTTCTGCGATTTCAAAAAATATAGACAATGTTATCATAGATACTGCAGGAAGGCTCCATACTCAAACGAATCTAGCAGGCGAACTTCAAAAAATGGTACGCATTGCAAATAAGGCAATGGATGGCGCGCCCCATAGAAAAATATTGATACTCGACGGCACGCAGGGAAATTCATCTATAAATCAAGCAAAAGCATTTAATGAAATGATAGGCATAGACGGGATTATCATAACAAAATTGGACGGTACTGCAAAAGGCGGTTCAGTGTTTAGTATAGCAAATGAGTTAAAATTGCCGATTTTCTATATCGGGACAGGTGAAAAACCTGACGATTTGATAGAGTTTAAAGCAAATGAGTTTGTTAATGCTATATTGGATGAAGTTTTTTTAAAATAATTTCCCAAAAAAATATTAATTTTTTAAAAAATATAGTAAAATATATCGTTTAAGTTATACAAAAGGAGTTTTGATGGACTCGACAAATTTTATATCTTTTTATAAGCCGTATGTATCCAATACGAATATTGATTTATTAGAGTGTTTAAATCATGCAAAAGCAAAAGAGCTGGAAGTAAAATTTTCGGATATGTTCGATATAAAACATTCTCTTTCAACCATGAGCGGCACTTCGGCTTTGCATTTAGCAATGTGCGCCATTGATCTAAAAAGAGGCGACAAGGTAATATGCAGCGTAAATGCTTATGTGGATGTACCCGAGGTTGTTAGACATTTTGATGCAGAGCCTATTTTTATAGATTGTGACACCCAAAGCTATATGATAGATCTCAAAAAATTAGAAGCTACGCTAAAAGAACATAAAAATAAAAAACTTAGAGCAGTAATACTCAATCATATGGGTGTTGATGGATTTGATTTGGGCAAATTATACTCTTTGGCAAAAGAGTATGATGTCAAGATCATTGAAGATGCAACCGATGCAATGGGTTCAAAGTATAACGGGAAATTTTTAGGTTCAACCGATGCTGATATAACAATATTTTCATTTGCTCCGCACGTGTATAAGGATTTTATTTCAGGCGGTATGTTTACTACAAATAACCAAGAGCTATTTGAAAGAGCAAAGCTTCTTAGAAATCATGGCATAGTAAAACAGTGCGATGAGAGCGAATGCGAAGTAAATTATCTCTACGATACGATAGATATAGGATGGAGATACGCAATGAATGACATCGTTGCCTCGGTGTGCCTTGATAGATTGGAGACTAATGAAGCTCAAAAAACAAGAAGACATGAAATAGCTTCAAAATATGTTCAATCTCTAGGCAGCTTGAAGCAAGTTAGAATAATTACAAATATAGCGCATGACAACATATTGTATTTTTTTGTTGAGATAGATAAAAACAGAGATCATTTCGCAAGAGAGCTAAAGCATGCAGGAATTGAAGTAGGACTTCACTATATGCCGCTGCATCTTACAGATTATTATAGAAAAAAATATTCTCTTAGAGTGTTTGATTTTCCTGCAGCGCTTGGGATTTACCAAAAAACTCTTTGTTTACCGCTTTACGCCGGTATGGGGGATGATGAGGTATATAAAGTCATTGAAGCGGTAGAAAAAATTGCAACCTCGTATATTTAATGATGTCAAGGTTTTTTGAAGCGATTTGGTTTGATACGAAATGGTATCACTATTTTTTAATAGTTTTATTTTTGCCATTGTCGTTTTTGTGGACTATTTTTATGGTTATTCGGAGATTTTTGTCGATCAGGGAAAATTTTGAAATACCTATAGTCAGTATAGGAAACTTGCAAGTCGGAGGAACGGGAAAAACGCCTTTTATCATAGAGCTTGCATCAAAATATGAAAGATCGTATATAATCAGCAGAGGCTACGGCAGGCAAAGCAAAGGGCTAGTTCAAGTCAGCAAGAACGGCAAAATGCTTG
Organism: Sulfurovum sp.; assembly: GCA_020721345.1. Taxonomy (GTDB): domain Bacteria; phylum Campylobacterota; class Campylobacteria; order Campylobacterales; family Sulfurovaceae; genus BN30871. The sequence continues at coordinate 27,990 of DYMX01000003.1, forward strand.
TAGATGTTCAGACTTGCGGTGATGAAGCCTTTTTGATAGCGCAATCAATAAAAAATAGTAATGTTATAGTAAGCGAGAATAGACAAGAGGCTATAGAGTTTGCTAAAGCTAATGGCGCAAAAGTGATTTTTTTAGATGATGGTTTTAATCAGGTAAATATAGAAAAGTTTGAAATAATCCTAAGTCCAAATAAGATAACAAACTATTTGCCGATTCCAAGCGGACCGTTTAGGGAATTGATCTTTTATGAAAAAAAAGCTGATATTGCCGCAAGAGAAAATATTGATTTTAAAAGAGTCGTAACTTTTGAAGACCTTACGCCTTCCATGGTGTTGGTAACCGCCATAGCAAATCCTGCAAGGCTAGATAGATTTTTACCTGCCGGAGCTATAAAAAAATACTATTTTGACGATCATTCATATTTTAAAGAAGAAGAACTTAAGCAATTGCTTACACGAAACGGCGCTACAAGTTTGCTTGTTACCCAAAAAGATGCAGTCAAGATGGATGGTTTTAAGTTGCCGATCTCTAAAATGCGGCTAAAATTAGAAATAAAACAAAGCATTGTAGACAAAGTAGATAAATATATAAAAGGATATGAGAAATGAAACAAAATATTGAAGTTGTAAAAACTCTTCTAGACGCATTGCCTTATATAAAAAAATTTCAAAATCAAAAAATAGTCATTAAATATGGAGGCGCTGCACAAACAAGTGATGAGCTAAAAATGCAATTTGCTCAAGATGTAGTGCTATTGCATTATGTTGGACTTAAGCCTATTATAGTGCACGGAGGCGGAAAAACTATTACGGATCTGCTTTCTCAGCTTGGTCTCGGCACTGAATTTATCGACGGTCAAAGAGTAACAACAAAAGATGTTATGAGGGTTGTAGAGATGGTTCTAAGCGGAGAGATCAACAAAGAGATAGTTTCATTGCTAAACACTCAAGGCGCTAAAGCTATAGGAATTTCCGGAAAAGACGGTCATTTTTTAGATGCGCGTCCAAAAGACTTTGAAAAATTTGGCTATACAGGCATAATTGAACATGTAAATACTGAACTTGTCGACGACATTATAGATGACGGATTTGTGCCGGTAATTGCTCCGATTGCCGGAAGCAGCAGCGTAGGGCATCCGGGGTTTAATATAAACGCGGACCTTGCAGCAAGTAAAATAGCAGTTGCGCTAAAAGCAAACAAAGTGCTTTTCCTGACAGATACAGCTGGTGTTTTGGATAAAGACGGACAACTTTTAACGGGGCTTACGGTGGAAAAGACAAAAGAGTTAAAAGCTGACGGAACAATTTACGGCGGTATGGTGCCAAAAGTTGACGCATGTATAGAAGCACTAAATGGCGGAGTAAGCAGGGCTCATATCATTGATGGAAGAGTGGAGCATTCATTACTCTTGGAGATTCTAACAAGCAGCGGCGTAGGGACTTATATAGAGTTATAGTTATTTGAAATCACTAAATCAAGCAAAAAATGGTATAATTTAATATTCTAATATATAGGATAAAAGAGCGACTAGTCGCGTGAGCTGTCTGCTGAAGACCTAATTTTAGGCTTTGCCTAAAATTTGAGAATGTATCAGATGGTATAAAAGATTAAAAGGTCAATAATGCAGTTTGTAGAAACTAGAGGCAATGACGGTAAAAAGCCGTTAACTGTTACATTTTCGGAGGCTATCCTCTCTCCGAGCGGTAGCTTCGGAGGACTATATGTGCCCAGCGAACTCCCAAAGATTGATAGCGATTTTTTAACAAAACACAAAAATAGTTCTTATAAAGAGTTGGCATTTGATTTTCTCAAAATATGCGAAATAGACATAGACGATGAAACCCTAAAGCAAGCGCTTGACAGATATGATCTATATGATGATGCTTCAAACCCTGTTCCGCTTAGTAAGATAGAAAATAATTGTTTTGTTAGCGAGCTGTATCACGGACCGACTCGCGCATTTAAAGATATGGCATTGCAGCCTTTCGGGTACATTCTGGGTTCATTGGCCGCAAAAAGAGATCAAAACTATTTAATTATGGCAGCAACAAGCGGAGATACCGGACCGGCAACTTTGGAAACATTTAAAAACCAATCAAACGTACAGGTTGTCTGTTTGTATCCCAATGGGGGAACAAGTGATGTTCAAAGACTTCAAATGGTAACGGAGGATGCAAAAAATCTGCATGTATTTGGAGTGATCGGAGACTTTGACGATACGCAAAACGCGCTTAAAAATCTTCTTGCGTCAGACGAGTTCAATAACGCATTAAGAGATAAAAATATAGAATTAAGTGCGGCTAATTCCGTAAATTTCGGAAGAATAATCTTTCAAATAATATATCATATATATAGCTATATCGAACTTGTTAAAAGTGGAGAAATAAAACTTGGGGAACAAATATACATAGTTGTTCCTAGTGGAAATTTCGGTAATGCTTTGGGTGGATATTATGCCAAAAAAATGGGTTTGCCTATAGAAAAAATATTGATAACATCAAATAGGAACAATATATTAACCGATTGGATAAAAGAAGGAGCGTATGATCTTACTACTAGACATCTGATCCAAACCATATCACCTGCAATGGATATATTGAAAAGTTCCAATGTCGAGAGAATACTGTACGATAAATTTGGCGATAAAAGAACAAAAGAACTTATGGACGAACTTGCAAGCAGCGGGAAATATCATTTGAGCGAAGATGAGATAAATGAAATAAGAAAAGATTTTGATGCTTCGTACTCAACCGATGAAGAGTGTTTGGATGTTATAGGTGAGTATGCCAAGAAAGATTATATCATGGATCCGCATACAGCAACTTGTATTAGAGCTTATAGAACACTAAGAGAACATAATTTGCCAACAGTGATATATTCAACAGCTGAATGGACAAAATTTAGTCCTACTGTTGCCAAAGCGCTCGGTATGGATGCAAAAGCAGATTTAAAAGCACTTGAAATGGTTAGTAAAAAAACTAACTTGAAAATACCCGATATGGTTATAGGATTGTTTAAAAAGCCTATAGTACATGATAAAGTAATAGATAAAAATAGTATAAAGGATAACATTCTTACTATTTTATAATTCTTTAAAGGAGTATCATGAGAAAGATTTTGTTTTTTATGATCTCGGTTTTTTTGCTTTTTTTAGGTGTTGCTCAGTGCGTTCAGGATAGTAATGGTTCGGCTATGAAAAACATAACTGAGGGTTTATCTGAAGTTAACAATACCTATAAAAAAACAAAATCAACTCGTAAAACTACTCCAAAAGCAAAAAAAAATATTCAAAATAATAACGATATAAATCCAGCAAAAAAAATATTTTTAGTTACCCAAACAAACAAAAATCAAATCAATAAAAACCAATTGGACTACATCACCATAAAAGAAAATATCAAATTTCCTGTCAGTTTCCAGAGTACATACAAGGTTAAAAAGGGTGATACATTGGGCGGAATCGCTAAAAAATTCGGTGTAGCGCAAGGTGAGATACAAAGATTGAATCGTGAGGTTGATTTTGATGTATTATCTGTAGGCAAAGAGATTGTTATGCCAATATCTCAAAATAAAATAGATGAAATTGAAAACCAAAAAGCAACAATTGTCAAAAAACAAATAGAGTTAGAACAAAAAATTATTTCTATGCCTGAAGGTAACCAGCTTAGGGTTATTGCGTCTGCTTATACATCGCATGCAAGCCAAACGGATGGAAGTCCTTTTATTGGGGCATGGGGGCATAGATTTTCTCCAGGTATGCACATAGTGGCAGTGTCTAATGATTTGATAAGAGAATATGGCTTAACAAATGGAAGTAAGATAAGAATAGGCGGACTTGACGGGTATTATACCGTTAGAGATAAGATGAACAAAAGATATAGAAAACATATAGATATCTATATGGGGCTTGATAGGATCAAAGCTCTTAGATGGGGGAGGCGAAGTGTTGTGATATATTGGTAGTTCAACTATTTAGAGACTCATAAAGTTCCCAAAGTTCTAGGTACTTCTCGCTTTTTTCATCATATAAATTTTGCGTAATTTCCAATACATCCGTAAGCTCTTTTAGTCCTTTTTGGCCATAGCAGTCAGGGTTGCCTAAGCATTTTCTAACTTCATCAAGTTTTGCTTCAAGCTCTTCAAGCTCTTTTGGCAAGGAGTCAAAATCCCTTTGTTTCTTATAGCTTAGTTTGTTTTTTGTTTTGATTTTAATTTCATTTTTTTGTACTTTGTCATCCGGCTTTGCTATCTCTTTATCAAGAGAATCAAGCTCTTTTATCTCTTTCTCGATAGCAAGATATTCGCTGTAAGATTGGTATGATTCCTCTATACTGCCGTCTCCTTTTAGCATCAAAAGTTTTGAAGCAACTTTATCGACAAAATATCTATCATGGGAAACCACAAGCAAGGCGCCGCTAAAATTGATAAGCCGGTCTTCTAGGATGGTAATGGTTTGGATATCAAGATCATTTGTAGGCTCATCCAAAATAAGACAATCAACCTTCTTGGCTAACAATAGCGCAAGAGCTACTCTATTTTTCTCTCCGCCGCTAAGCATTCCTATTTTTTGAGTTAAATACTCTTTTGGAAAAAGAAAGCTTTTTAAATATCCGTATACATGCATATTGTGACCGTTTACTTCGATCGTATCGCCTCCATTTGGACAAAATGTTTCTATAAGAGTATGCTCATCGTTTAACATATCTCTGTGTTGGTCAAAGTAACCTATAGTGAAATCACCTCTGTCTATACTTCCGCTGTCCACCTCAAGTTTTCCCAATATCAGCTTTATAAGCGTGGATTTTCCAGCTCCGTTTGGTCCAACGATCGCTATCTTATCACGCTGAAGTATTCTGTAGCTAAAATTCTCAATAAGTTTTCTATTTGGAAGAGAGTATGAAATATTATGGAGTTCAAACAGCATTTTTTTTCTCGATACGCTATCTTCTCTGTTGAAGTGCTTTTTTTCCCGTTCTAGCTCGAGAGTGATCTTTCTTATGAGTGACGGGTTTGACTTGGCTTTATCTCTAAGTTCAAAAACTTTCTGTTTTCTTCCTTGATTTCTTTTTTCTCTTGCTCTTACGCTTTTTCCAAGCCACTCTTCTTCTTGCTTTAAGAGTTTTAGTAGATTTTCATGACCTTTTTGAAGTGATTTTAGTCTCTGCTCTTTTAAGTGTAAAAAATTTTGATAGCCACCATTGTAGCTGACTAGCTTATGATTTTCTATCTCGATAACCCTTGTGGCGATATTGTCTATAAAATATCTGTCATGTGATATAAAAAGAAGCGTAAATTTTTCTTTTAATAACATCTCCTCCAAAAATTCAACCATATATACATCAAGATGATTAGTGGGCTCGTCTAGAAGCAGTATATCAGGTTTTTTTAGTATCAATCCGGCTAAAGCTACCCTTCTTTGTTCTCCGCCTGAAAGCGAATAGACGAGTCTATTTTCATACTCTTTTAGATGAAACTCTCTCAAAACTCTTTCTATTTTATCATCCAAACTCCAAGCGTTATGATGATCTAAAAAATTTGCAAGGCGTGAATGTTTTTCAAGCAGTTCTTTGTTATTAAAGTCATCTGCCAATTTTAAACTGATCTCATCATACTCTTTTTTTGCATTATAGAGTTCGGTGAGTTCAAGCTCTATGGCTTCTTTTGTTGTAACATTTGATTTGAATTTTGGGTTTTGGGAAAGTATCTCTATTTGGATATTTCCATTTATGACCTTTTTACCGTCATTTGGCTCTTCTTCGGATGATATGATTTTCATTAGTGTAGATTTACCACACCCATTTTGTCCTACTATAGCAACTCTTTCACCCTCATTTAGATGAAAATCTACATCATCAAGCAAGATTTTGAGATCATACTGTTTTTTAATTCCAAACAAATCGACTAAAGCCAAAAAATCTCCTAATTTTTTTCGCATTATACACAAAAGAGACTTTTAAGCCAAACTCGGTATATTTCAAATAAAAAAGGCTATTTAATGCTTGAAGTGTTGATCGCACTCTTTTCTATATATACTGCTTTAAAAGTTTATATTTCTGTAATGCAGCTAGGGTTTATAATATCCAAAAGAGATAAAGAGCCCGTATTGATAGGAATGGACGAATATAGAGCGGCTGCAAATTATTCTATTGAAAAAGAAAAAATATCTCTATTTTCACATTTTTTAGAATATCTGCTTTTTTTATGGTGGGTTATTTTCGGGTTTGGGTTTTTATATGAAATTTCAAGCGATATGCTTGATACTCCTTTTAAACAAAGTTTACTTTTTATGGCAGGATATTTTGCAATAGACTATATACTAACTTTGCCTATATCCATATACCAAACTTTTGTCGTAGATCAAAAATACGGTTTTACACAAACAACACCAAAGATTTTTTTGATTGACCAAATAAAAAGCATTTCATTGTTTCTGACATTTGGTCTCGGCATTATATCATTGCTTGTTTGGATAGTAAATAGTTTTGAATTATGGTGGTTCTATGCATTTATTTTCGTTATAATCCTTATTTTGCTCATCAATTTTATATATCCGACCGTAATAGCGCCGATCTTCAATAAATTCTCGCCGCTTGCCGACCAAGAACTAAGGATAAAAATAGAAGCCCTTATGGAAAGATCCGGCATGAAGGCAAACGGTATTTTTGTCATGGATGCAAGTAAAAGAGACAGTAGGCTAAATGCTTATTTTGGAGGCGTAGGGAGAAGTAAAAGAGTAGTTCTTTTTGATACATTGCTAGAAAAACTCAACCATAATGAACTTTTAGCGGTTCTTGGTCATGAGCTTGGACATTTTATACATGGCGATATCTGGAAAAATATTATTCTTATGACTATACTTATGTTTATAATCTTTTTTATGCTTGGAAATTTGCCTGAAAATATTTTTAGTAAAATGCACACAGCGCCTATTGCCGGAGTTAAACTAACATTTATGCTGATGGTATTGCCTCTTGTGACTTTTGTCTGGATGCCGATAATAAGTTTTTTTAGCCGTAAGCATGAGTATAAAGCCGATGAATACGGCAGCAGTATGAGCAGTAAAGATAATCTCTCATCCGCTCTTTTAAAACTGGTCAAAGAAAATAAATCTTTTCCGCGTTCACACCCGATATATATTTTTTTCTACTATTCCCATCCGCCAATCCTAGAGAGGCTTAAAGCACTAGGATATAATGAAAATAAAGAGAACGATGATAAATTTAAAATTACAGATTTTATAAAACAATGAATATAAAAGAAGCTATTCTTTGGGCATCAAATGAATTGGCGCTAATTTGCGAAAGACCGGTTTTTGAAGCGCAATTGCTTCTTTGCCATCACCTAAATTGTCAAAAAGTTTTTCTGTTTTCAAACGAAGAGACTGATGTTAAAAATATTGAAACGTTTAAAGACATTATAGCTAGACGTAAAAATAGCGAGCCTTATGAGTACATAGTAAATAGCGTAAGTTTTTATGATATAGATTTGTTTGTGGAGCAGGGCGTTTTGATTCCTCGTCCGGAAACAGAACTTTTAATAGATGAGGTTTCTCGCATAATCGAGCAAGAAAAAATAACGACTATTGCTGAGATAGGAATAGGAAGCGGCGCAATTTCTATCGTACTTGCTAGAAAATTTCCAAATCTTAAAATAATCTCAACGGATATATCCAAAAGTGCTCTAGAGATCGCTAAAAAAAATATTGAACATTTTGGATTAAAGGATCAAATAAAATTAATTCATACAAATTTACTTGATGATGTAGAAGTTGATTTTGATATGATAGTAAGCAATCCCCCATATATAGCAGATGATTTTATACTAGATAAAAACGTTATTGATTTTGAGCCAAAAGAGGCGCTTTTTGGCGGTGTTGTCGGAGATGAGCTATTAAAAGAGATAATTGATTTGGCTAAAATAAAAAAAGTAAAATTTTTAGCATGCGAAATGGGGTATGACCAAAAATACCCTATCGGTGAATATTTAAAGCAAATTAATGTAAATAGTGTAAAATTCTATACCGATTTAGCTAGATTGGACAGAGGATTTATAATAAAATTTTAAAGGAAAAAAATGCAAACAATTTTTAGAAACATTACAATGATATATTTTATATTTTTATCGGCTGCACTAGGCGCAGCCATATATGCAGGAGCTGTGGTTGCTCCTGTTATTTTTGATACCCAGAGCATATTCGGGACAAAGATTCTCTCTCAATACCAAGAGGGAATGATAATGACGCAAAATTTTATAAAATTATCTTACATCGTAACACTTAGCGTTGTATTTGTTGTTTTATATGAAGGATATAAATATAAAATGGGAGAAAGAGATACGCTGACCTTGATAGGCGCTTTTTTGGCTATTGCTACGGGTTTAATGTTTTCGTATTATTATATACCGGATATTGTTCTATGGCAACAAGCCGGAGAAGAGGCGACAAAAACGCAAGCCTTTATCAATATGCATAAGGGGTCTGAGATAAATTTTAAAATTTATGCTTTTGGACTTCTTGTGGTGTTGGTGAGAAATTACAGTAAGGCCCTTAAATAAGAATGATAGAAGTCGCACATCCTTTTAATCCTATAGTTTTTAAAGATTCTAAAGTTTTAATACTCGGCTCTTTTCCTAGCATCAAATCTTTCGAGAATGGATTTTATTATGCTCATCCTCAAAATCAATTTTGGAAGATTATATCAGAAGTTGCCAATTATCCCGTAAACAACAGAGATCAAAAGATATGGCTATTGAAAGAGAATAAAATTGCACTTTGGGATATGATAAAAATCTGTAATAGAGAAAATTCACTTGACAGTTCTATAGAAAATGAAAATGTAAATGATATAGCAGGGTTTTTAGAACTTTATCCAAGTATAACAAAAATTGCATTTACCGGCAAAAAGTCACAGGCTCTTTTTGAACATCATTTTGGACATCTTGACATCGATAGATGTTATTTGCCGTCACCGTCAGCTGCATATGCCAAGATGTCGCTTTTGCAAAAAATTGAAAAGTACAAAGAGCTGCTAAAAATATGAGATGGGCTATCGGTGATTTGCAAGGATGCTTTGATTCTTTTATGGCATTGCTTGAAAAGATCAATTTTAATCCAAGTAATGATGAGCTTTGGCTTGTGGGGGATTTGGTTAATCGCGGAAATAGTTCCCTCGAAACGCTGGAATATGTTTATAGACACAGGGATAGCATCAAAGTAGTTTTGGGCAATCATGATATAACTCTTATTGCAGCATATTACGGTATAAAAAAAACCAATGTTTTTATAGAGCCGATACTTAAGTCTTTAAAAGTTGATGACTATATTGAGTGGCTTAGAACGCTTCCATTTTTATATATTGATAAAAATAGCAACTATTGCATGTCTCACGCAGGAATCGCGCCATTATTTGATTTGGATGATGCTAAGAAATGGAATGATATCTTGCAGGAAAAACTGCAAGGCAGTGACGCAAAAAATTGGCTAATTGATAAACTAAACAACAAAGAGTGCATTCAGCACTACAATAAGTCATCTAGCGACAATGAAGCTTATGCTTTTAGTTCATTTACGAGAATGAGGTATTGCTTTCCTGACGGCGGTCTAGAATTAGAAAATAAAAGTTGTCCGATAAGCGACGAAATTTTAGAAAAAACAAAGCCTTGGTTCAAAGTTGAAAATAGAAAAAATGTAGATAAAAAGATAGTATTTGGACACTGGTCAACTTTAGGATTTTATAAAGACGATAATGTTATCGTGCTAGATACGGGATGCGTTTGGGGCGGAAAATTGACAGCATTCAATCTTGATACTGAAGATATCATAAGTGTGGATTGTAACAATAGAGGATAGATATATGTTTGTATTTTCAAATAACTCAATAATAGCCAAAACATATCCATATTTCAAATGGAGCGTGTATTTTTTATTGTTTATCAATATGATGATATTCTTTAAAACTCAAACAATCACGGAAGGTATAGAATCTTTGGCATGGCTGGTTTTGCTTATGCTGTTCGAATGGGAAACCACTCAATTAAACAAACCATATATTTCAGTACATGAAAAGAGGCTGATCTTTGCATTAACAATGATAGCGTATATATTTGTCATCTATAGCGCTTATGATTATACGACACCTGAGTATATTAAAGAAAAGGGCAAACTTGATATGTATAATGCTATCACTTGGCTATTGGCTGTTATTTTGATTGAATATGATGTTTATTTCCCAGGTAAATATTATAGAACAGAATGGATTATAAGAAATATATTAAAAGTAATACTTTACGGCATCCTCTTTATGGTGGCGGTATTGTGGTGGATAGATGGAGAGTTCTTTGATTTTTATGATGCATTTTTATGGATAATATGTTTCTTTTTTATAGAATTAAATATATTAAAATTTGAAGAGGAAGAGGAGTTTGAAGATGAGTAAAAACTCATCATTTTACGATATGGCCAACAAATTTTGAATAGTTGTCTATTATCTCCTCACCTTTTCTAAAACCTAAGCCGCACGCTTCGTAAGCATAAAATGTGCCGGCCTGATAGCTATTGCCATTCATATCTTTGGCCAACTGCGCATATTCTTGATAAACCATTTTATAGTTTTCATATTCACCGTCATTTGATTTTAATATATCACCGTCATTATCTATGATAGAAACATTTCCGCCCTCTCTTCCGAATATAGGTTTTTTTACATATTTATGGTTTGCAATCGGCTCAAAACTTGTTTTTAAAAGTAGGGGATGATTTGGATAAAGATCCCATAATATTTTCATGATACCTTTACTTTGAAAAAGCAGTGTATATGCGGGATTGAAGATTATCGCTTTTTCATTTTGTATTATCTGCTCTAGCAGCATAGCAAGGTCCGGTTCTTCTATAGCTATCATTTCCCATGGAATAAGCTTGAACCAAAGTTCATAATTTTCATCTTCAAAAACAATGCCGTCTTCTTTGGAAAAGTCTATCTCGTCTGCAAATGCAAACTTGGTTTTAAAACCGGCTTTTGAGGCAATATGCTGCAATAACCTCACGGTGTTTTCTTCTTCGATATTGCCCCTAATGGATGTGAATAAAAATTTCCATCCTTCATAGAGATGATCAAATCTATCAATATCGCTATCTATGGTTACAATTCTTTTGAAATTATCAACAAGTGCTTCATATATGCCGTTAAATTGTAAACTTTCTTCTAAGCCGTTATATTTAAGTATCGCCCATTGAATTATAGTAGTTTCAAATAACGATGTTGGCGTATCTGCATTAAATTCAAGCAGTTTTATAGGCAGACCGTCAATTCCACCTGCAAGATCAAATCTCCCGTATAAATGCCAATGCACATCGTTTTCCCAAGATAGTTTTATGGTGTTTATAAGATTGAACGGTATGCCTATATCATGAAAAAGGTTATTGTCTATGATGTATTGCCCTGCTTTTATAAACATATCGTAAAGTTCATTTGCCGCATTTTCAAAAGATAAAGCCTCTTGCTCTGAAATTGCGATTATCTCATCTGATATATAGTTGCTGTTATCGCTGTCTGTGTGCCAAAAAAAACCAAGTGATTCTAGGTATTTTTTATCAATTTCTTTAACTTGTCGCAATTCAATCATATTTATCCGCCAAAAAAGCCGCTGCTCTTAGATGATGAACTACTGCTTGAGCCAAAAAATCCGCTTCTGGAATTTTTATTTTTACTTTTATCATTAACGCTCGTTTTTTTATTGAAGTTTTCAACGCTTCTGGAGTATGTCGATGGCGTTTTGTATCCCGCTTGTCTATTTTGCTGATAATTTTGGTTTCCAAATAACTTACTCCCTATCCATGAGCCGATAATAGCTCCGGCAGCGCTGGCTAGTATAGCTTCACCTAGACCCATGCCCCCATTTGATACTGTGCTATTGTTCGGATTTGTCAGATTCGAAGTATTATTATCTATTTTCGCGCCTTCGTCTTTTATCAATTTATCCATCTCTTCTTTTGTTAGAACCTTCTCTGTGCCGTTTAGCTCTTGCAGAACAATTCTTGTTTCATCCGATGGATACTCGTCTTTTATTTTGTATTTGCCTTTTTCTGTTTCTTCTATTATGACAAATGCGCCGTTTTTTTGATTCTCTTCTGAACTATTTTCTTGTTCTTGATTTTGATCTTGACATCCTGCGACTCCAGAGGCGAGTAATATTGCTAAACCGGTTGTGCTTAAAATAGTATTTGAAAATGTTTTGATATATTTCATTTAAACCCTTTGTAAAGATTTGAAATTATATCAAACTATCCCAAAATGGGATAAGAGGAAAGAGGAAGTTTCTTGTTTTTTTAGTCCATTTGCTTTCTTAAGAAAGTCGGAACATTATACAAGTCGTCATCATCCAAATTGTAACCGTTTACAATTTTGCTTGAGTTTCTATGTATATTTATTCCATTTGTTTGTGAGCTAAAAAGTGTTTGCGGCTCTACTTTTTTATCTGTAGTCAAGTGAGTTTTGGTTTTTTCTTCAAAACCTGTCGCAACTACAGTAATTTTTATTTCATCTAGCGCATATGATGCATCTGTCGTTGTTCCAAAAATAACATATGCATCTCCATCCGCATTTTCTTGTATTGTTTCCATAGCTTCTGATATTTCCATCAATGGATAGTCGGGATGCATGTAAAAATGAACCAATACACCTTTTGCACCATCGATCGAGATGTTATCTAAAAGCGGAGATTCGATCGCAGCCTTTGCTGCTTCATAAGCTGCATTTTCGCCGCTTGCTTTGCCTGTTCCCATTAATGCCATGCCTCTGTGACCCATTACAGTTTTGATGTCCGCAAAGTCCAGATTTATATCATTTGTGCCATTTGAGATAATGACATTTGATATGCCGCTTACTGCTTGTGCAAGAATGTCATCAACTAGCTTAAAACTCTCTTTTAGACCAAGATTTTTTTCAACGATCGATAATAGCTTTTCATTTGGAATGATAATAATAGAGTCACTTTCTCGTTTAAGTTCTTCCAATCCTTCTTTTGAAAGAAGGGATCTTTTTTTGCCTTCGAATTTAAAAGGGGTAGTAACAACAGATACAGTTAGTGCACCAACCTCTTTAGCTACTTGGGCGATAACAGGAGCAGCTCCGGTTCCGGTTCCTCCGCCAAGACCCGCAGAGATAAATACCATATCAGAGCCTTTTAAGATACTTCTTAGCTCTTCATAGCTTTCAAGCGCAGCTTCTCTGCCTTTTTCGGGAACCATTCCGGCACCCTGTCCTCCTGTGGTATTGACACCCAGTTTAACTTTATACGGCGCCAAAGAACCCTCGAGTGCTTGACCGTCGGTGTTTGCTGCTATAAGATCAATGTCCTTGACACCCTCTTTGATCATATGATTTATCATATTTCCGCCACCGCCGCCGACACCGATTACTTTGATCTTTGCACCTGTAGTGCAGTATTTTGTTTCAACTACATCAATTTCAAAAGCTTCCATCTTCTCTCCTTTCTTTTGTTAAAATAACTGCTTTAACCAAGTTACAACCTTATTTATTTGATTGTTGCTATGCTTGTCTGCTTTGGTCATATCTTCCAATGAAATTTTTTCAATTTTTTCATTTTCTTGGATTCTTGAAGTTACAAAACGATTGTCTTCTTTTTTGATATCCTCTGCTTGACTAGAAATTTTTATATCTTTTAAATTCTCTTTATCATCTTTTTTATTATGAAGTAGATTTTGAGAATAGTTAATCTCGTATTCTGCATGTTCGCCGTTTTTATATAGAAGAAGACCGATAACGGAAGAGAAAGCAGGATTTTTCAACTCTTCAAACATTCCTTTGATATTACTTATATTCGGAGAAATGATTCTGACGGGCATATTAGAAAAAATTGATTGTGCTAAATCTCTAATTCCTTTTAGATTTGTACCGCCACCGGTTAATATTACTCCAGATCCAACTTTTTCTTTTAGACCGCTTTTTTCAAACATTTTCTCTAATATTAACAATGTCTCTTCGATTCTTGCTAATATTACATCTCTTATAATGTCTAAAGAAACTAAGCTCTTTTTATCATCATTGCCAATAATAGGAAGTTCCACGGAATCCATTGATGTATCCGTCAAGTCGCCGTATTGCAATTTGATTTCTTCGGCAACATTCAACGGCGTATGAAGAGCAATCGATAAATCGCTTGTTATATGGTTAGAACCTATTCCAAAAAAATCACTGTGTCTTATTGCATTTCCGGTATATACTGTCAATGTGCTGGTTTGTCCGCCTAGATCTATTATGGCAACCCCAAGTTCTTTGTCGTCGCTGTTGATAGTTGCAATCGAAGAAGCATAACCGTTCATAACTATATCTTCTATATCGATACCGGCAGATTTTACCGCTTTTTTTAGATTGGATAAATTTGACTTTTGAGTCATTATGATATTTACTTCAGCTTCAAGCCTTGTTGCATTCATGCCGTAAGGATCTTCTACGAAATCTTGGTCATCCACTTTGAAGTTATAAGGAAGAACATGTATGATCTCGTATTCGCTGGGAACATTTGCATTATACAGAGCGGTATTTAAAACTCTGCGTATCTCTTTTATGCCTATATCTTTATGAGGAATATTTACTATTCCGCTTGAGTTGATACTTTTTGTGTATGAATTTGAGATAGAAACGATAGTAGTGTCAATATTGCTTCCGGCAATTCTTTTTGCATCGCTTACGGCTTTTTTTATCGCTTTTGACGCAAGTTCGATATTGACCATAGAACCCTTCTTTATTCCTTGAGATTTTACTATACCGTGACCTAAGATTTGCAGTTGATTATCGTCAAGTTTGTCGGCGATAATTGCACAAATTTTTGTTGAACCGATATCAATCGCAAGAATATTTTTATTCAAGATTCATCCCTTTTGAATAAATTTTCGTACTGTATTGTTTATTCAATGCATTAAGCAAGCCGTTCTCTAAAACCTTATTTTTAAGTTGACTTACACCTTGATTAATCAAAAACAAATCCTTTTGACCATTTTGGGATATTTTTTGTGAGATAATTCTATAAACTACCACCTTGTCCGATAGCTTGATTATACCTCGTTCTTTTTTTGATGTCAATAGTTTTTGTAAAAATTGTAAACTTTCTTCGTTACTAAGTGTCAATATATTTTTGTTTTCGTTAACATTGATTTGAATTGTATTTTGAGCCGTTTTGTTGTCAATGCTTTTGAGTTTTTCTTCTGCTAATTTTTGTAAATTAGTTAATTGCTCTTGTTTTGTATAGTCATTTGTAATATATGTTTTTGCTTCTTCGAAAGTCATTGGTTTCGGCTCTGTGATAGAAACAAGTTTAATAGTGGCATACCTGTCACCCAAAAGTTTAGGTTTTATAAAATCGCCTGCTTTCGCACTTTGAAGTTCTGCTATAAGTTCTTTTGGAACAGTTGGGTCTTTATCGGTCATGACCAATGTTTGCTCCGATTTGATTTTTGATTTTTTAAAATCTATATAGGTTCTTTGTGCAATTTTTTCTCCTTTTGCTTTTTGAATTTCAGATGTTATAAAAGGTTTCATCATATCAATTGATAACTTTTCACCGTTTTGACCACTGTATTTATTTGCATTGGCTTTATAAAAATCTTCTATTTCTTTAGGCGTGACCTCTATATTATTTGTTATATTCCACACAATTTCGACATTGAATTTTTTTGGATTTTGATATTTATTCTTATTGCTTAACCAGTATTTTTTTATCTTCTCTTCGTCTATTGCTATTTTGACATCATTTGATGTTAGTATGGTCAATGATACTTCATCTGAAATATCAAGTGGCATAGCAACTGCTTTGTCTTCCGCATTTAATGAATTTGTTTTTAAAAGCGTTGTCAATTTATTTACAATAATATCGTCTTTTAGAATATCTTCAAAGATTTTTGCCTTAAGACCTTGTGAAGATAGATATTGATCATAGACTTTCTTGTCAAATTTACCGGCAGTTTGAAATCCTTCTATTGATTGTAATGTTTTTGCTACTTCATCGTCGCTTGCTTTTATGCCATATTCTTTGGCAAGATTAAGCATAAGAGCCTGTGTTTTGACAATTTCAAATGCCTGTTTTTCTATTCCTATCTCTTTTGCTTTTTTATCGTCAAGTGTGCCTTGTAGCTGTTGGTTGTATCTATCGTAAAGAGATTTGTAAGCCATTTGGTATCTGTATTTGTCGATCTCTACCTCACCTACTTTTGCGATTTTATCACCTTTGAAACCGATATTGTAATCTCCCCATCCGACAAAGCCTGCTCCTATAAAAGCAATAGTTGCGATCCAAATGGTCCAAACTAAATATCTATTGTGTTTTTGCATCCAATTTATCATTTTTTATCTACCTTCAATTTAAAAAAATATATAATATTTTAGTCAACTTGTCATTAAGTGCAATTGAAATGTTTTGATTTTTGATTTTAAGCAGGAGTTTTATGGAGTTTTCAAACAAAGAATTAATGCAAAAGGATATTGAATACATTTGGCATCCATGCACTCAAATGAAAGATCATGAGCAGATACCTATAATCCCAATAAAAAACGCTAAAGGCGTATATTTATATGACTTTGATGGCAATAAATACATAGATGCCATTAGCAGCTGGTGGGTAAATATCTTTGGGCATTCAAATGAATACATCAATAATAAGATAAAAAATCAATTAGATTTGCTTGAACATGTTATTTTGGCCGGCTTTACACATAAGCCTGCTATTGATCTAGCTGAGAAATTAGTCAAAATTACTCCTGATGGATTAAATAAGGTATTTTATGCAGATAACGGGTCAAGTGCAGTAGAAATTGCCCTTAAAATGAGTTATCACTATCATCTTAACGTCAATGATAAAAGAACACTGTTTTTATCTCTTTCCAATAGTTATCACGGAGAGACGATAGGAGCCTTAAGCGTCGGTGATGTTGAATTGTATAAAAAAACATATAAGCCGCTTTTGCTAGAGTGCATTCAAACTCCTGTACCAAAAGATCAGACACTGCAGTCAGCCAATGATGCGCTGTCGGTATTGGAAAATATTTTGAAAAAAGAAGGCAGCGGTATCTCTGCTTTTATTGTTGAGCCTCTCGTGCAAGGGGCTGGCGGTATGCATATGTATCATGCGGAATATTTAAGGGGAGCTAGAGAACTGACAAAAAAATACGGCATTCATTTGATTGTTGATGAAATAATGACAGGTTTTGGCAGGACGGGTAAAATGTTTGCATGTCAATATGCCGAAATCGAGCCTGACTTTATGACTTTGTCAAAAGGTCTTACGGGCGGGTATCTTCCGCTATCGGCCGTGATGACAACAGACAATGTTTACAATGCATTCTATTGCGACTATAACGAATATAAAGCTTTTTTGCATTCACACAGTTATACCGGAAATGCCTTGGCATGTACAGCCGCTATTGCCACTTTGGAAATATTTGAAAAAGAAAACACTATTGAAAAAAATGTAGAATTAAGTAGGCATATGAAAAAAAATATGGCTAGATTTGATAATTTAAAAAATGTAAAAAACTGTAGAATTTTAGGAATGATAGCAGTAATTGAACTTACGGAAAATGACATAAATAAAAGAGTAGGATTGAAAATTTATGAATATGCATTATCCAGAGGAGTTTTAGTGCGACCGCTAGGCAGCACCATATATGTTATGCCGCCATTTATTATAACCAAAGATGAAATTGATACGATATTTGACACAATCTATAATGCAATAGTAGAAATAAAAAATTGAATTTAATCAATGCTCACTTTTAAATAAAAATGAGAAGAAGCCTTTTTTTCTTTTTAGGTTTTTGTATAGAATATTTGCTCTTTCTAGCCCAAGATCATGAGCTTTTTTATAAAAATGCAAAGAATATTCAAGATTTTTCTTTGTCCCGATACCATATTCGCAGTATTGACCGAGATCACATAAGGCTTCAGGGTAATCAAGAAGCGCTAATTCTTTCGTCATTTCGCATGCTTTTATATTATCTTTTTCAAATATGTCGCCTTTGTACAGTTCCCTTGCAAATACCAATTTTCCCAAGCTCGATTCTGTTGCGCCGCAAATAAGAGTAAGCTGGACTGCTTCATCAATTTGTTTGTTTTCTTTCAGTCTTTGAATATATTTTGAAATTTTTAATATTTCTATCTCTTTGTATCCAAAGTTTGATATCCTATGCATCCAATTCGCAGCAGATTTTTGAAGTGTATAATTTTTGTCGTCAACATGAAATAGCGCAATATTTTGAAATCTATGAAATACATCGGAAACAGGAGGATATTTTGTGTCGTATAGGCTACCGTTTTTATTTTCAGAGTCTTGGATGCCTGGTGAACCGTTATGCACCTTAATCGTTTCTATATCTATATCAATTAACATTTCTAGATCTCCTTCTAGTGTTTCATTGTTTTTTTGAATCTCTTCTTGGATTTCTTCTTGGATTTCTTCTTGAACTTCTTCTTGGATTTCAGGAGTATTTTCAATAAGAGTTATTTTTGATTCTTCTTCTTCTTTTTTTGTCTCTTCGTTGCGTTCTTTTTTATTTGTAAGAGATAAAAAAATGTCAGAAAAGTCAACTTTGGTTTTTGCCGGCATTTCTTGCATAGTTTGTTTTTTTGTCGGTATTTTTTCTATTTCTTCACTGCTTAGCTCAAAGTCTTTGTAGTTTGTAACATAAGATACGGCGCTTTCTTTTCTTTTCTTTTTTTTAGTATTTTGACCGCTTGAATCAGGCGTATATTTGCCGATTGCATCATTTGATTTTAGTAATCCAAATTCTTCTATGATTGATTTTTTGTCATCTTTGTTTTTTTGCGTATCGTCTTCTTTTTTATTTTCCTTGTTTGAATCTGCCTGATTATTTAGATACTCTGAAATTAAAACTTGCGCCTGACCATAGCTTTTATGTTTTAATAGATCCATAATTTTATCTAGTTGTTCATTTTCTTGAAAGTATTCAAGTTTTAAAAGTTGTAACCTTATAGTCTCATCGTCAGACATGAAAATTGCAATTTTTATAATTTCCAATCTTTTCTTTATTTGATCCATTTTCTCTCTTGACAATTCTAGGTTTTTGGTATTATATCAAAATAACTAATACAATTCATATTTAATTTAATATAATTGCGTGATAAAATTTTAAAATCAAATCAAATAACAAGGTTGCGCTTTGAATAAGAGTCCACATTTGCCCGTTTTGTTGAACGAAGTTGTCAATAGTTTTAAAGATATCAAAAGCGGATATTTTGTTGATTGTACACTTGGATACGCAGGTCATAGCAGTGAGATGTTAAAAAAGTTTCCGCACATTAAACATATAGGTATTGATAGGGATATAGAGGCTATAAATTTTTCAAAAGAAAAACTTAAAGATTTTAAAGATAGAAACACTATATATAAGGGGACATTCGCTGATACTTTTCCTACGCTAAAAGAAGAACCAATAGTCGGAGTATTGGCCGATTTTGGAGTTTCTTCGTTGCAGCTTGATAAGGCTGAGCGCGGTTTTTCTTTTAACAGTCAAGTTCTTGATATGAGAATGGATAAAGATGCCTCTTTGAGCGCTTATGATGTTGTAAACAGTTATAGTAGTGAAAAACTCGAATACATCTTTAAAAACTATGGAGAAATAAGAGAATATAGAGAGTTGACAAATGCTATTGTCGAAAAAAGATCAATAAAGCCTGTGACAAGCGCATTGGAACTAAGCAATATCATTTCGAAGGTTATTCAGAGATACGGCAAAATAAATTCTTCGACATTGGCTTTTCAGGCAATAAGAATAGAGGTAAACGGTGAACTTTCCCAGATAGAAAGCTTACTTGATTCTATAGAGAAAAAGCACTATGGCGGCGAGATTGTGACCTTGATAACATTTCATTCGCTAGAAGACAGACTTGTAAAAAATAGGTTTACAAAATGGGCAAAAAACTGCATATGTGATGAAATGGCTTTTAGATGCACCTGCGGGAATAATCACTCAATGGGCAAGCTACTCAATAAAAAACCAATAACCGCAACTTTAGAAGAATTGAAGTATAATCCAAGATCAAGAAGTGCAAAGCTAAGGAGTTTTTGCTTCAATTAATGTATAGTATATAGGGTTTTTAGTGAATAAAAATAATGACTTGTTTTTTGGAATTAGACTGTATAAATTATTGATTTTTTTGGTATTTTTAACTATTTTGGCGTGGTTGAAAATTTTTTTAGCAAGCAGAATTTACTATAATAGCAAAATTGTCAATGATCTACAGCAGGATGTAAGCGTATTAAGAGCTGAAAATGATATGTTGAAACAAGATATTGAAGCTTTGAAATTTAAAACTCAAGTTTCAGATGTTATAATAAAAAGTTCACTAGAGTCCGATGTTTTAATAAAACCGGATAACTAAATAGTAAGGATGGAAAATGAATATTTTTAATGATGATGATGATTTTTTGGTTAGTACGCCAAGGGATAATTATTTTTCTATAGCAAAGCATGCAAATCAAAATATCGTAGAGATGGAATTTGAGAAATTTTTAGAAAGACTTGCTGTCGCAGAGAAAATTATGGAAGACAAAGGTTTAGAAGAAGAGCTTGAAAGAACACTTAGGGCAATGAGAGCCATAAGCGAAGACGATTTAAAGAACAGGGTTAACAGCTTATTTTTGGAGCTGACCGGCAATATTGTAACACAATGCGAATAGACTAAAAGCGATAAGGATTAATTTGATTGAAGCAGTTGAGAGAAGATTGGAGCAATACATATGCTCGCTGGAACAACCATTTGTAGCAGAATTGTACAGAAAATTGCCGCACGGAAAAAGACTTAGAGCAAAGCTGATACTTTATATTGCAGGTGAAACGAATGAGGCAGTAAAGCTTGCTTCAATCGTTGAGCTTATCCATGCCGCAAGCTTACTCCATGATGATGTTATAGACGATGCTATGCTTAGGCGGAGTAAACCTTCTATCAATGCCGTTTATGGCAACAAGATATCTATAATGCTAGGCGATATTTTATATTCAAAAGGATTTAGTGAGCTCACTATGCTTGATAGTAAAATAGCCCAGATAGTATCGAACGCAGTTACAAAACTAAGCATTGGCGAACTTCATGATGTTGAAATGTCAAAAGAGTTCAATTGTGATAAAGATAAGTATTTAGATATGATCTATGGCAAAACGGCATCTCTCATTGAAGCAAGCGCATGGAGTGCCGCATTACTTTGTGGAAAATCAGCTCAAAATTATAGACTTTACGGCAGAAATCTTGGACTTGCATTTCAAATGATCGATGATTTGCTTGATATTACATCAAGCAGTGAAGTTTTAGGCAAGCCGGCACTCCATGATTTTAGCGAAGGTAAAACAACCTTACTGTATATATATTTGTACAATGTTCTAGATTCTGAAAAAAAAATAAAATTAAAATCACTTCACAAAAAAACACTCTTAGATAGTGAAGCCGGCTGGATACTTGAAGAGATGGAAAAAAACGGCATCTTGTCAAAATGCTATATGGATGCAAAACTGTTAATTGATGAAGCTGTATCATTGATGTCGTATGAAAACGAACCAAAACTTGTTGCAATCGCCAAAGAGATGATAGATAGGAATTTTTAATGTATTATCAGATAATAAGTTTTAACTATAAAAATTGTGAGTTGGCAGAGAGAGAGAAGCTTGCTTTTAAATGCGAGGATGATCATAAGAATTTTTTGAATCGTTTGGCAGCCTTTGATTTTATTCATGAAGCGTTCGTGGTCAATACTTGTAATCGTACTGAAATAATCACAGCAAATAAAGATAATTTTTCCACATATCACACAATACTGGGAATCATGAGCGAGTATAGCTCTATAAATTTTCATAAACTAAAAGAGACTCTAGAGAAGTTTGACGATGAAGATGCGGTCGGACATATGTTTAGCGTAGTTTCTTCGCTTGAATCATTAGTTATCGGGGAATCTCAAATCACGGGTCAAGTAAAAGAAGCATTTAAGTTTTCATATAAAAACGGAACCGCTGGAAAAAAATTAAATAAATTACTTTCTCATGCAGTCAAGTGTGCTGCTGAAATTAGGAATGAAACTCAAATTTCATCAAATCCCATATCAATAGCTTCAGTTGCAGTATCTCAAGCCAAAGAGATATTGCAAGATACGATGGCGGGCATGACGGCCATAGTTGTCGGTGCGGGCGAAATGGGCGTATTGACGGCAAAACATCTGTTGAGAGTAGGTTGTGATGTTGTGATGATTAGCAGGGATATGGACAAATTAAAAGATATTGCAAGTTCTTTGGGAGAAAATGTAAAATATGATTCCGTTGAGCACATAGAAAAATATATAAATAGATACAGACTTCTTTTTACGGCTACATCATCGTCTGCTCCTGTAATTACGGCTGAAATGATAGATGAATGTGATTTTAGAAGATTATGGTTTGATATAGCAATACCGCGTGATATTGATGATATTGAAGATGATAAAATTACAATTTATAGAGTCGATAATTTACAAAATATTTCTAGCACGAATCATGCACTCAGACAAGAGCAGGCACTTGCGGCAAGTGAAATCGTATCTAGATATACAAAGGATTTTTATAGACTCCTGCAGTCTCTATCAATCGAGCCTATCATCAAAGGTATTCGCATAAAAGTTGATGAAGTTGTAGCAAAAGAGCTTCAAAGAGCTGTCACAAAAGGCTTTATACCAAATGAAAATATAGAAAATATAGAAAAAATGGTAAAACAGATGTTTGATCTGTTTTTGCATAAGCCAACAAAAAAAATGAGATTGAGTTCACATGAAAAAGACGGAGTCACCCATGTTGAATCCATGGGCTATATATTTGATATAGAACTAGAAGATAAAAATAACAGCAAAGAACACAAAGATATTGCACATCATCATTACAAAGGAAAAGAGTCGTGAAATTTTCAAATCTACTTATACCAACATTAAAAGAAGCGCCAAATGATGCCACGCTCCCTTCACATATATACTTGATTCGCGGTGGATTTATTCAAGGAGTTGGTAGCGGACTGTATAACTTTTTGCCTTTGGGAAAAATGGTACTAGATCGTGTTAGAAATGTTGTAAAAGAGGAACTTGATAACGCAGGGGCGCAAGAGGTGAGTCTTGGCTTTGTAACTCCAGCATCTTTATGGGTTGAGAGCGGAAGGTTTGAAAAATATGGCAAAGAGCTGCTTAGATTTAAAGACAGAAAAGACAATGACTTTGTTTTGGGGCCTACCCATGAAGAGATGATGGTAAGTCTTATTAAGCAGACAGTTAAAAGTTATAAGCAGTTACCGCTAAATCTGTACCAGATAAATTTGAAATTTCGTGATGAGATAAGACCGCGTTTTGGGCTTATGAGGGGGCGTGAGTTTCTGATGAAAGACGGTTATAGTTTTCATAATAACGAAGAAGACATGAAAAGAGAATTTGCTCTTATGGAAGAGACCTATAAGAAGATATTTACAAGACTTGGTCTTGATTTTCGTGTAGTTGAGGCTGATAGCGGCGCGATAGGAGGAACCGGAAGCAAAGAGTTCATGGTTTTAGCTGATAGCGGCGAGGATACTATAGTGGTTTGCAGATCGTGTGATTACGGTGCAAATATAGAAGCGGCAAAATCAATGCCATATGTACAGCAAGAGGAAGCCCCGCAAGGCTCTTTTGCAAAATTTAATACGCCGGATGTAAAAACAATTGACGAGCTGAGCAGCTTTTTTAAAGTCAATCCTTATTATATGGTAAAAACAGTAGCAAAAAAAGCTTTGTATGATGGAGGCAAGGAAGAAGTTGTTCTATTTTTTCTAAGAGGCTCAGACGAGTTACAGGAGATAAAAGCAGTAAACAGCGTAAATGCTAACGATCTAGTTGATATAAGTAGCGATGAGCTAGAGCAATTCGGATTAGAGGCAGGCTTTTTAGGACCGTATAATTTGTCAAATAATATAAAAACTGTTTTTGATAATTCATTGAAAGGCGCAATGAATCTGATTTGCGGAGCAAATGAAAAAGACTATCATTATGTCGGCGTAGATCTAAAATTAGATAAAGATACAATAATTGATGATATTGTATCTGTCAAAGAGGGTGATAAATGTATCCATTGCGGCGGATCCCTTTGTTATACAAAAGGGATAGAGGTTGGTCATATATTTCAACTGGGAACTAGATACTCCCAGCCTCTTAAAGCAGAATTTTTGGATGAGAATGGCAAAATAAAACCTTTCGTGATGGGAACATACGGTATAGGAGTAAGTAGACTTCTTGCTGCAATTATCGAACAGCATCATGATGAAAAAGGCTGCATTTGGAACAAAGAGAGCAGCCCATTTGATATTTGCGTTATAGTATCTAATGTAAAAGATGAAAAGCAAAGTGAAATAGCTTTGCAAATATACAATGAGCTAAAAGCTAAAAACATAAATACTCTCTTTGATGACAGAAATGAGAGGTTTGGATTTAAGATGAAAGATTATGAACTTATAGGCGTGCCTAATGCTGTAATTGTCGGAAAAAAAGCCGAAGAAGGCATAGTTGAGCTTATAAGCAGAGATGGGCAAGCTGCAAGAGAGGTTAATATTTCAAATATCATAGAAGCGGTAACAAATATTGTTTAGATATGCTTTTTTACTATTTTTTGTATATTTGATATGTGAGATTTGGGTAACTTCCTATTTTTATGCCAATTTTCCCCCTGTAGCAATTAGTTTTTTTATTGTTTTTATGATGTTTTTCGGCATATTTATGCTGAAGCGCTCACAGTTTTTTTTAGCTGCTTCATTGAAAACATCTTTCTTTTCGCAAGTTGACTTTAGCGGTCTTATAAAACAAAATATTTTATATGCATTGAGCGCTATTTTGTTTATAATTCCCGGCATTTTAAGTGATTTTATGGGAGCAATGTTTATTTTATTTGTTTTATATTTACAATTAAATGGTAAAATATCAAAAAATAAAAATGAATATAATTTTAAAGGAGAAGAAGATGTTATTGATGCGGAAATTGTTGACAATGGCAGTTATATCGATATTGGCGATATCCATAGGAGGATGTAGCTCAAAATCAGAAGTTTCAATCGACAACGCAAAGTTGATGAAATTCATAGAAACTAATGTTGTAAAAAACAGAGATGTAAAACTTCTTGGTGTTGAGATCGTAGAACAGAAAAAAGTCGATGAACTTCCAGGCTGGGTTGTATTGTTTGTAAATATGAAATTGCAATACAATAATCAGATGATAACTGCGCCTGAGACATTTTTTGTCAATGACAATGTTATCACGCCTTTAGTGTTTGATCTGGATAAAAACTTAAATTTAAGAGAGGAGATAAAGCCTACTATTAAAGATGAATTGTACAATAAAGAACATTTGGTTGCCGGCAATAGCGATGCTAAACATAAAATACTAGTATTTAGCGATCCGCAATGCCCGTTTTGTCAAGAAGTGGTTCTGGATCTGATTAAGAGCGCTAGAGAAAAACCTGCTATTTTAAGTGTATACTACTATCACTTGCCATTAGAGCAGATCCATCCAGTTTCTGTAACACTTGTTAAAGTTATGGAGTTTGCGCAAAAGAGCGGTAAAATGGATATGCTGGAAAAAATATATGCCTTGCAGATTGACCCAGCCTTAAGTGATGAAACAGCTATCATTAAAGAAGTTAAAAAGCAAGTTGGATTTAGCGTAACATCTGCTCAAATTAATACTAAAGACATAATTGATGCTTTGAAAAATGATAAAGATGTGGCAAATAAAATAATGGTTACAGGAACGCCGACAATATATATTGACGGTAAAATAGATAAGCTCAGAGAGGGCTATAAAGATTTAATTACAAAGAAATAAGTGTGGAAAAAATAGTCATAGCAACAAGACAGAGCGCATTGGCTCTCTGGCAAGCATATCATATAAAAGAAAAAATCGAAAGTTTATATCCAAACTTAAAAGTAGAATTAAATAAAATGACAAGCAACGGCGATAAGGTGCTTGATCGTCCGCTAGCGCTTATTGGCGGCAAAGGACATTTTACAAAAGAACTTGAAGATGCAATGTTGGCCGAGTTTGCTGATATTGCAGTTCATTCACTAAAAGATGTCCCAACTTTTATACCAGAGGGTCTTAGCCTAGCAGCAATAACAAAGAGAGAAGATCAAAGCGATGTTTTTTTATCTCATAAATATAAAACACTAGAAGATTTACCAAATGGCGCTATTGTAGGAACAACAAGCTTGAGACGAAGAATGCAGATATTGTCGATCAGACCCGATCTGAAAGTCAAGGATCTAAGAGGGAACGTGAATACGAGACTTAGAAAGCTTGAAGATGGCGAGTATGATGCTATTATTTTAGCTTACATTGGTCTCTTTAGACTGGATCTATTAAAGAATATCCCACATGTGCAAAAATTAGAATTTATGATACCGCCTATGGGGCAAGCAGCATTGGGTATAGAGATAGTTAACAATAACCCGTTTTTAGAAGAAATTGCTAAAGCGCTAAATGATGAAGAGAGTTTTCTACTGACATCGCTTGAGAGGGATTTCGTGGCAAGCATAGGGGCAGGATGTTCTGCTCCTGTTGCGACAAATGCTACAATTAATAATGGAAAAGTTTCGTTAAAGGCAATGGTAGGCTATCCCGACGGAACGCATATATTAGAAAAATCTATCGAAGCAGATAAGAAGATGTGTCAAAATCTAGGAGTTGAATTGGCTAAAGCCATGATAGAATCAGGCGCAAAAGAGATAC
Source organism: Sulfurovum sp. (assembly GCA_020721345.1). GTDB lineage: Bacteria > Campylobacterota > Campylobacteria > Campylobacterales > Sulfurovaceae > BN30871. The sequence continues at coordinate 54,767 of DYMX01000003.1, forward strand.
TGGAGAATGCTGAAAATTTGGCCTTCAAAGATGAGAGATGTGAGAGAATTTAAGGCATAAGATGAAAGATGTTATAGAGTGGTTTAGGGAAAACGGTGGCGTAAAAGTCATTGAGAATGAACTTGATGTCGAGCTTGAAATTCCGCATATCGCTTATCTTGAGATAAAAAAAGAAAATTCAAAACCTCTTCTTTTTACAAATCCTATCTCAAAAAGACTTGGCATTAAGTATGATATGCCGGTTTTTATGAATCTTTTTGCAAACAAAGATCTTACCAAAGATATATTTGGAACACATCCGGATATTATCGCAAAAGATATCGAATGGCTGCTCAAAATGAAACCGCCAAAAGGTATTGTTGAGAAAATTAAAATGCTGCCAAAACTTTGGAAGCTTAAAAGCGTATTTCCAAAAAGAACAAAGAATAGAGGCGAGTGTCAAGAGATAATATTGAAAGGTAATGATATTGACCTAGATAACTTGCCGATTCTTAAAACATGGGAAGAGGATGGAGGCAGATTTATCACTATGGGGCAAACTTATACAAAAAGCCTAGACGGAAATATTCAAAATTTAGGCATGTATCGTTTACAGCAATATGATAAAAAAAGCCTAGGTATGCATTGGCAGATACATAAAGACGGCGCTCATTTTTTTAATGATTATGCCAAGGCGGGTAAAAAAATGCCGGTCTCCATTGCAATAGGCGGTGACCCACTTTATATTTGGTGCGGACAAGCTCCTATGCCTCATGGCATGTTTGAGCTAATGCTTTATGGTTTGATACGTGGTGAAAATGCAAAACTTGTAAAATCAATAACAAATGATATTTATGTGCCAAGAGATGTGGATATTGTCATAGAGGGTTTTGTGGATCCAAGCATAAGAAAAGTTGAAGGTCCTTTTGGAGACCATACGGGATATTATACACTGCCTGAAGAGTTCCCTGTGGTTGAAGTGACGGCAATCACTATGAGAAAAAAATCTGTCTTCCATGCAACCGTAGTTGGCAAACCGCCGCTTGAGGATAAATATATGGGCTGGGGGACGGAGAGAATATTTTTACCGCTTTTAAAACCTATGGCTCCTGACCTAATCGATTATCATATGCCTGAAAACGGAGTATTTCATAATCTTATAATGTCTAAGATGAAAACCCTCTATAAAGGTCATGCAATGCAATTTATGCATGCTTTTTGGGGGGTAGGGCAGATGAGTTTTGTTAAGCATGCCATATTTGTTGATGAAAATGCGCCTGATCTAAACTCATATGAAGAGATTGCAAAATATATATTAGACAGGGTGGATAAAAAGAAAATATTTATATCCAAAGGAATAGTAGATCATTTAGATCACTCGTCAAACGAGCAGTTCGTTGGCGGAAAACTTGGTGTTGACGCGACAGACGAGAAGGTTGAGAGAAAAATAGATATTCTTAGTGACGAAGATTTGCTTGAAAAAGCAAAAGCTCTTGATGGTCAAATCGTAGATTTAAAACAGTTTGTGCTTGAGAGCTCAAATCCAATTTGTGTAGTATCTGTAAATAAAAAAGATTTAATGAAAAAACTATTTAGCAAATTAGAATCTCTATCAAAACATGTAGCTATTTTGGTAGTCGTAGACCATAAAAATAACGACCTTAAACATCCATATATGCTTGTTTGGAGAGTCGTGAACAATATCGATGCCGGTCGGGATATTTTGCTGGACCCATTTATAGCTATAGACGCTACCAACAAAAGCGAAGTTGATGGATTTCATCGTAAATGGCCTGGCGATACACTATGCACAAAAGAGGTGCTTGAGAGCCTGAAAGAGAGAGGTTTGGTAGAATATGATGATGAGTTGATAAAAAAATTCGGACTTTTGGAGTTTAACTAGTTTATTTTAAGATATCACTAAAAAACTTTGCCCTTTCTTTTATATCATCACTATTCCAAATATCGCTGACAATAGCCGCCATATCCGGATTATATTTTTTTAGAGTACTTATATTGTCTCTATTTATACCGCCGATTACGCAAACCGGAATATCCAAAATCTCTTTTGCTTCTTTTATAATATTTAAGTTAATAGTAGGCGCATTCAGTTTAGTAAGAGAGCTAAAACAAGCTCCAAATGCTACATAATCGGCACCTAATTTTTGCGCTTTTATGGCGCTATCAAGATTTCCATAGCAAGAAATCCCAAGAATACCTTTAAATTTTTCTCTTATCTTGCCAAGGTCGTCATAATCATCTTTGCCGATATGCAGTCCGTCTAGATTTAGTTTTACGGCAATATCAACTCTATCATTTAAAATAAACAATGCATTATATTTAGAGCAGAGTCTTTGTAATTTTAACGAAATATTTGCTATAATTTTATCGTCACTGTTTTTGTCTCTATATTGAATTATTTTTGCTCCACCTATGAGTGCAAGTTCAACTGACGCAAATAATGTATCCATGGGAGTGAGCTTATCATCTGTAATCACATATAGACCATGTAATTTATTTTTCATATAAATGCCCTAAATTTTTAAATGATTATATCTTATTTTTTTCAATGTTTCAGGAAAGAATAAAGACAAATTTAATCTTATTTTTATTTTTTCTATGATATACTTTACTTGTTAATAAAAATTGTTATAAAGGAAATAAAATGTTAGTTACAAAAAAAGCTCCGGATTTTACAGCAACAGCTGTTTTGGCTGATGGTTCAATCGTTAGCGATTTTAATCTATATAAAAACATAGGTGAAAAAGGTGCAGTTGTATTTTTCTATCCTCTAGATTTTACATTCGTTTGTCCAAGTGAGATAATCGCATTTTCACATAGAATAGATGAGTTTACAAATAGAGGCATAAATGTAATAGGTGTTTCTGTTGATAGCCAATTTTCTCACTTTGCATGGAGAGAAACCCCAGTTGATAAAGGCGGTATAGGCAGAATTAAATATCCCCTTGTTGCTGACATAACTAAACAAATCAGTAGAGATTTCGATGTGTTGTTTGGCGACAGTGTTGCTCTTAGAGGCTCATTCTTACTAGATAGTGACGGGATTGTAAGACACGCCGTAATCAATGATTTACCTCTTGGAAGAAACATCGATGAGATGATAAGAATGGTAGATACTATGATATTTACAAATGAGAATGGTGAAGTTTGTCCTGCCGGTTGGCAAAAAGGTGATGAGGGTATGAAAGCAAGCACAGAAGGTGTTGCTGAGTATTTGGCAAAAAATGCTGAGGCTCTATAAAACCTGCTAAATATTGTAAAGGATATAGAATGAATGATTATATGACTATTTTAAAAGAAAATGGTCTTAAAGCAACTTTTCAAAGAATGCATATACTTGAAGTAATAGGTATGTGCGGCCATAAAGACATAGATGAGATTTATGCTGAAGCTATAAAGACACATCCATCTATATCTTTGGCAACAGTTTATAAAAATATTCTCATAATGACACAAAGCGGCGTCTTAGTAGAGGTTCCTTTGGTCGGGAGAAAAGCGAAGTTTGAGATTAAAAAAGATTGCCATGTTCATCTTGTTTGTTCGCATTGCGGAGATATACAAGACGAAGCAATAGAACTTGTGGATGCTGATAAGATGCAAAAAATCTTATCAGGCAAAAACTTTTTTTATTCTCATCAAGAGATTAATATTTACGGCATTTGCGATAGTTGTCAAAAGATAAAAGTATCATAAAATTATCTACTTTCAAAGAGTAACCCTCTTTGAAAAAAATCTACTTTTCTGTATAATTACTATCAATTTTTATTTTTGGAATTTTTATGAAATTAGCTTTAGCTGTTACCGGCGCAAGCGGCGTTGGTCTTGCAAACAAATTTATTGAACATTTACCAAATACAATAGAGCTTCACATAGTAGCTTCAAAAAACTCAGCTATTGTTTCAATATACGAAAATAAAAAGATTTTTTTTCATAATGACGAAAATATAGCTTCATCAATATCATCAGGCTCGTTCGGTATAGATAAAACTATTATATTGCCATGCAGTATGAATACATTGGCAAAAATAGCATGCGGAATAGCAGATAATCTGCCAACTAGAATAGCTTCGGTTGCTTTAAAAGAGAGAAAAACGCTTCTTTTGGCTCCAAGAGAGATGCCATTTTCTACTATAGCATTAGAAAATATGCATAAACTCTCATTCATGGGCGTAATTATTTCGCCGCCGGTAATAGCATACTATTCTGACATAAAAACTGTTGAAGATATGGAAATGTTTTTAGTAGGTAAATGGTATGATGCGCTCGGAATTGAAAATGATATTTATAAAAGATGGTGCAATAATGACAAATAAGATAAAAATAGCTATATATCCTGGTACTTTTGATCCTATCACGAATGGTCATCTTGATATTATTAAAAGAGCTTGTAAGATGTTTGATGAGATCATAATAGCAGTTGCCGCCAGCGATGAAAAAAAACCGATTTTTGATTTGGACACAAGAATAGCCATGATTAAAGCCGTAACTATAGATTTCCCAAAAATAAAAGTAGTCGGCTTTAATACACTTTTGGTCGATCTTTCCAATGAGTTAGATGCAAATATTATTATAAGGGGATTAAGAGCTGTCAGCGATTTTGAGTACGAGCTTCAAATGGGATATGCAAATTCATCATTAAAAAAAGAGCTTGAAACCGTCTATCTTATGCCAAGTCTTAATAATGCTTTTATAAGCTCTTCAGTCGTCAGGTCACTTTTGAAGTTTCACGGAAAGATCGACCATTTAGTTCCTGCAGAAATTTTAAAACAGATTCAAGCTCAAGGTTTTTAATGTATATAATATTTGAAGGTATCGATACTTGCGGCAAGAGTACTCAAATTGAACTTCTAAAAAAAAGATACAATGATGCAGTTTTTACTCATGAGCCAGGCGGTACGGTTTTGGGCAAACAGATAAGAGAAATTTTATTAAATGGGCAGCTGGATTCAAGTAGAGCGGAAATATTACTTTTTTTGGCTGATAGGGCAGAGCATTTTGAAAGCATTGTTAAACCAAATTTGTGTAATACCATAATTTCTGACAGAGGATTTGTTTCAGGTATGGCATATGCTATGGCAGGCAATGATATGGGGTTTGATGAACTTTTGCAACTTAATCTTTTTTCTTTGCAAGGCGTGTTGCCTGATAAAATAATACTTTTTGTAATTGATAAAGAAAGTCTTATGCAAAGACTTGGGCAAAAAGGAATGGATAAGATCGAATTAAGAGGTATAGAATATCTTTTAAATGTACAGCAATTTATGGCAGATATTGTTGAAAAACTTAGGATTCCATTTATAAAAATCAATGCTACAGATGATATTGAAATAATAAACAGACAAATAAGAAATTTTATATGGGAGCAAAAATGATCAATCCTTTGCGAGGAATGAAAGATCTGATCTTTGATGAGAGTAGAAAATATCAACATATAATATACGCAGCATCAAATATTGCAAAAAACTACGGATATGAATATATCGAAACACCTATACTGGAAGAGACGGCGCTTTTTAAGAGATCTGTCGGTGAGAGTAGTGATATAGTAGGCAAAGAGATGTATCAATTTAGAGACAAGGGTGATAATGATGTTTGTATGAGACCCGAAGGAACAGCAGGAGTTGTAAGGGCATTTGTATCATCAAAACTTGATAGACAAGACGGTACATATAGATTTTGTTACTATGGACCAATGTTTAGATATGAAAGACCGCAAAAAGGAAGATTGAGATCATTTCACCAGTTTGGATGTGAGAGTTTTGGGGAAAGCAGCGTGTATGAAGACTTTGTAATGATGAGTATGATAAAAGATATATTTAACGCGTTGAATATAGGCTATACGCTAAAGATAAATTCGCTCGGATGCAAGGATTGCATGCCTGCATATAGAGAAAAGCTTGTAGCATTTTTGGATGGCACCAAAAATGAACTCTGTATCGATTGCAATAGAAGAATAGACACTAATCCTATAAGAGTTCTTGATTGTAAAGTTGAAAAATGCCAAAGTATGTTTAATGATTCACCAAAATTACTAGATAATTTATGTGATGTTTGCGATAGTGATTTTGAAAAATTAAAATCACTACTTGATAATGCAAATATAGATTATGAAATTGATACAAATCTAGTTCGCGGACTTGATTATTATAATAAAACGGCATTTGAATTTATAAGCAGCGAAATAGGAAGCCAATCAGCAATCGCAGGCGGAGGAAGATATGACAGGCTTGTTGAGTTTTTGGATGGCAAACCTACACCGGCTGTCGGCTTTGCTTTGGGGATAGAAAGAATCATGGATCTCGTGATATTGCCTGAGCCTAAAAGGGAAGGGTATTATTTGGGTTCTATGAATGAAGATGGTGTGGAAAAACTTCTTGACACTAGTCTAAAATTGAGAAAAAAATACAAAGTTACATTGGAGTACAAAGCAAAAAGTCTTAAATCTCATCTTAAATCAGCGGATAAAGTTGGAGCAAAAAGTATTATTTTTATAGGTAATGATGAGTTGGCAAATAACACTATTTGGATAAAAGACCTAGAGACAAAAGAGGAAAAAACTATCAAAATAGAAGATTTTAACTCTTTAAAAGAGACCGTTTAAAATTCCGTGTCAACATAAATTCTGATAGGAGAAATCCTATCGCACCAGAACTTAAATTTTAAGCTCACCATCCAATCTACCCTCAAAAAATATAGCTAATTGAGATAGTGTCAAACTCCAATTCCAAACCGGCATAGTCCATTTTTTCTCTGCATTTTTGATGCCCATATAGTTTTTGCTTTTTTATGACAATTTAGACACTTTTTCTCTTTTTGTATAGCTTACTCATAAGCTTTCATTAGTTGTGGCGCTCTTCGCAGGTTTGCACAAGCAGCTATGAGACTGAAGTGTTCCTAGTTTTTCTCCAGTCCCAAATATCTGGTTTGCTTGAAATTCATATGATGCTTCATAAAAACAAAGGCTAAATCAGAGAAAGATATAGTTGCTATCACTATCACCTGACCCCTATATCCCATAGATAATATTGTTATTGAGAGATTTTTTAGAACATTAAAGCACGGAAATAT
>DYMX01000023.1 GCA_020721345.1 Sulfurovum sp.
AGAGAAAATCCTCTTTGAATTCAAATAAAAATAGGGCTAAAGTTTACCAGACCCTTGCTTTTTAACAATTATATAAATAGTGGTGTGAAAATAGAAGAATTAAGCTGTATATCTTCTAGCGCCCATAAATCTATTATTGTAAAAACCACCTGCTAATGTCCCTATAACAACTTTATGTTTTGCAGAGCTTGCATGAATGAATTGATTATTTCCTATATACATGCCGACATGATTTACTCTTCCGGTCATATGTTTTTCTGTGTCAAAGAAAACAAGATCGCCTGATTTTAATTCGCTTCTATCGACCTTTGAGCCACTTTGGAACTGTGCAAATGCTGTTCTTGGAATAGAAATCCCTTGTTTTCTGTAAACATATGATGTAAACCCGGAACAATCAAATGTATTTGGTCCAACAGCGCCCCATACATATCTGTGTCCTAAAAATTTATGCGCGCTAAATGGAACAGATGCATAATTTAAAGAATCTGCTACATAGCTTTTCTTTTCTTGTCTGTTGTTACGGTTAAGATTAAACGTAAATATATTGCGATTGTCTTGGCAGCTACCTTCAGGAATCGTGATGCTTCTGCCGATCTCCAGTTTTTCGCCGATCGAGATCTTATTTGCGCGTCTAAGCTGTACTGTGTCTATACAATTAGAATGAGCGATGGCAGTTAATGTATCACCCTTTTTAATTTTATAGGTATCAGCTTGTGCAAAATTTGATATTAATAATATTGAAGTAAAGAGTATAGTCTTTTTCATTAAAATCCTTTGTTTTTGGCATTGGTTTTGTTTAATGCAGTAAAAGTTATATCTAAAAAACATTAACAAATTATAAATGAGATTGAAATATTTTATTAATAAAAGTGAAGTTTGTTAGCCAAAAAGGCTAACTTTTGTGAATTATTTAGAGATAGCAGCTTTTGCAGTTGTTGCTAAAGTAGCAAAACTCTCAGGTGCATTCATAGCCATATCAGCTAGTATTTTTCTATCTAGTTCAATATTTGCAAGTTTAAGTCCGTGCATAAATCTTGAATAACTCATATCGTTAAGTCTTGCTGCAGCATTGATTCTAACGATCCAAAGTCTTCTAAAATCTCTTTTCTTTCTTCTTCTATCACGGTAAGCATATACCAAAGATCTCTCTAGCTGCTCTTTGGCTTTTCTGAAGTGTTTTCTTCTTCCGCTATAAAAGCCTCTTGCTAGTTTCAATAATTTTTTATGTCTTCTTCGTCTAACGACGCCTGTTTTTACTCTCATAGTGTTCCTTTACCTTTTTCTTTTAGGTGTCAAGCTTTAGCCTGAACTTGTCCCGTTATATAAGGGAGTCAATCTTTGTTGGCGATTTCTCGCTGGTAGCTTTTGCTATTATCCTACTATCATATGTTTGATTTTGTGTGCATCGGCAGCATCAACAATCTTAGGACTTCTAGCATCTCTATGGTGTTGCCCGTCAACTTTTGTCAAAATATGGCTTCTAAAGGCTGTACCTCTTTTAATAGTGCCATTTTTTTTGATCTTAAATCTTTTGACGGCACCTTTTACGCTTTTCATTTTAGGCATATGCTTCTCCGTTTCATTTTTAAAATGGGTGGCTATTATACCGAAATAAAATAAAATTTTTATTAATTAAAAAAAATTAAATTATTTTTTCTTTGGAACTATATAAAGGGAGATGTATCTGCCCTCTTGAGCTATATCTTTTTCTATTGCGGCTACATCTTCAAGCATCGGCCAAACTTTTTTAAGCACATCTTCGCCCCACTCCGGATTTTGCATCTCACGACCGCGTAAAAAGACTCTTAGTTTTACATGCTTTCCTTTTTCTAAAAACTCTCTGGCATGTTTTACTTTATAGTTAACATCATTTTCTGCGATCTTACAAGAAAATTTTATCTCTTTGATCTCAATGATCTTTTGATTTTTCTTGGCTTCTTTTTTTCGTTTTTCCATCTCATAACGATGTTTTCCGAAGTCCATTACTTTTGCAACAGGCGGTTTTGCGTCAGGAGAGATCAAAACAAGGTCAAGTCCTTTGCTCTCAGCTATTTTAAGTGCTTCTTGTTTTGATAGGATGCCTAATTGCTCGCCATCATCAGAGATTACCCTCAGCTCACCTGCTCTGATCTCATCATTCATTTGTACTTCAGACTCTTTGCTTTTGCCTTTATTGCTATTGAACTTCTCTTTGCTCAAATCTTTCCTTCTAGTAGTTGTTTTGATAATTGTAACATAAATTCTTCTTGAGTTTGATTATATTGTGTTTTTTGTCTTCTATCTCTAATCGCAACACTTCTGTTTGCAACCTCTTCGTCGCCGATAATGACAACATAAGGAACTCTTTGTTTTTCTGCATTTCTGATTCTTTTGTTCAAACTGTCGTTTTTGTCATATATCTCACTATCGATATCTATGTTCATCATAGCTTTTTTAAGCTCTACGGCATACTCTACATGAGACTCTGCGATCGGCACAAAGATAACTTGCGTAGGAGCTATAAAGAGAGGAAATTCTCCTGCAAAATGTTCTGTAAGGATTGCAATAAATCTCTCAAAAGAACCAAGTATTGCTCTATGGATCATAACCGGTTGTTTTCTGGAGTTATCTTCTGCTACATACTCGACACCAAATCTAAGCGGCAGATTAAAGTCAACCTGTATAGTTCCGCATTGCCATTTTCTACCCAAAGCGTCTGTTATTTTAACATCTATCTTTGGTCCATAAAATGCGCCGCCGCCTTCGTCAATGCCGTATGGCAGATTGTTTTCATCAAGAGCCTCTTTGAGCGCTTGAGTCGCAATCTCCCAAACTGCATCGTCTCCTATAGCTTTTTCAGGTTTGGTTGATACCTCCATGGTATAGTCAAAGCCAAATTTTTTCATAACGCTATCAACAAATTCCACAACCTCAAGAACAACGGGTTTTATCTGCTCTGGGGTACAGAAAATATGCGCATCGTCTTGGGTAAATTCTCTAACCCTAAGCAACCCATGAAGTACACCTGATTTTTCATGTCTATGAACTACGCCGTATTCATAATATTTAAGCGGCAGGTCGCGATAACTCTTACCTGATTGTTTGAATATCTGTATGTGTCCTATACAGTTCATAGGTTTTATGCCGTACTCTTGCTCATCTATTGTAGTTAGATACATATTTTCGCCATAACATGCATAATGCCCTGATGTTCTCCACATATTGGCATTTAATATTTCAGGTCCGCGAACAGGCTCATATCCTCTTTGTCTGTGAGCTTTATGGAGTAACGCTTCAAGTTTTGCTCTGAGTCTAGCGCCCTTTGGCAGCCAAAAAGGAAGTCCGCCGCCTGCTTCTTCATTGAACATGAACAGCTCAAGCTCTGAGCCTAATTTTCTGTGGTCTCTTTTTTTGGCCTCTTCTATCATTTCAAGATGAGCTTTTAGGCTCTCTTTGTCTGCAAATGCAATGCCGTATATTCTTATTAGCATCTCTGCTTTTTCATCGCCGCCCAAGTACGCTCCGGCAACTCTTGTTAGTTTAAAGTTGTGCAATACACCTGCTGTCGGCACATGCGGTCCACGACACAGATCTTCAAAATCACCTTGCTTGTATATAGAAACCCTCTCATCGGGTATGCGAGAAAGAACCGCAAGCTTTAGATCATCGTTCGCAAATTTAGTTATAGCATCTGTTTTTAATATTTCATATTTTTCTATTTTGGCTTTTTTCTTGATGATCTCTTTCATCTTGTTTTCTATAGTTTTTAGATCCTCTTCGCCTATTTTGGCATCAACTCTAAAGTCATAGTAAAATCCTTCATCTACGACAGGCCCAACAAAAAACTCTGCTTTTCCATAAAGCTCCAAAATCGCTTGAGCCATAAGATGCGCAGTTGAATGCCTTATTATTTCAAGCGCTTCAGGACTATTATCATAATAAATTTCGCTCAAACCGGCAATGTCATTTGCGCTTTGGGTATCTACAAGGTTACCGTTTACATCTTTGTAACCTATAACTATTCTGTCCATATTTGAACCCTTTTAAATTCTTGTATATTGTTAAAAATGGGCTTATTATACCTAAAAAGTTTTTAGAGGTGCCTTTAAGCGGTTGCTTAGAAGATTTTATTCTTTAAGCTCAACGCTGTCTGCTTCTTTGTTTTTTAAACCTTCTTTTACGACCGATTTGGCGATTTTTACATATTTTTCTTTGAGGATATCAATCTCATCTTCATCGAGATCTTCTATATCAATCAAAGAGTTTTGCGCTTTTTTTGTTACTCTTATAAGTTCATCAAGCTTAACTTGTATAGCTTCCGTATCTCTATTTTGTGTGTTTTGTATAATAAAAACCATTATAAATGTAACTATAGTAGTAGCGGTATTGATAACAAGCTGCCAAGTATCACTAAAGTCAAACAAAGGACCTGTTGCCAGCCAGACAACTATCGATAACATAGCAAGCACAAACGTAACAGACCTTCCTGCTATTTGTGAAAAACTTTTAGTGAACCGTGTATATATGCCCATAAAAAACCTTTTATTCTTCAAATTTTTGGACTTGGTATGTCAAAATCACAGGATGGTCATCCAGACATCTGCCGAGTAATCCTGCTTTTTGACACAAATGAGCAAAAAACTCATAAAAGTCGTTCAGCTCTTCCCATACTTGGGGTAAGAATGTAGCTTGCCGTCCGCCATACTTTAAAACAACACCGTCTATATTTGGACGGATCTTGTTTTTTAAGTCTTCTGTATCTTTATAAGTCAGCTCTTTGGGTTCACTTAAAAGCGATACTTCGACTGAAATATTGTCAAATTCATTTTTACTCAAAGGTAAAAACCTTGGATCATGCATTGCTGCAGAAACGGCATTGTCAATAACATCTGCGTATAACTCTCTATGGGCAGCCAAGGATCCTATGCAACCTCTTAATGCGTGATTTGATCTATTGTTGAGAGTTACAAAAACAGCACCCTTTTCTTTTAGCCAAGAGTTTTCTTTTAAAAGTTTTTGCAAATCAACATCATGGGATAACCCTACGGATTCTGCGATGGCGGCGCGAGCCAAGGACAATAATATATCTTTCATTTTTTACTCCTAAATAAAATAGGTTTAGAGTAATTGTACATCATTTTTTGATAATTTGATAAAAATATATTGAAGTTTTATTTGGATAGTAAATTAGGCATGGTGACCTCGATTGGACTCGAACCAACGACCCCTACCATGTCAAGGTAGTGCTCTACCAACTGAGCTACGAGATCAAAGAAGTAAAATTATATCAAAAATCGTTTAAAATTTGGACTATGCTTCTATATAGTCCAGATCTTCATGGAATGTTTCTCTTGTATAGTAGAGCATTACAAATCCAAGTGTAAATACAACAATTCCAACAACAGCGCCGGAGCCAAGTACTCCAAGAGAATCTTTAAGGAGCATAAAACTTGATGTTACGGGAACTACCGAGCCTCTCACAAAGTTTGGTACAGTCGTAGCAACCGTCGCTCTGATATTTGTGCCGAACTGCTCTGCTGCCATAGTGATGAACAAAGCCCAGTAACCGCAAAAAAATCCAAGTAAAAACATAGCGAAATAAAACTCGCCCGCACTAGCGCCTTGTAAACTATAATAATACAGCACGGTCAATGCAGAAATGATAAGAAATATCGTATATGCTCTCTTTCTGCTTTGGAGTTTTTGTGACAGTATGCCGCTTGCCAGGTCACCCACGCTTAGTCCGATATAGCAATACATCAAAGCCATGCCCGCTTTAACTTCTCCGACAATAGCTAGTGTTTTGGCAAACTCAGGAGAGAACATTACTAAAATTCCGACAACATACCACAATGGAACTCCAATGAGAATAGCTTTGATATATTTTATAAACAGATCTTTTCTTTTGAAAAGCGAGAAAAAATCGCCCCTATTTATATCATCGCTTGCGTGGTGCATGAACATCTCAGATTCTCTAACTTTGAATCTTAGAAGCAATAGGGCAAAACCGAGCACTCCGCCAAAAATATATGCATTCCTCCAATCAAAAACCGATGCAACCAAATTTGCCGCAACTACTCCTAGTACTCCAAATGCAGCAATTGCCATTACGCCGTATCCTCTTAAGTGTTTTGGAAGTATCTCCGCAACCAGCGTTACGCCTGCGCCGAGCTCTCCTGCAAGTCCAATTCCTGCAATGAACCTAAGAAGCGTATACTGCTCAACGCTTGTTACAAAGGCATTTAAAGTATTTGCAACGGAATACATTATGATGGAAGCGAAGAGAACAGACATCCGTCCTTTTTTATCACCCATAATGCCCCATAAAATTCCGCCTATTAACATACCGAACATTTGAGCGTTTAATATGATAGAGCCCCAATGCATAATGCCTGCCTCATCAAGCCCAAGCTCTTTTAAGCTTTGAATTCTCACTACGCCGAAAAGTATCAGATCATAAATATCTACAAAATAACCCATCGCGATTACGATAACAGGCAGTACCAAAATCTCTCTAAATGTTTTTATCATTCATTACCTCACGATCCAGTTCTCCGCTTTTTAATTTTGTGAGATACTCATTTAGCATATTTTTTACATCTGTTGACATAACAAGAAGTCCTATGATATTTGGTATAGCCATTGCTAAAAACAGTATAGAAGCAAAATCTACCATCGTGCCGGTGTTTACTATAGTTGCAATTACAATAAACGCTAAAAATATAACTTTATAAACCATTATACTTTTTGTTCCAAACAGATAAGCCCAAGCTATTTCACCGTAATATGACCAACCTATAAGCGTAGAAAACGCGAACATAAAGATAGAAAAACTTAAGACCGCAGGAAACCACCATATAACCGTTCTAAATGCTTCCGCCGTCAACCCTGAACCGTTCTTTGCTTCCATTAATGCGCAGAAACTCCCGCCTGGATCGCAAACATTTGTTGTAACAATAACAAGAGCGGTCGTAGTGCATACTATGATAGTGTCAATGAACGGTTCATAAAGAGCAACCATTCCTTGACGTACGGGATATTTTACTTTTGCAGTAGAGTGCGCTATCGGAGCTGACCCAAGTCCTGCTTCACTTGAAAATACAGCCCTTTGAAAACCCTGAACTATAACTCCTATCATTCCTCCTGCAACGGCAATAGGAGCAAATGCTCCTATAAAAATATCTTTTAGCGCGTATGGCAGTTTGTCAATATTTACAAAAAGAACGAACATGGCGGCTATCATATAAACGCCAACCATCAAAGGAACGATCTTTTCGGTAGTCTGAGCTATTCTCTTAACACCGCCTATGATTACGAATCCTGTCAATATAGCAACAGTTACGCCAAATACCCATGGATATTCTTTGAAAAAACCTATCTCATTACTAACTGCTCCAAGAGCTTGAGAAACTTGGAATGTATTACCCCCGCCTATTGCGCCGCCTATCAAAAATACTGCAAACATTATTGCCAACGCTTTTCCTGCTTTTGGAAAACCTTTTTGGGCTAAGCCTTTATTGAGGTATCCCATGCCTCCGCCGATTATCGTGCCGTCAGGCAAAAACTCTCTATATTTTAAAGAAAGCGTAACTTCAGTAAATTTTAGAGTCATTCCCAAAAACCCTGCAACTATCATCCAAAATGTCGCGCCTGGTCCACCAATCGTTATTGCTATGGCAACTCCTGCGATGTTGCCTAGTCCGACGGTTGCAGAAAGCGCCGTTGTCAATGATTGTCTAGGCTCGATTATGCCGACATCATCTTTGGTTTTATATTTGCCCATAATGATCTTGAATGAATGCAAAAACATTTTTAAATTTACAAAGTTGAACTTTATAGTTAAATATACTCCGCCGAAAATAAGCAATGCAACTACAAACGGTACTTTTGCGCTGTCAAGCAAACCAAAAAAGATATCAAAAAACAGTATCGATTCTAAATAGCCTGTAAGATTTATAAAAAATTCGTTCACTTTTGCTCTCTTTTAAGTTGAAATAATTTTATATTCTATAAAAAATATACTAAATAGTTTCATACCAAAATTAAAGCATCTTAATAATCATAATAATTAATAATCTACAAATATAAAAATATGATATAATCCAAATATCTAACAAAAAAAAGGATATGTTATAAAAGCAGATTAGATTTTACTAAATCATATCGGAGCGCCTATGGATAAAACAAAATTGGATAAGCTGATAGACCATCTTGCTCCTGAAGAAAAAAATATTATTGTAAACAAAGGAACAGAAAGACCTTTTAGCGGCTCTCTTTTGGAAAATAAGAATAGTGGTATATACACATGCAAACTATGTGGCAGTGAACTTTTCAGTTCAAGCTCGAAGTTTAACTCGCATAGCGGATGGCCAAGCTTTGACAATGCCTTGCCTGACGCAGTAAAAGAAAACCCATCATACCATGATGTTTGCTATCACAACACCGGTCATATTGAGGTTGTCAAAGTTGTTTACGATCCGCAGATCATTAGTTACGAAGACTTGACAAAATACTTCTTTGAGATCCATGACCCGACTCAAACAAACGGGCAAGGTCCCGATATCGGATATCAATACATTTCCGCCATATTTACAAGCGACGAAGAAGAAAAAGAGATTGTAGAAAAACTTATAAAAGAGCTAGAATCTAAAGGCTATAAAATAGCAACAAAAGTTTTTGACAACACTCCATTTTGGAAAGCAGAAGAGTATCATCAAAATTACTACGATAAAAATGGTCATTTCCCATATTGTCACAGATACACAAAAAGGTTTTGATTGTTTTAGCTTAATATGGCTAAAATTACGACACAATATTTTTAAGGGTCGTGATGAATATCGAGCTTCTAAGCAGTTTTGTCGATTATGGGGTACTTGGCGTACTTTGGTTAATGGGTTTTTTGGTAATATTTTTTTGGGTAGAGAGGCTTTTGTTTTACCGATCAGTTGATCTGAACAAATATGAAACACTTGAAGAACTTGAGCTTGATCTGAGCAACAATACATCCATTATCTCAAGCTTCGGCGCAAATGCTCCATATATCGGTCTTTTAGGTACGGTTATCGGTATCATAGTAACCTTTTACACGCTGGGACTTAGCGGTGATGTTGATGTTAAAAAGATCATGACATCCCTTGCTCTTGCTTTAAAGGCGACGGCATTTGCCTTAGCGGCTGCAATCCCTGCTATTTTTGTTTATAACCACTTAAACAGAAAAATCGAAGTGATGCTAATCAAATGGCAAATTTTACAAAAGAAAAAATAGTGCAAAGAAAAAAATTTGACTCCATAAATGTCGTGCCGTTTATCGACATCATGCTTGTACTTCTTGTGATAGTATTGACCACTGCATCATTCATTCAAACAGGGCTTATCAAAGTTGATCTTCCTGCTTCATCGGCAAAGCCTGCTTTGCAAGAAAAAAAAGAGTTGATTGTATCCATAGATAAAAACGGTATTGTGTCTCTTGACTCGAAACAAGTATCCATAAACGATCTGGAAAGCTCTTTGGCAAATTATCCGAAAAATACCATCGTTAAGTTCTATTGCGACAAAGATGCGAAATTTGACAACTTTATAACAGTTCTTGATTTCATTAAAAAAATAGGATTTGAAAATTTAGGGATCGTTACAAAAAATGATTAACAGATATGCCAAGTCGCTTTTTATTACAATTTTTTTATATACTATTTTGATCGTCTCTTTTTTTGTAGCAATCAAAACAACAGACAATATCCAAAATGATAATACCATCTCAATCACTGTTGTGAGCGAAATTCAATCAAAAGAGTTTGAAAAAATAGAACAGCCGCAAAAGTTAAAAAAAATAGTTAAAAAAGAGAAATATATAGAAAAAAAAGAAGATGCTGCCAATAAAACGGTTGAAAAACATTCAATTATTAAACCAAATCAACAATCAATTGAAAATAAAAAGCCCACAACTAGCAACCAACGATCAAAAATAAAACATCAAGAAGAACAGCCATCGTTGTCTTCAGATAGCATAAAAAATAATTTTTTAGCCCGAGTAAAAAGCGCTATCAATGCGAACAAGCACTATCCGACCTTGGCAAAGACAAGAGAAATTGAGGGCAAAGTACATGCAACATTTACGATAAACAGCAATGGGAGCGTGTCAAATATAGTTATTTTGGAAGGAAATAATATATTAAAAGATGCTACAAGGAAAGCTATCGAGAGAAGTTTTCCGGTAGAAATTTCTAATGAGATTAAAAACAGTATGCCCTTCAATGAGAATATAACTTTAAACTTTAAACTGATTGAAGCATAGTATTATTTTGAGATTGATTATCAACATTATTTAAGCTTTATTGTTTTATAATTCTTACACTTAAAAAAAGGGGAAAGAACAATGAATAAAACTTTGGCAATGTCTGCACTGGCTTCTGCGCTATTATCGAGCTGCTTATGCGCCGATGAGAACACTACAAAATCCAACTGGAACGGTGAAATCAGGGGCGGATATCAATACACCGACGACTCTGTGGATACGGCAGATGAATTTGGGCTATCTACAGCTATTAAATATGAAAGCAATAGCTGGAATAACCTTGTATTTGGCGCAAGAATAGCCGCAGCTGTGGGCGAAGGAAAAGAGCCTTACGGCATACCATTTTTTGATGCCGATAATGATGGATATGGAATAATTGATGAATTATATGTAAAAGGTAATTTTGGAAACAGCGAACTTACTATAGGAAGACAGGCCATTGATCTGCCTTTTGTTGACACCGATGAGGGACTTGGACTGATCGACAACAGATTTGAAGCAGTAGTATTTTCAAACAAAGATATCAAAGACACAACTATAACTCTAGCCCATGTTAGAAGCTGGAGCGGTGTTGATAGCGATGATCCTAGTAAATTTAACCGCATTAACGGCAATGACGGTATACAGTTGGCAGGAATAGAATACACGGGAATTGAAAATCTGGGTCTCAAAGCATTAGGATACACAGCAAAAGATTTTTTAAATATGGGCTATCTTGAAGCTAATTTCGAAAACGAAACAGATTTGTTTGAATACTCCATAACTCTTCAGTATGCTCTGCAAGATTATGAGGATGGAACAAAATCAAGTACTTTTGGAGCTGCTGCAGAACTTGGATTAAAAAGTATTCCTTTGGGGTTCAATATTGCCTACAATAAAAACTTCGATGATGGAGTTGTCGATAATTTATATGGCGGCGGCCCATTTGTTACAAGCATGGAGCACTGCACCATAGCCGAGCTTGAAGGAAAAGGCGACATCATAAAAGGCGGGCTTAGCTATGAGATAATTGATGGCCTAAGTTTGGAAGCAAATTATGCAAAACTCAACAGATCCGCACTGCTTGACGCAAGCGAACTAGATTATGCCTTGAGTTATGAATATAATGATAATTTAGGCTTTAATATAATTTATAGCGACATCAAAGATGACCAAAACGACGATATGAGAAATCTAAGAGCATATGTTACATATAAATTTTAGACGCTAAACTCTTTGAGTTCCTTTCTGCATACTTTAAAGTCGGGACAATGCTTCCCGACCTCTTCCCAAAAGCTTTTTTGATGATGCTTGTGCCTTATATGGCTTAGCTCATGTATGACAACATACTCTATAAGACGAGGGGGCAGTTTCATAAGCGAGGTGTTTAGCTGAATCTCATTTTTACTATTGCAGCTCCCCCACTGTGTTCTTGTTTTTCTAAATTTCATTTTTGTTGGTTTCAAACTCATGATATTAGACCATTTTTCTATCATTACGGGTAATGTTTGCTTGGCTCTTGTTAGATAAAATCTATCAATTGTTCTATGCAGCTTTTCTAAATCGCGGCAACTATATAAAAGTGTGAACTCGCTCTCTAAAAAATCAAGCTTATCCCTGCTTGACTCTTTTAGTATAACATTGATGGTTTTTCCCAGATAATAGATATTTATACTACTTTCTAAAAACTCCGGTTTGCCTTTTTTCTCGGCTATTTTTTCTTTGGTTTTATTTATCCAATTTGACTTTGAGATAATGAGTTTTTCTATTCTTTCAAGAGAAACGCGAGGCGATTTTACTATAAGCTCTCCATCGCTGCTTAGGCTTAAATAGATATTTTTTAGCCTAGGATTTATAATATGTTTGTACGTTGGCAATAATCCCACATAAAACTCCAAAGTTGATTATAGGTGTCATAAATTTAGTATACCAAAACTTATCACAAATGACAAATATACTATTTTTAGCTATACTCCATATTAAAATTTATACAAAGAATACAAGCAGATGAATCTTTTATCCAAAAATGCCCCGCTAGAGCTATCAATTTTAAAAATGAAAGATGTTTTAAATAACAGCGGATATAAAATTGCATTTTCGGCAGAGAAACATCCTTTAAGCCATTGCTATTCCGTTAATCTAACCTCTGCTGAGGCGCCGAAGCACATCTATTCAAACGGAAAGGGGATCTGCTCGGAAGCGTCGACGGCAAGCGCCTTGGGAGAATACATAGAACGCTTACAGACCAATAATTTTTTTAGCGATTTTTACCTGCCGTCTCGTAGTCACTATCCTGATGAAATTGCTTTTGAGTTTGGTGGCGGTTATTTGAATGATACCTTGTTATCCATCTATGACTCCTGTGGCGAGCTTGCTTTTGAAGACCTTATAGATTACAATAGCGATCATCAAGACAAGATAGTAGCTCTGCCTTTTGTCAACCACAATACAAAAGAAAATGTTTACATACCTGTCAACATACTTAATAATCTATATGTAAGCAACGGTCTAGCATCCGGCAATACGCCAAATGAGGCAAAAGTACAGGCAATGAGCGAGGTTATTGAACGTTACGTAAAAATTGAGATCATTAAAAACGGTTACGCTCTTCCTGTTTATCCCGATGAAGTATTATATAAATATGAAAAGCTTTATCAAGACATAAGCACTCTACGAAATGCAGGGTATGCAGTAGATGTTTTGGATGCATCGCTGGGCGGAAAATTTCCCGTAACTGCCATTTCGTTTGTAAACCCCGACAATGGCACACTTTTCGTATCATTTGGATCGCATCCTATGCTGCAGGTATCGCTGGAGAGGACAATGACGGAACTTATGCAGGGCAGAGATATGAGCAGCCTTGACAGTTTTGAGATACCAACATTTGACATGAGCATAGTTTCAAGCACTCTCAATCTTGAATCACATTTTATAGATTCGAACGGCAAACTTGGTTTTGGGTTTTTAAATAGCAAAAAAAGTTTCGAGTACGCCGCATGGGAATATGGCGGAGCAGGTACAGAAGATGAGCTGGATTTTTTATTGAATATTTTTTCCCTACAGAAAAAAGAGGTTTACATAAGAGAGTATGATTATCTGGGTTTTTATAGCTGCCAGATCATAGTTCCAGATTTTTCAGAAATTTATCCTGTTGAAGATCTTATTTATAATAATAAAAATAGCGGTAAGCAAATTAGGGATTTGGTACTAAACTTTACAGACTATGGCCCCGAGGAGATACTTGAGACAATAGAATCGCTAGACGACTCTTTGGATATGGAAAATTACATAGGTGTTATATTTCAAAATAACTTTACTATGGCGCAGTTTAAGACCCAAATATATCTTCTTTTAGGTAACAAAAAGAATGCTTTATCGCTTTTAGGTTTTGAGACAAACCATAGTATGAAAATAGTTGCCGAACTGCTAATGATGGAGGATCAAGGATTATCTTTTGATGAGTATAAAGATGGGCTGTTTGCTATTTTTGGTAAAATAAGAGTTCTCGATGCGCTTGATATACTAAGAGGCGATAGTTATCTCATAGATATAGCATTTCATCAAGACTATATGAACATTTTACAGATGTACGACAGATTATCAATTCAAAAATCTTTATGTTTATACAAAAAATCCTGCTATTAAAAATGCTATCGCGGACAATCCTGCAGCAATAAGCGCATAATGCAATTGCGTATTTACATGATCTATATTCTCGCATCCTGCTGCCATGGACGATATGATAGTGGTGTCTGAAATAGGAGACACATGATCCCCAAAAACACCCCCAGAGATTACCGTTGCAACCATAAGCGCAGGCTCTATATCCATAGCTCCGCCAAGCGCTAAAGCAATCGGCATCATAACAGAAAATGTTCCCCAGCTTGTGCCTGTAGCAAATGCCATCACAGATGAAAGCAAAAATATAAGCAAAGGTATAACAGCGGGAGAAATAGTCCCCCCTACCATAGACGCTAAATATTTTGCAGTACCAAGATCGCCTGTAACTTTACCTATCAAAAATGCCAATATCATAACGATAGTAATAGGTATCATATCCCCCAACCCATTATACACTGACTCAAAATAGTCTTTATGAGTTATAAGTTTTTTGGATACAAAATATATATATGTAAACAATAAAGTTATAATTACTGCATAATAAACGGAGGTAGAGCCGCTGCCTTTAAATATATCTCCGTCACCTGTCAGATATAATCCTACAGGAACAGCGCCTATTAGCACAACAAGCGGCAATACCATATTCCACGGCTTTGGATTTGGTTTTGTTTGAGCAGATGAAGGAACATATGGTTTTGGCAATGCATTTTTCATCGGTCCTATATTTATATCTTTATAAATGACCGCAAAAACCATAATAATAGTAAATATAGCGTAAAAATTAAAAAGCAGCGCCTCAAGAAGTATTTTTATAGGGTCTCCTGCTATAACACCCGAAGCAATAGATGCGGTGATAAGTCCAAGCAGCAGCGCGCCCCACCCATTAAGCGGAAGCATAGAACAAACAGGCGCTGATGTAGAATCACAAATATATGCCAGTTTTTCTCTGCTTACTCCGTTTTTGTCGCATAATGGTTTCGCGACAATACTTGCGACCATAACGGTAATAGAAGATTCAATAAATATTACAAGACCTATGACATACGCCAACATCATAGCACCTCGCGGCGAATCTATCTTTTGTGCCTTTTGGGATAAAAAGTCTACAAACTCGTCAACCGCGCCGCTTCTGCTAAGTATCTCCATAATGGAGCCGACCAGCATTATGAAAATAATAGTTTTTACTATCCAGCCCTCACTAAATAGCCCGACAACCCCATCAAAAAGAGCTATAAAAGCACTTGCCGGATTATAGCCGTTTAGAGCCAGAAAACCAAAAAATGCCCCGCCTAAAAGCGAAATAACTACATCTTTGCTCCATATCGCTACAATGATGGTAAAAAGAGGTATTATAACCGATACTATCCCGTGTTCCATAAAAATTCTTTACATCTTTTTCGGCGCTTTTAGCACAAGAAACACTACTGCCAATATCACTGCGTAAGCAATATAAGAATATATATTATCTATTGAATTTTGCATTATTCCACCTCCATAATTAAAGTTGTTTTTTTAATGTCGCCTATTTGCTTGATTGAAACTTTTGAGCTATTTGTCACTATCGGTGTTATAATCGATTTTGCATTGTTCGCGATATAATTTAAATCAGCCCTTATTACCTCATCGCCTACCTTTACAATATCGCCCTCATTTGCAACTCTTATAAATCCGTTACCTTTTAGGTTTACCGTATCTATTCCAATATGCACTATTACTTCAAGTTCACCGTTTTTAATTATATAAGCATGATTTGTCGGAAAAATTTTAGAAACGGTGCCGTCTATTGGGGCTACAAAAATACCGGAAGACGGCTTAATAGCTACCCCGTCTCCTGCAAGACGGGCAGAAAATACCTCATCGGGCACACTGTTCAAGTCGATCATCTCTCCGTCTGTCGGCGAAAATATTGATATTTTTTTACTTTTTAACCATCCGAACACTGTTTTCCTTTTGTGTATTTTATTTTACCGTCAATTATTGTCATAAGAATATCAAAACTTTCATCAAATATAACCATATCGGCACTCAACCCTACTTCGATCCTGCCGGCATTTAATCCTAGTTTTTTTGCGGGGATCACTGTCACGCTTTTTACAACATCGATCAGATCCATATCGGTATTTTTCGTCATATTTTTTAACGCCTCGTTCAATTTCAAAACGCTCCCTGCAAGTTTTCCATTTTCAAGAACCGCTTTGCCGTTTTCTACTATGACCTTTTGTCCGCCTAGACTATATTCTCCACACTTCATACACCCTGCCCTCATAGAATCGGTAATAAGTATCAATTTGTCTCTTTTGATTTTCCAAAAAAGTTCCAAAGTAGTTTTGTGTGTATGAATAAGGTCGGCAATTACATCACAAGTTATATTACTATTTAGCGTTGCTCCCAACACACCGGGGTTTCTGTGGTGAAAACCGCTCATAGCGTTGCCTAGATGCGTTGCGTGAGATATACCTGCATCAAAGCTCTTTGTCGCCTCTTCATAATTCGCGTTGCTGTGTCCTATGCTCAAAATTATATGAGGATATTTCTCTTCGAGTTCTTTTATAAATGCATATCCGCCCTCAACTTCAGGAGAGAGCGTTATCATTTTTATAATATCATGATATTCATCTATGATCTCAAATGATGGACTTTGAATATAATTTATATCCTGAGCTCCGCACATAGCCGGATTTATATATGGTCCCTCCATATGAACGCCGATTATTTTAGCTCCGGTAACTCTGTTTTTATTGCTTGATATATTTTCAAGTGCGCCTATAATTTTATCTTTTGACATTGTCATAGTGGTTGCTAAAAATGATGTAGTTCCGGTGGACAATATGGTATTGCTTATAATGTGAAGCGCATCAAAAGTAGCATCCATGGTGTCAGCCCCGCCGCTACCGTGTATATGTATATCTATAAATCCGGCACTCAAATACGCGCCGTCAATATCAATAGTTTCTATATTGTCATAACTGACAAGTTCGTCTTTTGTTATGATTTGAGATATATTGTCATCATATATCACAACTAGATCTTCTGCTATTTTATCTTCAAATATGATTTTGGCATTAATGATGGCTTTTAGCACTTCTATTTTCCTATCAAAGCATAAAGTTGTTTTATCTCTTGAGCCCAGATACTTTCATCAATGGTTTCAAGCACTAGTGGTATGTCGTCCATTCTACTATCATTCATGATCAATCTAAACGGCTCCCATCCAAGCTCTCCGAGACCAAGAGATGCATGTCTATCCACACGAGCGCCTAAAGGCGGCTTTGAGTCATTAAGGTGCATACCGCACAAATACTCAAATCCGACCATATCACCAAACTCCTGCATTGTTTTTTCATATGCCTCTTTTGTTCTCAAATCATAGCCTGCCGTAAATGTATGGCAGGTATCCAAACATACGCCGACTCTTGATTTATCTTCAATCCTATCTATAACATATGCTAAATGTTCAAACTTATATCCAAGATTACTTCCTTGTCCGGCTGTATTTTCAATTACAAGTTTTACATTGCTTTTACTTGTGGCTTCTATGGCTTCATTCATAGAGTTTGCTATTCTTTTCAGACAGTCGTTTTCTATTTGCGTTACATAGCCTATATCTTCTTTTTCTTTTTTAGAAAATTTCTCCAAATGACTGCCTGGATGAAAATTTAACATTATAAGACCAAGCTGTTCACATCTTCTGATCTCATCAATAAAAGCTTCCTTCGACTGCTCTATTTTTTCGATTTCCGGATGTCCAAGATTGATAAGATAACTATCATGCGGCAAAACGTGTTTAGGGCTTATGCCGCTTTTTGCCAAATTTATCTTAAACTCATCTATCTCGAGCATGGTAAGCGGCTTTCCCTTCCATTGTCTTTGGTTTTTGGTAAATAGCGCAAAAGCTTTTGCCCCTATTTTTATAGCATTAAGCGGCGCATTCTGCACCACTCCGCTTGCACTCACATGCGCTCCAACAAACTTCATTAAGTCACCTTTAAAAACTTCTTATCGATATAGCTTGTTTAGTATAAAATATTTTTAGGCGGCTTGATGAAGGTTTGCTGTAGTAAATCAAATCAAGACAACAACGAAATATGAAATAATAGACAAGCCCGAAGGGAAGCCATCTTTTTACAAATTATAGCATTAAATTTTCTTGAATTAGTGTAGTAAATCAAATCAAGACAACAACGAAATATGAAATAATAGACAAGCCCGAAGGGAAGCCATCTTTTTACAAATTATAGCATTAAATTTTCTTGAATTAGCCTAGCTAGTCCTTCAAAAATTCAAAACTATAATTTATTAAAAATCTAAGCTTCTATATCGTTAAGAAGTTTTTAGAGTTGACTTTTTACCTTTATTATAATATTGCGCATTTTATCATTAAAGCTTATGTCACCGTTTACTACGCTGTAGCTTATATCATATTCATCATTTTTAAAAATATTTTGTGTAAAACCGTTACCCGTTTTTACCATACCTAGACCGTCAAAAATCGGTTTCCCTAAAAATATATTCTCTAGAGTGTCATCCGGATATTTATAGCCGAATGTTTTTTTATAGAACTCTTGCTTTGACATACACTCGAAAGTGCCCATGCATATTTTATTTTCATATATATCAAGAGCCGCTATTGCTTCGCCGCTTGCATAAATTTGAATATTCAGCCTGTCTTCAAAGTTTGAAATAAATCCCATGTCGGCATATTTAAATTGATTTGCTTTCATCACTATAAATTTGCTTTGCTGTTCTTTTGGCTCTTTCATAGCGCAACCGAACATTACAAAAATCACAAAAAACAATAATGAAATGCTATATTTTATCATTTTTACAACTTTTAAGTAAATTTTAAGCACAAAATTATTATAATTTAGTCCATTTAAGTCAAATGGCCCCATCGTCTAGCGGTTAGGATCCCAGGTTTTCATCCTGGTTACCGGAGTTCGAGTCTCCGTGGGGTCACCACTTAATCTTTATAATCATATCTTATATTCATTAAATTTTCTAATCTCGCCAATTCAAACCGCCAATTCAAACAATAAGTGCAATAATTTCACCTCATTTAAGCAGCTAATTCTTTAGCATATTCTTTAAAAAACACCTCATATGGGGTTCTGTATCCAAGTACTTTTCTTGGTCTGTGATTTAGCTTATCTTGTATTGTAATAATTTCCTCCTTAGATATCTGCGTAAAATCTGTTTTCTTTGGTAAATACTGCCGTATTAATCCATTTGTATGCTCATTTAGTCCTCTCTCCCAAGAGTGATAGGGATGAGCAAAGTAAAAGTCAGTGTGCCTCTGCATTGATATTCATTGTTTCTCTTGTGGTATTTTTTGTTCTTGTGGCGAAGATGTTTGTAAAGTCCTGCCTCCTGTGAATTTATTGGTGTATATGAAGCGATAAATTGTTTCATGTGAGATTTTGATTTGCTTTTTTTTGTAAAGCCTTCCTGATATTTGCTCAGGAGATCATTCTTGCCCCAGTTTCTCTCTGATATAGCGCTCCGTAAGATGGTTGATCACAGTATGCTTTATTTTATTTTGATGTCTTGTTTTTGTGTTGAG
>DYMX01000004.1 GCA_020721345.1 Sulfurovum sp.
CAATAGCTGATGCATAAGAAAGTGCGAGCTCTCTAGTTGTACCGCTTGGATTTTGTCCAACAGCTATCAAATCTGGAATACCACCACCTCTTACAAACTCGCTTCTTACTGTATGTCCTGGAGCTTTTGGAGCTATCATGGTTACATTGATATCAGCTCTTGGAGCAATTCTGCCGTAATGGATATTGAACCCATGTCCAAATGCTATAGTTGCGCCTGTTTTTAGGTTTGGCTCTATTTCATTTTTATAGATCTCAGCTTGAGATTCATCCGGAAGAAGAATCATAACAACATCTGCTTTTGAACAAGCCTCGCTAACACTGTAAACTTCAAAACCTTTTGCAGCAGCTTTGCCCCAGCTAGCTCCACCTTCTTTAAGTCCAACTATAACTTTAACACCGCTATCTCTAAGATTTTCAGCATGAGCATGACCTTGGCTTCCAAAACCGATCATTGCTACAGTTTTTGATTTTATGATATTTATATCACAATCTTTGTCATAATATACATTTAAGTTTGCCATAAACTTGCCTTTTGTAGTAAAATTTGTCGCGATTATATCTTAATTTTGCTTACCTTTGCATTTAGTAAAATCTGTTTATTATTGTATAATTCTTGATATCAAATATACAAAAGGATTATAGATGATTGATTTTTTGAATGAAATTGTTCTTTGGTGGCACTGGATAGTTTTAGGAATATTGCTGATAATCCTAGAACTTGCGGTTGGAACATTTTTTATACTTGGACTTGGAATTGCCGCAATTATAGTTGGTGTTATAGCTTTGATTATAAATTTATCATTTGCAGGTTCATTTGGAATATGGATTTTTTTCTCTATACTTGCTATCATCGCTTGGTTTAAGTATTATAAAGAAACAACCATATCTACAAGCGGACAATCCAATAAAGGCTTTGATACCATGGGCACTGTCAGTCAAAATATAAAAGCTGGCGGCAGAGGAGAAGTGGTTTTTGATACACCTGTTCTTGGAAATACGACTTGGGATGCAACATCTAAAAATGATATTAAAATAGGTAGTCGCGTATATATAGCGGAAATTAACGGTCAGCTTATGGTCGTAGAAGAAAAAAAATAAGGAAGAAAATATGGAAATTTTAATAGTTTTACTCGTACTTGTAGTTGTGACATTGTATAAGGGTATAAATATAGTACCGCAAGGAGAAGAGTGGATAGTGGAACGACTAGGCAAATTCTCTAGAACACTATTCCCTGGGCTTAACATAATAGTTCCTTATATAGAGACTATTCGTCAAAAAATATCGACAAGAGATATAATCCTAGATATTCCAAAACAAGAAGTGATCACAAAAGACAATGCAGTTATACATACAAACGCAGTAACATTTATAAGAGTTACAAAACCTGAAAATGCAATATACGGTGTTGAGGATTTTAAGCTTGCTATTCAACAGCTTGTTATGACAACACTTCGTTCTATTTTAGGTGAAATGAACCTAGATGAAGCTTTATCAAATAGAGAACACATAAAATCAAAACTTAAAAGTCAAATTATCGATGATGTTGCTGATTGGGGAGTTACTGTTAAATCAGTAGAAATTCAAGACATTGCTCCAAGCCCTTCTATGCAAGCATCCATGGAGAGACAAGCTGCAGCAGAGAGAGAAAGAAGAGCAATTGAAACCATAGCAGAAGGTAACAAAAATGCTATGGTTTTAGAAGCAGACGGCAAACTAGCATCTGCGGAGAGAGAAGCAGCGGCACAGATAAAATTGGCAAATGCATCTGCTGAAGCAATCAGGGTAGTTGCCCTTAATACACAAAACAATGAACTACCTGTTATGTTTTTATTGGGTGAAAAATACATTAACTCTTTGGAAAAAATATCACAAAGTACAAATGGTAAATTTGTAATTTATCCGGCAGATCTTCAAATGGCCATCAAAGGTCTTCTCGGTGGGGTTTTGAAATAATATTTATACTATTATTTCACGATTTTTATATAGAAATGCAAAAAATAAAAAGGACAAATAATGGAAAAATTTAAAACATATTTTTTGATGATAGGATTAACGCTTCTTTTTGTATGGTTTGGAAGTTTTATAGGCGGTAAAACCGGTATGCTAATAGCATTTTTAATGACCGTAGGGATGAACTTTTATGCATACTATTATAGTGATGAACAGGTTTTAAAACATTATAATGCTATGCCTGTGGATGAAAGTTCTGCCGGCGGTCTATATAAGATAGTAAGAGGCTTAACAACAAAAGCAAATCTGCCTATGCCAAAACTGTACATAATACAAGACGGCACTCCAAATGCATTTGCAACAGGCAGAAACTATGAGCATGCTACCGTTGCGGTAACGGAAGGTTTACTTGACCTCCTAAGCGCCGATGAAGTAGAAGCAGTTATCGCACATGAACTAAGCCATATCAAACACTATGATATGCTTATAGGAACCGTAGCTGCAACAATGGCTGGAGCTATTGCTATGCTTGGAAACTTCGGAATGTTTTTTGGCGGACACGGCAGTGATGAAGAAAGACCAAATCCTGTAGTAATGATAATTCTAATGCTTATAATGCCGCTTGCAGCAAGCATAGTTCAAATGACAATCAGCAGAAGCAGGGAATTTATGGCAGATGAAGGCGCGGCAAAACTTACGGGTCATCCAGAATG
Source organism: Sulfurovum sp. (assembly GCA_020721345.1). GTDB lineage: Bacteria > Campylobacterota > Campylobacteria > Campylobacterales > Sulfurovaceae > BN30871. Next base: position 2,667 of record DYMX01000004.1, read on the forward strand.
GCTTCAAAGCGCACTTATAAAACTTGATAATTATGCGCATGGCAATCTACTTCATGATGCACAGCCGCAAAATGCCCATATGTTTATCATAAATCCTTTTTTGGGTTTAGGCGGAAATATGAGAGAGCTTTTTAGCACTCACCCTACAACTGCGCAAAGAGTAGAGAGACTAGAAGCGCTAAAAATGTGATATAATCTTTTATGAAGATTGATAAGAAAATAAAACAAAAAATATATCAAAGGGATGCAAATAGATGAATGAATTTGCGCTCCAAATTACAAACGGTTGCAAAAAAAGCGATATAGAAGAAGAGTACATAGAAGCTTTTGATAATTTAGAAAAAATAGATGCCATAAAAGAAGATAAAGACGGTCTTTTGAGGCTGTCTTCTCTTTATCGCATAGGCGAACTTTATATAAGCAAAGACGGTACGGGGTTTGTAGAATCCATACTAAAATCGGAGATCGACCTACTCATAGAGCCTGAAAATTTAAAAGGCTCAAAAAGAGGTGATCTAGTGGTCGCTAAAAGAATTATTGCTAAAAGAGGCAGAGTAAGCGGAAAAATAATCTTAACCGCAAAAAAAGCATTTTTGTATAATTTGGCGTATATAAACATTGATGAATCAAAAAATTTCTCCATTTTAAACTTGAGAACAAATGAACCGTTATCTGCATGGATGGGCGGGCTTGATTTGAAAACGCTTAAAAGCGGCACCGTTCTAAAAATAGATGTTGATAATGATGAAGTAAAAGAGATTTTAGGCAATATCGATGATCCAAAAATAGATGAGAAAATATCTCTTATCCTCTATGATAGAGAAGATGAATTTCCAGTTTCGTGCTTAGAGCAGGCAAGCACTACTCCTTTAGAAGTAGACGGGGATGAATACCTAAATAGAATTGATTTGAGAAATTTGGATTTTTGCACCATTGATCCTGTAACAGCAAAAGATTTTGACGATGCTATATATTTTGATACGGATAACTTTATACTATATGTTGCTATTGCGGATGTAAGTTATTATGTCGATTATTTTTCTCCGATCGACATGGAAGCAAAGAAGAGAGGATTTACCACATACCTGCCTCATAAGGCTTTTCCTATGCTGCCGCGTGAACTTAGTGAAAATGTATGTTCCTTAAAACCTCGTGTTGACAGACTGGCTTTTGTATCAAAAGTAACGCTTGATAGAAATTCTTTGACTTCAAAAAGCGAAGAGTTCTTTGAGGCTGTCATTCATTCAAAACATAGATTTAACTACGATGAAGTCGATAAGCTCATAGAAACAAATGGGACCGAGGCTTCCGAGGTTGTAAAAAGACTTTGGACAAATCTTTCAAAACTTTACGATATCACAAAATCTCTAAGAGCCAAAAGACTAAAAAACGGTTTTGATTTTAGAACAGAAGAGATGAAGTTATCGATTGATAAAAATCATCTTTTAAAAAGCACTCAAATAGAAACAGGAACTCCATCTCATTCTCTTATAGAAGAGTGTATGCTGCTTGCGAACCAAGCATCCGCAAAAAAAGCCACCGGAGAAGAGTGGATTTTCAGAATTCATGAACCGCCTCAAATGTCAAAACTCGAAGAGCTTCTTTCAGAGCTTGCTACCATTGGATTATTTGTGGATGACTATAAAGACTCGCCTTCACTTATTAGGGCCATACAAAAAGAAGCGGTAAATCTTGGTTTGGAAAATGAGGTTGACTCTATGATCATAAAATCGCTAAAACAAGCTTCTTATGCGCCTCAGAATTTGGGGCATTTTGGGCTTGGCTTTACGCACTACAGCCACTTTACATCACCAATCAGAAGATATAGTGATCTAATACTGCATAGACTTATAAAAACACAATTAAACAGCGACTCAAAAGAGAGAGAATATCTGCTTAGAAACATATCTCCACTATGTGCTAGAGTAAGTGAGCTAGAGAGAAAAACGACAAAATGTGAATGGGATTTTAGAGATAGAAAATTTGCCAGATGGGCGGCTGCTCATAAGGATGAAATATTTGAAGCTGAAATAATCGAGATACAGGACAATAATGCAAAAGCTGTGTTAAAAACAGATATAAGCGGTGTCGTTGTAAATGTAAAAAATGACGGCTTGCTTCTTTTTGAGAGGGTGCAAGTCTCAATCTATGAAGCCAATATAGCAATGGCTATGATCATGGCGAAAGTTGTTCAAAAATTATCAAAAGACCCTATGGAATTTTGATGTACAAACAAGAATTTGAGCAAATACTAAAAACTAGGCTACCAAAGTCGGCTCTTTTTTACGGTGAAAATCAGTATGCGATAGAGCAGTATATAAATTTTTATATCACAAAACTGCAAGCAAATGACGATAAATTGAATCTCTATTTTGATGATTATGATTTTGAAAAAGCAAAGTCTTATCTTTCCCAAAATTCACTTTTTGGCAATACGAATCTTCTGATCATAAAATCAGAAAAAACGATTGCCAAAAAAGAGCTTGAATCGCTGCTCGAGATGACTCAAAAAAGTCAAGATAATTATCTTCTTTATATCTTTTTCGGATTATCAAAGGATATAAAAACATCAACTTCGCTATTTAGAAGCAATGATAGTGTTGAAGTCAGACTATTCGAGCCTAGTATTAAAGATTCGATAATGATATTACAAAACAAAGCGAACCATATAGGTTTAAATATAGATTATTATGGGCTTGAATATCTGATAATAATGCTTGGTAACAACCTTATGCTTTGCAGCAATGAACTAGATAAACTAAATATCCTAAATAGAGAAATAACAACTAAAGATATAAATGAATTGGTTTTTTCTGAAACTCCTCTCTCCGCAGAAAAGCTCTTGATTGATGTTTGCAATAAAAAATTAGAGCCAAATACAATAAATACTCTTTTGAACTCAGGTGAAGATGCGAACAGCATACTAAGAGCAACACAAAATTTTTTAAATCAAATATTGCTTTTTCAGGCATATATCAAAATAAACGGTACTGTAAATTCGCAAGATATTCTTGGCTATAAACTGCCTAAGCAAATCGAGGAACAAAAAGCGACATTGGCAAACCGCATAAAATCTTCAAAACTTTTAAAAGCTTTTGAATATGTTCTGCAATGTGAACTTGAAATAAAATCTGCATCAGCGCCACAGAAAGAGACACTGCTGTACTCTATGTTCATAGAACTGCAAAACATTTTATAAGGTATATTTCTGTATAATATATATCCAAAATTCTTGCTCAAAGCCATAAAGGCAATGGGCTACAAAACCAAAGGAAAAAAATGAATTGTTACGAAACACTTTTTATTGTCAAACCTACTTTGACTGAACAAGAGATCGCATCACAAGTTGCTAAAATCAAAGATGTTTTAGCAAAAGAAAATGCTGAACTTATCGCTACTGATGATATGGGCATGAGAAAACTAGCTTATACTGTAGCTAAACAAAATAGAGGTTACTATACGGTACTTTATTATAAAGCTGACGGAAGCAAAATTGCTGAAATCGAAAGAAATCTAAAAATCAATGAAGATATCATTAAATTTTTAACTGTTAAATATAGTTCTAAAAAAGAAGTTGCGCAATTTGAAAAAATGATTGCTTCAATCGGTAAAAGCAAAAATGAAAGAACTCCTAGAGAAGCTGCTCCTAAAAAAGAGGCGGTTGTAGAAGAAGTTACAGCAGAAGCAACTCAAGAGGTTACTGAATAATTTAAAACAAAGGAGCTCTCAATGTTTAATAAGGTTATATTGGCTGGTAATTTGGCTCGTGATATCGAAATAAGATATTTACCAAGCGGTACTGCAGTAGCGACAACAGCTATTGCTACAAACAGAAGATACAAAGCGGCAGACGGTACTCAAAAAGATGAAACTATGTTTATAGATCTGACCTTTTGGGGAAGAACCGCCGAAATAGCCAATCAATACCTTAAAAAGGGTTCCCAAGTTTTAGTTGAGGGTCGCCTGACTCTTGAGCAATGGACAGCAACAGACGGAAGCAAAAGAAGTAAACACGCAATTGCCGTAGAAACACTTCAAATGCTAGGAAGCAGAGATCAGTCTGCAGGTATGTCAGATAGCTACGCTCCTGCGAAAGCAAGCGAACAAAGCATGGAGACAAAACAAAGTTCCGTAGAACATACTATAATACCTGAGATTGATATTAACGATGATGAAATACCATTTTAGAAGGACTTAAATATGAGACAAGAAAGAAAATTTAAAAAAAGACATTGCAAATATTGCGAAATGAAAGTTGATTATATTGATTATAAAGATGTTAACGGTTTAAAATTTTCGCTAAGCGAAAGATATAAAATTATGCCAAGACGTCTTACAGGAAACTGCAAAAGACATCAAGAGCTAGTTACTATAGCTATAAAAAGAGCTAGACAAACTGCATTTATCCCTTATATAGTTGATAGAAAAAATGTTGTTGATTCTCAATTTTAATTAAGATAATAACCTAATTAATTCTCAAATTTTAGGCAAAGCCTAAAATTGGGTCTTCAAAACAGGCACTCTCGCAACATAGTTGCTCTTTTGAGGCAATATCTTTTAGTAAGCAAATATGCTTTTATCGGCATAGGTTTATTTTCAAACAAATTTAACAAGCCTTTTATCGCTCTATATATTACCCAAACTATTACAATAAACAAAACTATCTACTACGGATTTTATTTTCTCATAAATAGAAAATATATCACCTTTTTTGGCATAAAAACTATTATTGTTTGCTATTAAGTGTGCTGAGGAATGCATAATATCTTCTGCAACCTTCAGTCCATTTTCTCTCATGGTTGCCCCAGTATCGACAATATCTACGATTGCATCAACCAGTCCAACCAATGGAGCAAGCTCTATAGAGCCGTAAAGCTTTATAACTTCAACTCCTACTGCTCTTTTAGCAAAATAATCTTTCGTAATATTTACCATTTTTGAAGCTACTTTTATATTTGGTCTACTCCAATCGATCTCATCTTCATTTTTGATCCCGATTGATACCCTGCAACGTCCTAGCTGCATATCAAGCAAGTCTATGATATCTAAACCTTGCTCTGTTATAACATCAAGCCCAACTACGCCCAAATCTGCCACCCCATGGGCAACATATGTCGGAACATCTTGGTTTCTGACATTTAAAAATCTAAATCCATGCTCTTCTAAGATCAATTTCCTATTGTCAAATGCAAAATCAGTATTAAATATTTTAGAAAAAATTTCCAATGTTTCATCTGCAATTCTTCCTTTTGGAAGCGCTATTGTTAGCATTTGTTTTCCTTTAGTGCTGTTTTCATACCGTTAAAAACCAAAAATTCGTCATATATACTATCTTTAAAATATTTTGAGAGCCACTCTCCGTTGCCACCGGTGAAATATATCGGTAAACCGGAAGAGTTTTTATCTATTATGGCTTTGATTGAAGCAATTATACCATAGCTAACGCTGTCTTTTGTTGTTTTTGGCAAGCTGGTGAGCGAACAATGACTGTTTATTTCTACATCAAGAGCATTAGATATGCCTTTGTAGGCTTTAAGCCAAGTATCAATTCCAAGAAGTATAAAACCTCCTTGATATTCGCTGCTACTTACAATATCAACAGTAATTGCGCTTCCAGCATCTACAAAAATACCGTTCTTGTGACTAAGGCATAATGCCTTTCTGTCTATGCCCATAGTGTCATATTCTCCTTTTATATGAAGATGGTCGGATATATCTATCCAGTCTGCAAAGTCTTTTATCTTCTCTTTCGTTTCAATGCTGACACAGATATAAAACAACTCTTTATCTTTATAACAATGTATAGCCTCTTCATGTGAAAGTTGAATTATGCTTTTACCGTCATATATATGCATCCTGCAATTTCCTATATCAGCTAACAGCATCTATTTTCTCCATAATCTTAAAATCATTCTCTTCTAAAAACAGTTTTGCTTTTGAACATATCGACGAATTGATAACTATATATCTAAATTTTATCTTGCTTTCATTAAAAGTTTCTAATCTTTGAACTAGATCAACGACTTCATTTGCATCTTTTTTTATAAATCTGCTTTTTTTATATATTTGAAATAAAGAGCAGTAGTTATTTTTCAAATCAACACCAATATAAATATCGATCTTTTTTCTACTTTTAAGCTTTGAGGCATTAATGACCTTAAGGCTTTTAAAAACTATTCCTTTTTTTGCCAGCAGCTCCACTAACTCTTTCATAATATAGTCCTTAGGGGATGGAAAGCTCTTATGGTATCCGCTAGATCTTGCTTTTGAATATGTGTGTAAATTTGAGTTGTCACAAGCGAACTATGCCCCAATAGCTCCTGCACAACACGCAGATCTGCGCCGCCAATAATGAGCGATGAAGCAAAAGAGTGGCGAAGTATATGGGGTGATGCTCCAAGATACTTTTTAACTATCTTAAATGCACTTATGCGGCTAAGTTTTTCGCCTTTGTAATTTAACCACAAGAAACTGCTTCGCATATCATGATGCTTTAGATATTCATTTAGAGCATCCAAGGCAATGGGTGCGAGCGGAACCATTCTCTCTTTTTCGCCTTTTGCAAAACGAATCTTTAGCCATCCGTCAACAATATCAGTTTTTTGGGCATTCAATGCTTCGCTTATCCTGCATCCGCTTGCATATAAAAATAAAATAAGAGCATAATCTCTAAATCCGCTCTGCGTGGTTTTGTCTATAAGTTTTATACTGCCTATGATCTCTTCATGCGAAAGATATTTGGGAAGATTTTTTGGCAATTTTGACATAGGTAAAGATATCTTGGAATGCTCAAAATTATACTCATGACAAAATTTAAAAAATGTATTTATGGATGAAAGTTTTCTATTTAATGTTCGCTTATTGGAAAATTGTGATAAAAACCCTATAATGTCTTCCATTTCAAGCGATGTCAGACTTTTCTCTCCTATGAATTCCTGCAAAGAGGATAAGTCTCCGACATATGAACTTGTCGTATTTGAACCAAGCATTTTTGAAATGCTTAAATATTCCTCAAATACCAAAAGCAGTTCATTGTTCATTTTTTAGGATTATCTTTTTACGCCGCTCAAGGTATAGTGTTTATAAAGTGTTACAATATTTATTAGCGGTGAATTTTGGGATATAGAGTCCAAAATAGTTTTTGCTTTTTGATACTCTCTTTTTGATATTGCATCATTGACTTGCATTATTAAACTTAGATCATGATAATACTCTGAATCAACAGGCTTGTTCTCTATAATGCCAAGTGTATATTTGCTAAGATCAGCAATCACTCTATCCTCTGAGCCGCTCAGTTCTTTTAGTCTTTTAGTATCATTTTTTGCAGATGCCATTTGATAACTATACAGATCATAAAGAGCTTTATTGTTGCTTTTTAATGACTCTATTGCTCCCTTATTATCCGGATTTTCAACCAATTTCATCAATGCTTCATTTGCTTTTGTGTATTTATATTCCTTATATTCATTATAACCCCAAAAAGCAATTATTGATAAAGCTGCAAAGGCTAATACCGCAAATAATTTAACCTTATGTTTATTATATACTGTTTCAAATTTCAAAACGCTCTCAAGCAATTTTTCATCACTGCTAAGCTCATCTTTTGCATACTGCTTTATCTCTTTTATATCCATGACCATACTCCTAAAATATTAAGATATTATATCAAAATGTGATAAAATCTAAAGTTCAACTACCGTTATGCCTAAATTGCCGGGCATCCTGTAAAAATTTTTTATTTTCGGATGATTTTTTAAAAATTCGCCTACCAACTTTGCCAGTATCCCCGCTCCTCCTCCATGTATAACTTGAACTTCACTAAAATTATGCACAAGAGCGTCCGAGATAAACCTATCTAACTTATCTATGGCCTCATCTCCAAACATTCCAATCAGCTTCACGGAAACGGCCGCTCTTCCCTTCTCGACCGTAGCCACAACTTTCAGCGGTTTTTTTGGTTTAATGCTTTTTTCTTCATCACCTATCTTTCTCAGATTTGCCAGATCGACTTTGATCTTTAGCCCATCAACATCTATCGTCGCATAATCGCTGGCTATAGAGAGTACCATTCCTTTATGAGAACGATATTTTACCTTATCTCCTTCCCTTAGAGCCTCTATCGGTTTCGCTTTTTCTTGTTTTAGAGGCTGAAGTATTTTATTTGCATCATTTAGCAGCCTTCTGCCCTCTTTTGACTCATGCTGTTTTAATGCTTCTTGCGCTTTATGCAGAGCATCCCTGTATGCAACTTCAAGATTTGTTTTTTGGCTTTCAAAATTCTGATTGAGCTTTTCTTCTAATTCTATAAGACTTTTATGCTTCCTGCCTAGTCTTTGACGCTCTGCTTCTATATCTTCAAGCTTTTGCCTCATTTTAAGTTCAAGCATTGCTTGATTTTCTATGAGTTCATTTAAACGCTCTTTATCTTCACCGTGAAGTTTTACGACTTTTGATACAATATCTCTTGGTATGCCGTATCTTAAAGCAGTCTCAAATGCATAACTTTTACCAATACTGCCCTCTAAAAAAGTATAAGTGGGAATCCTTTTTTCTTCATCAAAAAGTGCTGCAATAAGCCCTGTTTCTTTGTTTGGAGCAAGCAAAGAAGCTAATCTTTTATGATGTGTCGTTACTATAAAATAGATATCTTTTTTGGCTAACTCTTCAAGCAATACCCTAAATAAACTCGCCGCTTCATCGCTATCCGTACCAAGTTCTATCTCATCTACTCCTATAATTGCGTTTTTTTTCTCAAAAAGCTTCGCAAATTCAACCATTCTTCCTGCAAATGTCGATATATCATTTTTTACACTTTGCGGATCGTCTATAATGGCATCAATGATATCAAAATGACCTATATGCGTTTTTGCGATATTGCACCTAAACGGGAGTAGATACTTGCTCATAAATACTGCACTCAAAATTGATTTTAAAAGCATTGTCTTACCGCCGGCATTGACTCCCGTTATAAGCAATATCTTTTTCTCAAAAGAAAGTGAAATCGGCACAGGATCATGAAGTGCAGGATGCGCAAAATTACTAAGTATCACTTTGTTGCTTTTTTGCGGCAAAACAAACTCATAGTCTTTTGACTTTGCAAAAAATATTCTTGCCTGATAATGATCAAATCTGTCGAACTCTCTGTTTATGAACGACAAAAATCTTTCATTTTCACTCATTATGGACGAAAAATCTTTGCAGTATCTTAGTATAATGAGCTCTTTTTGACTCATAAGCGCTGATTCCTTAGCCTTTAGGTCGCTTAAACTTTGTGGCAGGATATAAAAAAATCCGCTGCTGCTTCTGGCAATAACGCTTGCTTTAACGGCGTTGGAAAATCCGCCTCTTACCAAAAGCGTCTCTTCATTATTTATAAAATGTATCTGGGAATCCACCAAGAACTCACTTAAATGCGATGATCTCAATATATTGTACAAAGAATCTTTTATGGCTTTTTTGTTTAATAAAATCGCATTTTCAATATTCAGCAACTCTTCGTCTTTCTGGCTGTTAATATCGCCTTTATCCGTAAAATAAGTAATGATATCGCCAATTTGCGACGGCAAGATGATGTCGTTTATCCAATTTGATATTAGCGGCGGCAATGTTAAGCTTTTTAGATAATTGAAATACTCTAGGATCTGAACAAAAGAGTAAATTTCATCTATTGAAAGAATTGCTTGTTTTTTTAATCTGTTTAACTGATTATTCAAGCTTAAAACATTTTTAGGAGGTTTAAACTCCAGTAAGGATAGTTCTTTGATAAATTTAAAATGCAAATTGGTATCACCGATCATTGCAATATCTTTATCTCTGGCTAAAAAATTTTTAAAGCCGTTTATATACTCCTCGATATCAAGTTTTTTGTACAAAGAGGAATGAGACATAAATTAGTGTTGCTCCCCTCTGATTTGATATGTTATATCGCCTGCTCCAAAAGCCGTAATAAGCCCGCTATTTATCTCTTTTATAACATGGTTATCTTTGTAAACTTTTACTATACCATCCTCTTTGGTGACTCTGTCTGCCATTATCGGGCTGTAAGAAAAAAAAGCCCCCTTAAGATCAATGGCAACTTCAAGTTCTCCTGCGCTCCAAATAGGCAAAATTATAAGCTCATCAACACCCTTAAAGCACTTGACAAAACCAGCTAGATTATCGATGGTTCTGCTGTACTTATGCGGTTGCCAAATAACGCTCAACTTATCCAAGCCTCTTAGGTTTTTATATACTTTCAAAGCGTCCATAGTTGCTTTTATCTCTGTCGGATGATGACCGTAGTCATCTATAACGATACTGTTTTGGCTGTTTTGAATGATGTCAAATCTCTTTTTAATCCCTTTATATTTTCTAAGCCTGCTTCTTACATTTTCAACCTCTTCTCCAAGCTCAAGCGCAGCCAATATTGCCAAAGATGCATCAAGCACTATATGTTCGCCAAATCCAAAAACTTCAAAAATGCCTAGATCTTTTAGTGTAAATTTTGTATAAGGTTTATCATCGACCAAAACATACTCTATATTTGATATATCTAGTGTCGGATAAAGATTGACCGACTCCATATCAAGCGAATTCAAAAATTCATCTTCAGCATTTATAACACGAATTTTTGCCAGACTTAAAAAGTTTTTATAGGCATTATAAAATCTATTTTCATCATACTCGTAATACTCCATGTGTTCGGGTTCTACATTTGTTACAATAGCCAAATATGGATTTGAATTTAAAAAGCTTTCATCACTCTCATCTGCTTCAAAAACCACTTTTTTATTGTCAAAGTGTCTTACATTTGAGCCAAACTCCTTGCTTATGGCGCCTATTAGCGCATTTGATTCAGGTATCAAAGAAGATAGAATGGCAGAAGTTGTACTTTTGCCGTGCGCTCCTCCGACCGCATAAACCTCTTTATCTCCCAAAATGAATTTTAAAGCATCTTTTCTAGAATACAACTCGATACCAAGTTTTTTTGCATTTTGAAATTCCGGATTATTTGGTCGCACGGCTGCCGAATAGATAACCCTATCTACGCCTATAACCGCATCTTCATGATGAGGGATAGTTATCTTTGCATGGAAATTTATCGCCAGATCATTTGTAATCTCACTTTGTCTTATATCTGAACCGCTTATATGCTCCCCGTCGCTTGCTAAAAACTTTGCAAGTGCAGAAAGACCAATTCCGCCGATTCCTATAAAGTGTGTGTTCATTTGCCGGCTCCTTCTAATTTTTTAAGTGTCTCTTTTGCTTCATTTACATGTTTTGCAAGCATGGCAAGCAAGATATCGTTTGGCTGTGTAAAATTTTGAATAAAATATGATGTGTCGCTTATTGTATCCATATTGCTATCAACCAGATTTTCGATAAATTCATCAAAACTATATCCAGCCATCACAATTGCGCAGTGAATGAGCATAGACTCACTTAGATCTGCATCATCTACAGCATGGGTGAGAGCTAAAAATAACTCCTTTGCGCCCTTTTTATCATCTTCGCTATAAAGCTGGATTGCGTGCTCATACATAGCTCTTGCGGTTGCTATATCTTCACTGTTTTTGATGTCGAATTTTATATTATTTGCTAGATTTTCACTCAATTTATCGAAAGACGCTGAAACCAAAAATGTAAATATATCGTTTATCTCGTCTTCGTTCTCTCCCAATAAAATCTTTGCATCTAAAAGCTGGTAACCCTTTGCTACGCTTGCTTCTTCTTTCATCTGTTTTTCTAGCGTTTGTAAAAAATCCAAAAACTCTTTGTTTTGCTTTAACTCTTCTATGTTTATCTCTTCATTCATCGCATCGATCCTTTTTATCTTAGTGCTTTTTCAATTCTACCTAGAGCATCTCTCGTGGTCTCTTCATCATAAACAAGAGCCAATCTAACATATCCCGCTCCCATGCCGTTTCTGCCCAAAAAAGACCCCGGAAGAACTTTTAAATTGTATTCTTTGTATAGTTTTTTTGTAAATTCCAATTCATTTTCTACTTCCAGCCAAATATAAAATGTGGCAAGAGGTGGATGGATGCCTAAAATTTCTTTTGCAATTTCAAAGTTCTTTTTATATTTATCTCTAAAAAAATCAGCATGTCCTTTGTCACTCCATGCCAAAGACGACGCATATTGAAGAGGCAGAGGAGATGCACAGCCGACATATGTTCTATACTTCATGTACTTTTCGAGTATATTTTCATCTCCTGCCAAAAATCCGCTTCTAAGTCCAGGAGCGCTTGATCTTTTAGAGATAGAATTAGCGACAAGTATATTTTTATAATCAACGTTTCCTATTTCTTTTGACACATTAAGCAGTGATGGCAATGGTTTGTCTATATAAAGATCGACATAGCACTCATCATTAAGAAGCACAAAATCATATTCCAAAGCCAACTCTATCCACTCTTTCATATCATCAAAACCCATAACCGTAGATGTTGGATTGTTTGGAGAATTGAGTATTACCAAGTCTACATCTTGCAGTTTATCTTTATCGATTTTAGGCAAAAAGTTATTTTCTTTGTCTAGATCTAAATGAATTACTTTTGCTCTTGAAGCAATTGCCGCTCCTTCATAGATCTGATAAAAAGGATTTGGAAATGCTATTACAGGATTTGGTTTATCAAATAGCAAAAACTGCGGAAAATTAAACAAAACTTCTCTTGTACCGAATGTTGGTATGATCTGTGAGTTTTTCACATCAAGGTCAAACCTATCAAATAGATAGCTTTTTATAGAATCATATAAAAAATCTTCGCTGCTGCTTTTTGGATATTTATTTAGAAGTGATGCTTTATCCCTTAGTTCGTTTTGTATAAAATCAGGTGTTTCAAACTGCGGCTCACCAATTGTTAATGCCAATGGACTATGGTCAATATTTGGTTCGATCTTATCAAGCAATGTTGCTAACTTTTCAAACGGATATGGTTCAAAGTTCATATAAATTTCTCTTAATTTTTATTATATTATATCCAAAAGTACATTTTATTGTGTGACAACAAAAGCCTCTGGATTTATCTTTTCTCGCAGATCATACAGATAATTAGAGGCATTTTCTTTTGTTGTATATGGACCTACTAGAATTTTTTTAACACTTCCGTTCGCAATTACCATATAGTTATAATTTAAATATTTTAGTTTTTTTTCTAGCGCACTGCTCGTATTTGATGCGAAACAGCCTACTTGAATAAAGTAATTGCCGTCACTTATCGGTTTTGTATATGTCGAAACTTTTTCATAAGCTTCATATTCACTGTCGCCGCTATTTGCTAAAAGTTCTATGATCTCATTTTCAAGTCTAAATCCATTGGAACTTGCATTTGCGCCATTTACAAAAATAGCTACAGTATAAAGCTTTCCATTGTTTGATTTTACATATCCTACTATGTTTTTTGCATTTTTCACAGTTCCTGTTTTCATCCAGATCCTGTTTCTCATAGAACTTGGGAATCTAGTCTTAATAGTGCCGTCAACTCCTGCGATAGACAAAGCATTTAACCACTTATACCCGAATCTAGCATAAGCGTTTTCTAGTATCTCTTCAAATACAATAGTTGATGTTCTAGCCGTCCTAGAGAGTCCGCTTCCATTTTCTATTTTAAGCATATCAACACCGGCAATACCATTCTTTTGCAAGATTTGTCCAATTGCCCTTCTAGATCTTTCTAAATTACTTGGACTTCCTATAACTTCTGCGCCTAATGTTAAAAATATATGTCTTGCAAACAAATTATTACTATCTTTATTTGTTTCTTCAGCAATTTCTAGAAGCGGTTTTGAGTAATGAGTAAATATCTTTCTTGAGCCCTCTGGAATTCTACCCAATGCTAATCTACCGTTAAATTCAATCCCATTTTTAAGAAAATTTTCTTTAAGACCATAATAAAAAGATTGATATGATCTTGAAACGATCTTGGTTATTTTTTTAGTCCCGCATCTTTGAGATATATTACCGCTTATAACTACTTTGGGTCTTGAGCTGTCAATAATTCTCACATGAGGCCAATCACATCTATTACTCTGAGGGTTTATATTGTTTTCTATGTCAAAACTTTTATCGTCAATTTCACAATCTATGCAATTACCGTCAATATTTAATGTTGTAGTATTTTGGTTAAACATCATAGAGTCAGGCATAGCGTTATATGGACTATATGGATTTTCATCAAAATATGCGCTGCTTTTCTCTGACGGCTCAAAATAATTTCTATCTATTATTATGTTTCCTTTTATAGACCTAAGTCCCACAAGTTTTAGTTTAGAAACTATATTTTTAACATCATTTGTATCAAGCGCAGGATCCCCGCCACCTTTCACAATAAGATTTCCATTTAAAACGCCGTTACTTATACTTCCATCGCTATAAAACTCTGTTTTCCATCTAAAGCTTTCTCCAAGCTCTAGAAGCGCTGAAAATGTAGTTGGAACCTTGATAACAGAGGCAGGAACTCTCAAAGTATATTCATGTAAACCTATTATCTTTTTGCCCTGTATTCCAGTTTCTTTTATAGATATGCTTATATTATCTTTTGAAATTCCTGAATCTTCGATCTTTTGTCTGATATCATAAGTCAGATCACCAAAAGAGATTGAAAAACATATTCCAAGTGTTGTTAAAATTCTAAATATCATTTATTAAATTCCGTATTTATTGAATCATTATTTATTTTCATAAAATTATATATCTATTTTTTCTTTATATATGATATTTTACCAAAAATAGGTATTCAATGTTTACACTCTTCCTTGCTCATACATAGCTCTAAGTTTATCTTTTTCTTTTTCTCTTTTTTGTTTCTCTGCAATTTTGGCTCTATAAGATTTAACATCAAACCCAGTCCAAATGACCAGCTGTGCAGCAACAAAAACAGAACTATAGCTTCCTATAAGAACACCTATAAGCATTGGAAAGCTAAACCCGTGCATGATCTCACCGCCAAGAACATATAGTGTAAGTATCACAAAAAATACGGTCAATGATGTCAGCATGGTTCTAGCTAACGTTCTTGATACCGCTTCATTTATAATTTGTTTAAAATCAGTCTCTTTACTCTCTTGGACATACTCTCTTACCCTATCAAATACGATAATTGTATCGTGGATCGAATATCCCAAAATTGTCAATATTGCCGCTATGGTTTCTAAGTTTACGTCAATTTTAAACAATGATATAGCTCCTATGGTTATGACTATATCATGCAAAAGCGCTATTACGCCTGCTAGCGCAAACCTAAACTCATATCTAACAGTAACTGATAGGAGTATTACGCCAAGCGCTAGGAAGAAAGCCGTAAGGCCTTTTGTGCGAAGCTCATCTCCTACTTTTGGTCCAACCATATCAACTTTTCTAATTTCAAATTTACCGCTCCCCTCAAACAGTTTTTTGACCACATCGCTTGCATCGTTTTGTATATTTGAGTTTATAGATGGGCTTTTTATAACAATTTCACCTTCATTCCCAAACGGCGTAACAGTCGCTTTTTCAAAAAGTTCGTTTTTGGCTAGCCTACTTCTTACATCATCTATCGGTGCAGCGCCTTGATATTTTACCTGCACCACGGTCCCACCGGCAAAATCAATTCCAAAAGACAATCCTTTTGTAAATACCAATACGATAGCAACAAAAAAAGCAATGATCGAAAGAGCAAAAAATATTTTACCTTTTTCTAAAATATTGTAAACTTTATGTGATTTGAAAAGTTCCATATTACTTACCCCCTAAGCCAAACCAAAAATTATAATTTTTGGTTTTTTCTATTTTTGAGAGCAAAACATCATAAATACCATGCGTACCTAATATTGCAGTCAACATTGATGCCAATATCCCAATACTAAGAGTCAATGCAAATCCTTTTATCGCTCCCGTTCCATACGCATACAAAATAGTACATGCTAAAACTTGGGTAATATTTGAGTCCAAAATAGCTCTCATACCGTTTGAATATCCATCATTTAGCGCTTTTTTAATACTCATACCTTCCCTTAAAGCTTCCCTGACCCTCTCATTAATTATAATGTTGGAATCGACCGCTATACCTATAGTTAAAACGATTCCTGCCATACCGGGCAGTGTCAAAGTTGCGCCAAATAGCGACATAACCGCAACTATTAAAAATATATTTACAATAACTGCAATGTCTGCTATAACACCGGCAACACCATAGTAAACAGCCATAAAAATAACAACTGCCAAAAAGCCAAAGATCAAGGCCATTAAACTTGCATTGATGCTATCAGCACCTAAGCTTGGTCCTATGCTTCTTTTTTCTTCGATAACAACCGGGGCCAAAAGAGCGCCTGAACGAAGAGCTATGGCTATATCATGCGCTTCTTGTTGTGTGAAATTGCCTGATATTTGACCTTTTCCGCCACCTATTCTCTCATTGATAACAGGAGCCGAATAGACTTTGTTATCCAAAACAATAGCCATTCTCTTACCGACACTTTTGCCTGAAAAATCTCCAAATATCTTTGCGCCTTGGCTATTTAGCTCAAAGTTGATAACAGGCTGATTACTTTGGCTGTATCCAACACTTGCATCCGTGAGCATAGACCCGTCAAGTATCGGCACATCTTTAAGTAGGTACGGCTCATTTATTGCAACATCTTTTAGTATAACATCACCGAAACTTGCTGCTTCTGCTTCACTCATTGTTGCAGCCCTAGCGGCTCTCTCTTCATCAACTGCCATCATTTGCAAATGTGCCGATTTTGCTATCAGATCTCTAATCCTCTGCTCGTCGGCTCCTGTTTTAACGCCTGCAATTTCAACAAGTATTTTATCTTCTCCTTGTTTTGCTACAGTAGGCTCTGCAAGACCGTACATATCAAGCCTATTTCTAATGGTCTCGACGGCTTGCGATATCGCATTTTGTTTTGTTTTTGCTATCTCTTCTGCGGTTAATGTAACGGCAAATTTCAGTCCGCTTTCTTTCAAAGATACGCCTTGAATATCTTTTGAAACAAAATCTTTTAGTTTTGCCACATCGTCATTATCAAGCAATTCAAAAGTTATCGAATTTCCCTCAATTGCTAAATTATCATATATGATGTCATTTTCATCCATCAAAAACTTTAAACTTGTAGCTATTGATTTTGTACGAGACTCTATCGCAACATCAGTTTTTACGCCCAATACCATATGCAAACCGCCCTGAAGATCAAGCCCCAAAGTTATCTTTTTGCCCCAGCTGGTCTGCATGAGTGTCGGAATAGAAAAACCTATGCCAAAAATAAAAGCTATTGCAAATATTACTAATCTAAAATTAAACTGCTTCATTTACCGAATCTACTTTTTTAGCAATAAATGCCTTATCAATTTTAACTATAGTATCCTCATTTAGTTTTATTTTGATAAAATTCTCTTCAACCTTAACAACTTCGGCATACAATCCGCCGTTTGTGATGATATTATCACCTTTGGCTAGAGCATTGATCATATCTTTGTGTTTTTGCTGTTGTTTTTGTTGCGGTCTAATGATCAAAAAATAAAAAATTGCAAATAAAGGAATCAGGGGTAGAAATGACATCAATGTATTTCCTTGTTCGGCACCATTCATGGAGTTATCCTTTTGTCTAAAAAAATTTTTAAATATTTTACCACCGATGATATACTAAAGGGCTTAACTGTAGCTATTTTACTCTCTTCGTTTATATACTTTTCACACCTAAATATAGAAGCAAAATTTTTAAATACTGTCTTTGGGTTACTTGGCTTATATCTCATGATCGGGAATAAAAACAGGGCTTGGTTTTGGAGCGGTTTTTTTATAGCGCTGCTTTGGTTTTGGTGGATACTCCTTAGTTTTAGATTTTACGGTATGTTCTGGGCAATACCCATAGGTACACTTCTTGTTGCGCTTGTTTATGGATCTTTGTTTTGGTTTGCAGCTTTCGCTTCAAACAAATTGGCTCAATTTACAAAATTACCGCTATATTTATTTCATGCTATTTGGCTTTTTATTTTTAGCTACATTCATCCATTTGGCTTTGATTGGTTCAAGCCGGAACTTATATTTATCGATAGCTATATAGGCATCAATAAATGGCAATTTGTTATTGTTCTAAGCGCCGTTGTTCTCTCTAAAATCTCGAGCAAACCTATATTTTTATCACTTGTAGTCTTTGCATATGGCGGCTGGATAACAAATCATAAAAACGAGGATTTGCGAGATATAAAAATTGTTACAACAAATATCAGCGTAGATGACAAGTGGCAGCAGGAACATCAAGATGTAATGTTTAAAATCTTTTTTTATGAAATAGACAAAGCCATTGCCCAGAAAAAGCAAATAATTGTATTCCCCGAGTCGGTTTTTCCCCTGTTTTTAAATCTAGAACCCAAACTATTATCTCAACTCCAAGAAAAAGCTAAAAAAATAGACATGGTCATAGGAGCGCTATATTGGGATAAAACAATTCCTCGAAACTCTACATATGTATTTGCAAATGATAAAATAACGGTTATAAACAAAGTGGTGCTTGTGCCGTTCGGCGAAGCAAACCCTCTTCCCCAATGGCTTGGAAAATATATAAACAAAATATTTTTCAAAGAAGGAGTCATCGACTATGTCGCAAGTGATGATATAATTGATTATAAACTTGACGGCAAAAAGATAAGAAATGCCATATGCTATGAAGCGACAAGCGAAAAACTCTATATGAACGATCCGAAATATATGATAGTTATAAGCAAT
Organism: Sulfurovum sp.; assembly: GCA_020721345.1. Lineage (GTDB taxonomy): Bacteria > Campylobacterota > Campylobacteria > Campylobacterales > Sulfurovaceae > BN30871. Next base: position 21,353 of record DYMX01000004.1, read on the forward strand.
AACGGATGGTTCCTGCCATCCACAGAACCGGTATTGCAGCAGCTATTGCTCAAATATTACAGCAAAAAATACGGCACTACTATATATCATAGTATCAATATGTCCCCATCTTATATCATCAAAAACGGTAAGGTTTTTTATCAAAAATAGGGTTATTCTATCATATCAACTCACAAAACTCTTTACTATATGCCTTGAGACTGTACGCTTTTTCCTGCCAATGAGCCTGATGGCATAGGTATGATCGCTCTAAATGCTTTTAGTTTTTCTTCTCTTGCCAATCCTTGATATTTCTCTTCTATCATATCTCTGATGATGTCGGTTTGACTTACGCGTTCTCTTGCTGCTAACTCTTCAAGATGACTAGCTATCTCTTCGCTAAATAAAAAATTTTTTCGTATGGTCATCATAGTTTCCTACATATCATATCATACAATAAAATACATATAAGAGTATAAAAATAATAACTATTTAATTACTAAACAAATCAAATCTTTTATCATAGTATTTACCATTTATTTCAAGTAATCCTAAAATCGTATTATCAACATTATCAAGTTGATATTTGTATTTTGTTACATTTTTATCTATTTGTGATATTTTTGGCGACCAAAAAATCATAGGTATATCCCATTGTTCATTTGCTTTATGATTATGACCTGAAAAGTTATCATTATGACAAACATCCTGACCGTGATCGGGATGATACAGCAAAACACTATTCTTTGCGCCTTCGCTCTGTTTTAAAATATTGATAAGCTGATATCTTATATAGTCACTATATAAAATGCTATTGTCATATAAATTCCTAAAAACCAATGCCCAATCTTCTCTCCCTTTTGTTTTTAAATCATTTATAGTTTTGTCATTAAAAATATATGTGAATTTGTCGTATGATTTAGGATATCTAAAATTGTATGCGGGATGCGATCCCAAAAGATGTACAATTATAAATTTTTTATCATAATTATCTTTGATTGCTTCTTTAAATGGCAACAAAACTGTCTCATCATAAGATCCCTCACTTCTAGAATCTCCTTTATTTGTTAAAACGATATTATTTGCGCGAGATGCAAAAAGATTCATCTCTCCATAATTGTCACTGCTGTGATTTGATATCCAATATACTTTATATCCTACTTTTTTTGCCATCAGTAAGACATCTGGCTCTTTTTGCCATTCGTTTGGTTTTTGAATCGTTGCAGGCGTAAGCATTCTCTCAAAAGCCGTAATAGTAGCTGGCGCAGCGGCAGTAATATTGTCAAATACTAAAAGTTCATTTTTTATAGATGATAACATAGGCGTTGTATTTCTTTTATATCCATATAAAGACCAGTTATATTTTGTATCACTTTCTCCTATAACCCAAACTACTGTTCTTTTATTCTCTTTTCCAACATTATGCATTGATGACAAGGTGGTGGATTTTATATTTTTATTTACGCTATTGAATAATTCTTGACTTTGCTTTATCCCTACTTGCCATTTTGTATAATAATATGGAAAATAGATAAGTGGATTTGAGCGGCGAAGAGATGGATTTAAGTGAGCAATAATCAGCAGAATGGTTACAATAATTGCCATTTTTTTTGAAGACTCTTTTGTATTGGTATAAAAAACAAAATAAATATACGCCGTAAATGAAATAACAAAAATAACAAAATGTTTCAAAATAAACCATTTATACTGTAAGAAAAACTCGCTGCTCTCTTGTATATCTGTTGAAAATATAGACTGAATAACTATAATATCATCTTGACCTATTCCAAAAATATCTCTTAGTGCAGAATGAAAACTCATATTGAAAAAAATTATAAATATAAAAAATATTAATGTGGCATTGATATAAATATTTTTTTGAAATCTACTTATCCACGATAGCAAAACTACTATTATAAAAAATCCAATAAGAGCTATTTTGCCTGCTCTAGAATAATTTATATAGTCCATTAGATAAAAACTTAAAGGAAAAAGTAAAAATAAAAAAGCTTTAGAAAGTGAAGATTGAAACATTTTGTCCTCTTTACATAGTAATTACTAGTTGAAGAAAAGATTATATCGGATTACAATTAAACAAATTAGTGATTACTAGGCAGGTTTTGAAAACAGCAGAAGATTTAAATGAAGATCAAATAGATGATTTTTATAAAATGATTGGCGCTAATGTCAAGAAAAAAAGAATGGAAAAGGGTTTTACTCAGCTTCAATTATCTTATGCGCTTGGGCATAAATCCGTAGGTCTTGTATCTCAAAGTGAACTTTATCTCAAAAAGCAACACTTCAATATAAAACACTTGTATCAGATAGCTTATATTTTGAATTGTGATATAAAAGATTTTTTTAATTAAAAACTATGAAAACCTGCAAGAAATAGTAAACAAACTGTCAACTAAAAAACATTTTGAAAATAACTAGACTGCTTCGTTCCTCGCAGTGACAAAAACTAATTATAGTTTTTAGAGACTGTATCAAATACGGCACTACTATCTATCATAGTATCAATATGTCCCCATCTTATATCATCAAAAACGGTAAGGTTTTTTATATCCAGCCATAATTGTGAGTATTTTTATTCTTGTTGTAAAAGTATTCAGGCTTATAGTATAATTTGAATATCTTACAAAGCAAGGACATGAAATGAATATAGATTTAGGCAATGTCTAATGGCGATCGGTTCAATGGTATGCAAGGTCGAACTAAACATTGCAAATATAGATACAAACTATTATGAAACTCACGAAATAACAATAGCAAAACATCCATCAGAAACAGAGCTAAGGGTTATGGCAAGGCTTGTAGCTTTTATCTTTCACGCAACTGATAGACTAATCATAAATCAAGGTGTAGATAATGACGATGACCCAGCTTTATGGCAGAAAAACTATGGTGGAAATGTAGAACTTTGGATCGATTTGGCGCAGGTTGATGAAAAGCGGCTAAGAAAGGCTTGCGGAAGGAGTGAACAAGTAATAATTTATCTATATAATTTAGGAAGTGCGACTGCTTGGTGGAAACAAAATGGCGGTTTATACGCTAGATTTAAAAACCTGAGCGTTAAATATATCAATCTTGAGGGAATTGAAAAATTATTTAGCAGAACCATGAGAATTCAAGCCACTATTACTGATGGCGAATTAAGCCTCAATAGCGACAATGGGGATTTCCATGTCATTCCAGATATTTGGAAACGGTAAAGCCCTTGTTATAAGAAGTGAAAGTTGTGATTGTTATTGACCAAATGGTGAAATTCACAATTTTAAAACAAACTTCATAGTATAATTCTGCATGACAAAAAAGTTTTTTCTAGCCCCTATAAAAATGTATCAAAATATCTCTAGGCTTATGCCTGGAAAATGCAGATACTATCCTACTTGTTCGGAATATGCCAAATGGCAGTTTGAAACTACAGATCCGCTTAGCGCGTCATTTAATTCAACTCTTAGAATATTAAGATGCAATCAATTTTTTGCAGGCGGAATAGACTATCCTGTTATCAAATATAACACGCCAAAATTTTCTATTAAAAAGCCTGATATTAACAACAATTATGGCAAAATAGATATCAAATATTGGCTTATACCAAAAGACAAAACACACTACTATGTCGTAAAGGATTTTCATGACAATTGAGCTTAACAGTCCGCTTGATATGCACCTGCATTTAAGAGATCACGAGATGTTAAATGTGGTTGCTCCACTAACAAGCCATAGCTTTGCAGGCGCTCTTATTATGCCAAATCTTGTTCCGCCTATTGAGACGCTTGATGCCCTCTTGGCTTACAAAGAGAGAATTTTAACCGTTACAAAAAACGATATTTTTAAGCCATACATGACGCTCTTTTTTAGAGATAGTTATGATTATGATTTTTTGAAAAGTTTTGGTAGCGAATTGAGCGCTATCAAGCTTTATCCTGCAGGAATTACGACAAACAGCGAGGGCGGAGTCAGCGGATTTGATGTGAAAAAACTCTCCCCTACGCTTGAAGTCATGAGCGAACTTGGGATCCCTCTTTGCATACATGGAGAAACAAACGGTTTTGTAATGGATAGAGAAGCGCAGTTTGTGCCTATATATGAAAAATTGGCAAGCGCTTTTCCTCGCCTTAATATCATCATGGAACACATAACGACCAAAGAAAGTGTGGAAGCTCTTGAGCGTCATGAAAATCTATATGCCACCATTACTCTTCATCACTTGTTGATCACCCTTGATGATGTAGCTGGCGGAATGCTGCGTCCCCACCTGTTCTGCAAACCTATCGCAAAAAGACCGCATGATCGAGATGCTCTACTTGATGTTGCATTGTCCGCTCATCCAAAAGTAATGTTTGGCTCAGATTCAGCCCCGCATCCAAAACATGCAAAAGAATCATGCGGATGCGCTGCCGGGGTATTTACGGCTCCGTTGGCTTTGGCAAAACTAGCAGAGATTTTTATGGAAAAATCATCAGTTGCTAATTTACAAAAATTCGTTTCAGATAATGCAAGAGCGATATACAATATCACGCCTTTAAGCAAAAAAGTGATACTAGAAGACAATCCTATGAATGTTCCACATAATTACGGTGAAGTAGTACCGATGTATGCTGGAGAGAGCATATCTTGGAGCATCAAAAGCATAGAGTAAAAAAATGAAAAATAACATCAAAGATATAATAAGCGGTTATCTTGATTTCCAAGATTTTCGTTTTAAGGAAAACGAGGATAGATTTAAACAGCTTATCAATGAAGGTCAACATCCAAAAGCATTATTCATAGGCTGTAGTGATAGCAGGGTTGTGCCGGAAATGATAACCGATAGTGAGCCTGGAGAACTATTTATAGTACGCAATGTAGGCAATTTTGTAGCTCCATTTAAACCCGATGAAGACTTCCATGCAACAGCGTCAGCCATAGAATATGCTGTCGGTGTTTTAAATGTAACTGATATTATAATCTGCGGTCATTCTCACTGCGGCGCCATCGAAGCGCTATATACAAATTTGGAATTTGATACGGACATTATTCATACTATGAAATGGCTTGAGCTTGGCAAGACTGCTAAAGAGTATGCCATGGATTGCATGCCAAACTCACCAAAAGATGAGCTTCTTAGATTTACCGAAAAAGCATCCGTAGCATTTCAGCTTAAAAATATTTTGACATATCCTATAGTTGAAAAAAGAGTTAAGGAGAAAAAACTATTTTTACACGGCTGGTACTATGATATAAGAAGCGGAAAAATATCTTACTATGACAACAAAGATAACTCTTTTAAACCGCTTGGAGACTAATTTTGCTGCTTGAAACTATCAAAATAGAAAATGGCGAGATCAATAACATAAAATATCATCAAAAAAGATTTGACAACTCAAGAGAGAAGCTTTTTCACACTAAAGAAAAAATAAATTTAGACGACATCATTATTCCGCCAAAGTCCAGACTTTTTAGGTGCAGGATTGTTTATGATAAGGATATAAAAACTGTTGAATATCTGCCATATACACCAAAAACTTTCAAAAGATTTAAAATCATCCAGTCTGATATTGATTATTCATTCAAGTATTCAGACAGAAGTGAGCTAGATAGTCTAAAGGCAAAGTATCCTGATTTTGATGAAGTTATCATAGAAAAAAACGGACTGCTAAGCGATACAACGATATCTAATATTGCGTTTTTTGACGGACATGAGTGGATTACTCCGACATCTCCTCTGCTAAATGGAACAATGAGAGCTAAGCTAATTGATGAAGGTTTTTTAAAAGTCAAAGATATTAAAGCAAATGGGATAAAAAACTATACCAAATTTGCTCTTATTAATGCTATGATGGGTTTTAGAGAAATTGAAGATTATTGTATTGAGAATTAAATGAAGAAAATATTTATTACCGACCTTGACCACACGCTTCTTAGAAGCGATCAAAGTGTAAGCGATTTTACTAAAGATACAATAGATCAGATAACAAAACATCATCTATTTACGGTTGCAACTGCTAGAAGCTTTCATAAGGTGAAAGAGTTTTTAGAAGATGTCGAGCCGAATGCCCCGATGATACTGCTTGACGGAACCATGATAACAACAAGTGAAAAAAAAATAATTGATCTGAAACTCTTATCCAAAGAGATATCAAATGCGATTGTGTATGAGGGGCAAAAATTTGGCATATACCCGTTTATTATCGGTCTTGAGGACAATGGCATAGAGGAGCTTTTTTGGTATCCAAAGGTACTGAATGAGCATCAAAAAGATGTACTAAAAAACTACCAAAACGACCCAAGGCTTACTCTAAAAGACCCAATAATGGCAATGGAGCGAGTTTTAAAAGTAGTTTATTTTGGTTCTTATGAAGTTTTAAACCCTCTAACAGACCACCTAGAAAATATTTTTGGTGATATGGTAGAATATAAACTTTCGCCGGAGAAATACGGCGGCGGATGGTTTCTGACACTTCTGCATCCAGAGGGAGACAAATCCCATGCCATAACAAAGGTTCTTGAATATATAGATTTTTCGTGCAATGATCTCACTGTTTTCGGCGATAGCATAAATGATATAGAAATGTTTAAGCTTGCAAATGTCAGCGTAGCAGTAGCAAATGCCCTTGACGAAGTAAAACAAGAAGCAAACATTATTTTGCCACATTCCAACGACGAAGATGGAGTTGCTATGTATCTATTAAAACTAATCAAGGAGATATGATATGCAATATCGTTATATAGGAAAAAGCGGTCTTAGAGTATCGCCTATCTGTATTGGTACTATGACCTTTGGACTACAATGTGATGAAAAAGAAGCATTTAGGATAATGGACACCGCTTATGAAAACGGCATCAATTTTTATGATACTGCTGAACTTTATCCTGTACCTCCGAGTAAAAAACTGGCAGGTCTTACTGAAGAAATTGTAGGCAAATGGCTCAAAACAAAATCAAGAGACTCTATCATACTAGCTTCCAAGGTTGCGGGTGCTGCTAATGGATGGTTTGTGCCACCTATCAGACACGGGCTAACTGCCATTGACAGTTTTCATATCAAAAGAGCCATTGAAGGAAGTCTAAAAAGACTGCAAACTGACTATATAGATCTCTATCAGATGCATTGGTCTGATTCTGTTGTACCGATCGAAGAAAGCCTAAAAGCATTTGATGAGCTAGTAAGAGATGGAAAAGTACGCTATATCGGCACATCCAACGACAGCGCATATGGACTTACAAAAGCAAACGAGACATCTAAAAGACTCGGGATTGCTAGATTTGAAAGTATCCAAAATAACTTTTCACTCAATAACCCTAGATTTTTAGATGAACTTGCTAATGTATGTCAAAAAGAGTCTATATCATTGCTTCCATATTCTCCAATAGCAGGCGGCGTATTAAGCGGTAAATATAATCAAGGTTTTTCACAAGGTGGCAGATATAGTGATTATATAAGCGATAAAAACGGAAGAGTCAGGGCTCAAGCTACTAGATTTGTAAATGAAAAGAGTTTGGCAACAACGGCAAGATATGTAGAGCTTGCTCTTGAACTTGATATGCACCCAGTTACACTCGCAGTTGCATACTCTAAAAACTTTGATTTTGTTGCTTCTACTATAATTGGTGCTACAAGTGCAGCTCAACTTGAACCATCTCTAAAAGCTATGGATGTTGCATTAAGCAAAGAGACAATGGATAGGATTGCAGATATTCAAAAGGATATTATGTATCCTATGGGTTAAATAGTATTCTTTTTATTGCAAATTTTATTTATCTCCTCTAGTCTATCAGGAGTGCCGATATCACGCCATAAACCATTATAAAGCTCACCGCTAACGGCATCATGTTTCATAGTGTCCCTCAAAACCTCGCCCAATGCTCTCCTGCCATATTCCAACCAACGAAATAGATTTGGGCTATAGTACCCGATCCCTGAAAATGTAAATTTTTTATTCCCAATTTCAGAAACCATGCTATCTTTTAGGCAAAAATCGCCATTTGGATTGTGTTCAGGATTTGGTACAAGTATCAAGTGGGCTAGTATCCCATCATCTAACTCGAAGTTGTTATCAAACTCATAATCACACCAAACATCACCGTTTACCACCAAAAACGGCTCGTCTCCAAGCAACGGTAATGCTTTTACAATGCCCCCTGCGCTCTCCAAAGCTCCCTCTTTTTGCTCATCTGAGAAATGTAACTTCACACCCCATTTAGAACCATCGCCTAAAGCTTCTGATATCTTATGTCCAAGATGAGCTATGTTTATAACTATCTCTTCAAATCCAGCATTTGCTAACTTTTCTATATGCCAAACTATGATTGGTTTACCACCAATTTCAAGTAATGGTTTTGGTATTGTGTCAGTTAGAGGTTTCATCCTCTCACCTCTGCCTGCTGCTAATATCATTGCTTTTTTCATCTTTTTTCCCTCTATAAAATATCCAACAATTCTTTTGTCTGCGGATATTTTTTCGCAGTTTCTATGACATACTTAAGCGTTAATGGAATATCTTTAAGATACCCATCCTTGCCGTCGCGATAATATAGCCTTGCAAAAATTCCAAGCACTTTTATATGCCTTTGAAGCCCCATCATATCAAACCATCTTAGCATTGTGCTATCATCTACATCTAAGCCTTTTTTCTCTCTAAAATAAAGCACAAGTTCGTCTCTAGCCACCTCATCGGTTTCGATATAACAGTCTTTTAGTAATGAAACCAAATCATAAGTGATACTACCAGATCTCGCATCTTGAAAATCAATGACACCAAGTTTGCCATTTTTGTCTATCATGATATTTCGTGAGTGAAAATCACGATGTACAAAAACTCCCCCAGGTTGAGCGAGAATTTCATCTGCAATAGTTTCAATAATATTAGTTAGTATTGATAGCTTTTCTGCGTCTAATTGGATATTTAAATGTTTATTTAGATACCATTCATAACACAAATCCATCTCGAATATTAAAAATTCTTTATCATACAAAGGAAGTCCATCTACATCAGCCTTTTGCATAGAGACTATCTCATTAATTGCTTTTTTATAATACTCTTTTTTATTATTATCATTTAGCGCATCAAACAGATGTGTAGAACCAAAATCTTCTAATATCAAAAAGCCAAACTCTAGATTTTTCTCTATTACCTGCGGCACTCTCACTCCTACACTAAAAAGCCTTGCCTGCATATCCAAAAATGGCGCAAGCGACTCTTTTTGACGAGATGAATCCATCAGCACAAAACTGTTATTGTCTTTATAAACTCGATAATAACTCCTAAAACTCGCATCGCTTGAAGCAACTTCTATTCTCACATCTTTCCAGCCTAACTCAGCTAGCCAAGACTCAATTTGGTTCATACAAACCCCCTGCTATCATATTTTCCTTTGCTCCTGTAACACTGCCCAGCTGTGCAGGGATTTTATGAATTCGCAGATACGCAAAATAAGCCATCATCATAGCCTCAATAGCATCTTCTTGCACTCCATGATCGCTAGTGAGTTTTACATTTTTGCCAAACAAAGACTTGATCCTCTCAACCAAAAAGCTATTTTTAGCGCCGCCGCCGCATAAAATTATCTCATCAATATCAAACTTACTAGCTTCATTAACTATGCTTTTCGCTGTAAGTTCTGTTAGTGTTCTTAGGATATCTTTTGGCTCAAAAACGCTACTTATTTTTGACTCTATCCAATCCATATTAAAATATTCCCTGCCTGTACTCTTTGGATGACTTTGCTTAAAGTAACCATCATCAAGCATCAAACTAAGTAGCTTGTTGTTTATCTCTCCACTCTTTGCGATTTCGCCATTTTTATCATAACTTAGGTCAAAATATTTATCACACCAGCCATCAAGGAGTACATTTCCGCATCCTGTATCATACCCGATTAGCTCATCATTAAGAATAGAGATATTTGCCATACCGCCGATATTGACAACTGCATTTTTTTTGCCCAAATCGCCAAATAAAAACTTATGAAACAGTGGAGCGAACGGTGCTCCTTGTCCCCCACTTGCCATATCCATTCTTCTGATGTCACATACTGCTGGGATTTGGCTCTCAGCTGCCACTCTGTTTGGATTGCCTATTTGCATAGAAAATCCCTCTCTTGGCTCATGCCACACAGTCTGCCCATGAAGTCCAATAGCTTTGATATCTTGTGATTTGAGGCTATATTTTTCTAAAAATTGGGCGATATATTTTGCATACATCCGCCCTAGTCTATCATCTATTAAGCCGATCTCTTTTAGCGTTGTGGTTTCATTTATAACTCTTAAAATATCTTGTTTTAAATCGTCATCAAAAGGATAACTCTCGAAATGCTTCAGATACACTTTTTCATTTACAAATTCACAAAGAGCGATATCCACGCCATCAAGCGATGTACCGCTCATCACACCAATATAGAGTTCACTGTTGTTTGTTATCATTGAATTAATTTATCCTATTTATCAATGCCAAGTTTGCCCAGTATATCATCATGCGAGATAATTTTGCCATTTTCTCTTTCTTTTATTATTTTATATATCTCATGATACTCAAGTAACTCTCTAGCTTCACTTAATGCCTCATACTCTTCTATATCTATGATGACAGCTTCTAGTTTATTGTTTCTTGATATAGCTATTTTGTCTTTTGTTTTTTTGGTGATGGAGTTGAGAATAGAGCTAAATGTTCTTGCCATATCACTTGCACTTATGATTTCATCTTTTCTATATGCTATCATTTGCATACCTTTATGTATTATTTTGCATATTATACTACATATTTTTTTGTGTGTCAATGGTACTCGAATAAAATTATAAGTGCAAGTCCTATCCTAAATAGTACATCTGTTTGATTTTATCAATTCTATTAACAACACCGACCTGCAAAAGTTGGTATCAATAACAAATTAATCATTTGGAATCAGTTTAGAAAATGCATCTTTCAAGAAAAATCTTAATAAATTTTTACTACTCTTTGAAGTTACGCTAATACTACAAATATCAGCATGTGAAAACAAATCAATCATTGCTGTATCATATATTGCCATGGCTCTTTTTGAGTCTACAACATATTCACGAATAGTTTTTGCCTGAACTCTAATATAGCCATGATATCCGTGTGTATCTTTTTTCTTATTTTTGCCAATCTCAATAATTTTGGCAGTATCGACTTGATTGCACCGTAAAACCGAAAGTCCCTTGTTTAATATGTCGTCAAATGCTAAAGTAGTTAAACTTCCAGTACTTATATCATAATGATGGGGAGAAAAAATATTTCGTGCTAATCCTTCATCGTCTTTTACAGTGCCGCAAGAGTACGAACTAACACTTTCTTTTTCCCACTCTAATGATTGTTCATAATTTTCAGTCAGGTAATGACATTTTGCAAAGGATAACTCTGGATTGTTAAAAAAATCCTTTGCAGATTCCAAAGTATAAAGCCTTATGCATTTCTATTAATATGAGAAATTCTTGTGGTTAAATCGCTTGAAAAAGCACCATTTATGGCTTTATCTTCTTCGATAAAAGGAACTTTGTCCTTCATATATACAAATGTGTATGCTTCTGAATTATCACACGTTATTTCAGCATATTCATTTCCATTTTCCCAATAAAAACCAATCTCACCTGAACCTGATAACATTAATTTTGGCGCTTTAAATACATAGTTTTTACATTGCAATAATAATTTCTCACATGCACTGATGATGTCAAAAGTCGGTGCTTTTCCCCCGTAACCATCCCAATCATATTGTAAAGACAAATAACTATGTAATATATTTATAGCATTTATATATGCATCACTAAAAATTAGGTCTTTAGATTTCGATATGGAATATATTGGTTTAAATGATGTACTTGTATCTTTTGTCTGTACTTCAATGTCTACTGATGGAAAAGTAGGGATCGCACTAATTTGGGTTGCTGGCATTGTCAAAGCCATTGCTGTTGAAATTACGGTAGCAGTAATCATTTTTCACACCCTAAATCAATTCTTTTACAAATTTCTGCTGATAATAAATTGCACATTACTTCTTTATTTAACAGATGATTTTTTTCAATGATTGGTTTAATTGCACTGATCACACCTGATGAGTTAGTAGAAACTGGAATTAAATTCGAGCAAGTTGTTTTATGGTGCGTTTGTATAACAACTTTGGGACTCATTTTTTCATCTAAAAAATAATTCATATTGATATTATTTAAAATTTTATGCTCATGATTTGAAAAATACCCTTGGTGAATGTGCCAAAAATCATCTTTAGACCATATGTGATTTGGAATGAAATCATTTCCTTCTCTAAATAATTCTTTTTTCCAATCTTTTGTAGCATCAGAAATTCCGAACTCATCAATATACTCTATCCCAATTTCTTGAATATTATTACCTTCTAATGCAGGCATAAAAAAGTCTATATATTTTTTTACTGTAGCCCACACTTCATCCCATCTGGTGTAATCACTAGACCCAATAGTTAAAAAATTATTTGCTAAATTAACAAACCATTTCTGTCTTCCATCAGGTAATAAAGTGTCAAATATGACTCCATTCATCATTGGAGAGTGTATATTTTGTGGCTGTTCTATCATATCGCCAATCTGAAAACTAATCATATTTTGTGGCTGACATCTTGGTAATTTGTCAATCATATCAGGAGTGTTTTGATAATTAGTAATGACATTTTTAATAACAGCATCATTTATTGGTGCTGACAAAACAAAAATAAACGCAACTTTTTCAATTGCGTTATTACTATTTTGAAGAATAATATTACTCATTTACCAAGCTCCACATTTTTAATTTTATATAATATTATTACATAAAGACTTAAAACAAAATAGTCAAATACATAAAATATCATTTATTGCTTTCATCCTCCCCCCACCATCATAACCCCAAACGAAACAATTGTCCCTATGATTATCTGCATCGCAAAGTTCACATCAAGATCAAAAAGCGATTTTGTGATATATGGCTGCAATAATAATACTGTCATAAATCCGGCAATAAGAGCAGCTCTGACACTTCTCTCATCACCTCTTTTCGTCCATAATGCCGCCCCATAAACTCCGAGCAACCCCGCATATGCAAAGACCATCACGCCAAGCGCGAAATCAAGCAGCGGTATGTCGCTGACTCTTTGCCAATAGTAACTCAAAATTGCCATAAGCGCAAGCGCAAGCGCTGATGTAAGCACGCCCGCCCTTGATGCTTTTAGGTAGTGCTCATCTGATCTTCCGCTAAACATCGGTTTATAAATATCCGTTACAGCCACAGACGACATAGCTCCTAGGACTGAGCTTGTACTTGTAAATGTTGTTGCCACGACACCGATAGTAGCAAGCGCTTTGAAGCCATCTGGAAGTTCATGGAGGATATAGGTCATAAAGATAGCTATCTTTTCGCCTGCAAAATTTTGATCGACCTCGCTGCTAAAGCCTGAGAGCTCCGGATGTTGATAGAACAGATACAAAAGCAGTCCAATGATCAAAAACAAAGATGCAGTTGGAATGGTGATGAGGATAGAAACAATAAGAGATCTTGCGCCTTCTCTCTTGTCTTTGCAGGTAAGAATACGCTGTGTCATATCCTGATCGAGCCCATAAGCTGCGATATTTAAAAGTAGTAGTCCGCTTATAAGCGCCCAAAAGTTATAACTTCCTGTTAATGAAAAATCAATGATCTTAAGCTTATCGCTTGAAGCAAGCGTGGAGTAAATCAACTCTATATCGCCTCCGAGAGCGCTAAAAAGATGATAAATGATAAAAAGTGCCGCCCCTATATAGATAATGACTTGAACGATATCGGCAAATATGATGGATTTGATGCCTCCAAAATATGCATATCCAAGTGAACCTGCCATCAAAACAACAATAGCAAAAATCATATGAATCGGTGCAATATCACTAAAAAGTATCATAGATACAGCAAGAGCGCCGATGTAAAGTCTTGCTCCGCTGGCAAAGAGCCTGCCGACTAGAAACATCATCCCTGCATCTCTTTTGGCTTGTCCTCCATATCTCTTCTCTAAAAGTTCATAAACAGTGATAGCGCCTATATCGTAAAATTTTGGCACCAAGACTTTAGATACTATGATAACTGCCAAAAGTGCTGAAAAGAAAAAACCCACAAATGTGAGATTTCCGCCGTATGATGACTCCGGAGCGCCAAGAAATGTTGCGGCTGACTGGGAAGTAGCAAGAACTGAGATAGCAACCGCAAACATCGGAAGAGATTTTTCGCTGACAAAATAATCTTTTGAATTTTTAACCTTTACTCGAGCAAGCCACACGGACGAGATAATTACTAAAAGAAAATAAGATCCAAAAATCACCCAGTCAACTGTGCTAAAAGATGAATTCATCTACAGTCCTTAGTTAACACAGGTGCTGCTAAATGCAGATCTTTTACTCTGTTCCTAACTGAACCCATAAATTTATCTCCGGGATCATTTTTGTGCGTAAAATAATTTGGATCAAGCTCAAGCCAATAAGAACTCTTTTTCATCATAAAGTACTCATGATGACCCATCAAATATTCAATGCGAGGATATTTCTCTTTTAGATACCTAACAAGATAAGCATTTGCTTCAACTTGAGCTTCGGTCAAATCCTCTGTCTTATCGCTCTTGCCGCCTACATTTTCTATACCTATCGAAAAATAGTTTAATCCTATAATATGTCTAGCCATCATATTTTCCGGCATAAGTCTATATATAGTTCCATCCCTATCGACCAAAAAATGCGATGAAACGTTCACTGCTCCAGCAGCTGCGATATCTTTACGATCGGTTAGTAGTTTTTCAGGTTTTAATCTCTCAAATGAGCCTTCAAAGGTGGGTACTGCCGTCCAGTGAAGTACAATTATCTTTGGATCTATGGTTATGTCTTTAACATCCAAACCATAGCGGCTTTTGATATACTCTTTTGTCATATCAACTCTATTGGTGCTAAAGTCTATCGGCTTATCTATAATGACAAAATCTTTGGCGCACCCAAAACTAAAAATTACAAATATCAAGAAACTAATTGATCGCATTGTTGTCCTTTGATGTTTTTGAATTCCAATAAAATACAACTGCTATCAACATGGGCGACAAGAAAAGCCCAAACATATAGCTTGGCATATGAAATATTTTTACATTTTGAAGGTATAAAAATCCAAGCACCAAAATTGCATAAGCGCCTATGCGATAAAATGAAACATAAGCTTTGTTTTTCTTCATAGCTTCAATGGTACTTATTTTTTCTTGGTCTTTATCATCTTGATCTTGAGCGTCATCCTGAACTTGTACCTTGTCATCCTCATCAAAAACACCGTGCGGATCTTCGATCTTATCTAGTAATTCATCAGTCGAAGTTGTAGCTGCCTCATTTTCTACACCTGTTTTAACCATTTGGGCATAGCTGTATATTGATGCCATCACAACTACGAGTGAACTAGAATATGCAATTTGAGAATTGATAAACCAATCTCTTTGTCCCGCCAAATAACAAAAAAGAACAATGCCTATATCAACTATCAAAAGAGTATTTATTATTTTAGATCTAATACTCCCCATCATCCTCATCTTCTTTCAATGCTTTGTATTTATATTTTGGATCATTTGCCAACTCGTCGAGTGAAGCTTTTTGTCTTGCGTATGCTTTATATACATTTAAAATAGCTGCTGCAACGCCTATAAAAATACCTATCCATAGCGTCCATGCCAATCCAGTAAGTTTTTTTGATCCCAGACCAATGCCGACACCGATAAGAACTGCGACAACTATAGAGATGCCTAGACTCAACTCATCTGCCGCACCGACTATTTTTTTTAATTTCGGCTCTTCTTCAATACTGTTCATATTTAACCTTTTATCTCTTCCATAGCCTCATAAGCGGCTTTTATGGTCTCTTCGATCATGTGATCCGTTATAGCCGTACATATAAATCCTGCCTCAAAAGACGAGCAAGCCAGATAAACACCGCGATTTAACATAGCTTGATGAAATAAGCCGAATGTTTTTTGATCATTTTGCTGCGCATCATCGAAGTTTTTTACAGGTTTTTGGCTAAAGAAAAGTCCAAACATCGAACCCCTGACATCAGTTACCAAATGGTATCCGAAATGGCTTGCAGCTTCTCTAAATCCTTGCATAAGCATTTTTGCCTTATTTTCAAGTTTTGAATATATTTCAGGATCAGCTTTTAGTTTTTTTAAAGATACCAATCCTGCCGCCATAGCTACAGGATTTCCGCTCAAAGTCCCTGCTTGATACACAGGACCCTCAGGAGAAAGATACGACATTATCTCACCTCTTGCGCCAAATGCGCCCACAGGCATACCAGCGCCTATAACTTTACCCCAAGTGATAATATCCGGTTTTACGCCGCTTATCCCGCACGCACCCTTCAAAGATGCTCTAAAGCCGCTCATTACCTCATCGAAAATTAAAAGCGCATTATGTTTATCGCAAAACTCTCTAAGTTCTTTCAAGAATTCTTCATCTGCAGGCACAAGCCCCATATTTCCTGCTATCGGCTCTATGATAACGCATGCCATATCGCCTTTTGCATCTTCAAAGCATTTTTTCACGCTCTCTATATCGTTATATCTAGCCAAATGTGTATGTTTTGTAAGATCAGCTGGAACTCCTGGGCTTGAAGGAGTCCCAAATGTTGCCAGTCCGCTTCCTGCTTGAACCAGAAGTGAGTCACTGTGCCCATGATAACATCCTGCAAATTTCACAAGTCCATTTTTGCCAGTAAATCCTCTAGCCAAACGAATAGCGCTCATAACTGCTTCCGTACCTGAACTTACAAATCTTACTTTATCTATGTAATCAAACATAGGGACTATCTCGGCAGCCAATTTGGTTTCGGTTTCGGTTGGAGTGCCAAAACTAAGCCCTTTTTTAACCGCATTTATTACGGCATTTTCTATTTCCAAGTCACAATGACCAAAAATTAGCGGACCCCAGCTCTGAACATAGTCAATATATCTGTTTCCGTCAATATCATAGATATACGCTCCCTCTCCTTTTTCAATAAACAGTGGGGTGCCGCCTACTGCTTTAAATGCGCGAACAGGAGAATCAACTCCACCGGGTATTACTTCATATGCCTCCCTGAAAGCATTGATACTTTTTTCATAAGTCATAAACACAAGATCCTTAAAATGATTATTGATTAGATTATAACTTAAAAATGGTAAAAAGTTGGAATTGCAGAAATAATTATAATAATGATACAAAAGTATCTTTGAAAGAACATTTGCCCGTAAATTTACAAAACGGTCTCCATCCCATAATGCCAACGAACAATGGAAGCACTCCTATATAAAGCCAAGTAGTGCCTGTTAAAAAAGCAGCTGCGATAAGAACAAGTCCTACTGCTATACGCAGTGGACGACATATTTTTTCTATTTTTACTATATCCATATTTTATCTCTTTGAATTTTTTACAAATTTATCCTTTTATAACTTTAAATTAACTTTTACTTTACTTGATTTAATAGTCGGTTTATTTCGCTTTTAGGAGCTTGAACAAGGATCGGATTTGCTTCTTTTTTTAGCCAAATAATGATCTCTTTTATCTCATCTTCACTCATAGCATCGCATCCTGTTGTAGGAATGCTCTTGATGTGCATAAATATGCACGAACCCTTGCTAGGAATATTGTCTGGATTATGTTTAACAACTATGCCGTATTTATAGTAATTGGCAGGAAATTTCATATTTTCATAGCTGACATAATCTTTTACCATTTTCATATTGCTATTAATTATTTGATTGTAAAACATCGACTTGCCGTCATCTACGCAATGATGATATTCGTGCATGACATTATATGGATATTTTACATCAAACGGCTCATATCCAAATGCACTCCCGAGCTCAAAAATTCCTATCGGCGACTTGCCGTCACCCTCTTTTTTGATGATAGCGGCATTTTTTGGAATGGTATGAAGTCCAAGCCCCCACCCCATACCGTTCTTTCCTATTTTGATGTCAATCTCTTTACCGATTTTTTGCCATTTGCTATTTTTCAAAGAGTATCTTTGAAGCTTGGCATTTGATTTATTATAATCATCTGATACTACAACTATCATCTGTGTATGCTTTGGCAAAATCGGCTTTTGTGCCATAGCAAAAACAGCGAAAATAAAAAGCGCAAAAGCAAGTAAAATTCTCATTATGATATAATCCTTTTAAATTAGCTATACAATTATAACGAGAAAAAGGTACATTAATAGTGAAAATTTTAGTCTCTGCACTTGAGCCATCTTCAAATCTTCATCTAAAAGAGTTGCTTAAACACACTGGCGACATAGAATTAATGGGTATATTTGATAAAAACCTAGGCTTCCCGCTTTATGACATATCGCAAATGGCAATAATGGGCATTGTTGATGTATTTAAAAAATTAAGATGGTTTTACCGCGTAGCTGATGAAATGGTGGAACTGGCTTCAAAATGCGACAAGGTTTTACTTATGGACAGCTCCGGTTTTAATCTACCGTTAGCTAAAAAAATAAAAGAAAAATATCCCAACAAAGAGATCATCTATTATATACTGCCGCAAGTTTGGGCAAGTCGTCCAAAAAGAGTTAAGAAATTGGAGAAATACTGCGACAAGCTGCTTGGTATCCTGCCTTTTGAGATAGATATGTACAAAAGCGGTAAAGCCAAATACGTAGGGCATCCTCTACTAGATGAGATAACTGTAAAAAGAGAAACTTTTGATAAAAACAGGGTTGTATTTTTAGCCGGCAGCAGATCGGGCGAGATAACTAGACTTATGCCTGTTTTTAAAGAAGTTAGAAAAAACCTGAAAGACAAATATGCAACCCTTGTCATTCCTGCCTCATTTGATGATAAAAAGATAAAAAGACTTTATGGAGATATAGACGATTTTGAAATCTCAAGAGATACTCACAGCGCACTTGTTAAGAGTGAATTTGCATTTATATGCAGTGGTACGGCGACACTTGAAGCTGCTCTTATCGGCGCGCCGTTCATACTGGTTTACAAGGCAAAGAAGCTCGATTTTTTTATAGGAAGAAAAATTTTGGGAATTGAACTTGTGGGACTGGCAAATATCCTCCTCAAACACTACAATGATACACTGCTTCACGAAGAGGTATTACAAGATGACGTAAATGCTAATAGTCTGCTAAATGCTTACTATAGAACCGATAGAGAAATTTTTAATCTAAAGGCAGATGAACTAAAAAAATATCTTGGGTTTGGATCAAGTAAAAATGTTGCCGATATTTTAATGGGTAAACGGTGCTAGTTCATATCTGCTGCGCGGTTGACAGCCACTTTTTTTTACAAAAATTAAGAGATGATTATCCAAATGAAAAACTTATTGGTTTTTTTTACGATTCCAATATTCACCCGTATAGTGAATACTATCTCAGGCTCCTTGATGTCAAAAGAAGCTGTAAATTGCTAGATATCGAGCTTATCGAAGGTGAATATGATACTCAAAGTTGGCTAGAGGCTGTAAAAGGATATGAAAACGAACCGGAAAAAGGCAAAAGATGCTCTATCTGTTTTGACAATCGCTTTGAAACAAGTGCCGCAAAAGCAAAAGAGTTGGGGATGAAAATATTTACATCCACACTGCTAACAAGTCCAAAAAAATCATTAGCTCAATTAAAAACTTCCGGTGACTATTTGGCAAAGAAGTACGGCATTGACTTTATAGCGCCGGACTATAGAAGCAAACAAGGTACGCAGGAGCAAAATATCTTAGCCAAACAGGACAAATTATACCGCCAAGACTACTGCGGTTGTCTTTTTGGACTAACCAAACAAAGAGAATATCAAGACCGCCTTGCAGATGAGCTATTTTCTCCCATATCAAATCAAATCATGCCCGAATCTATAGAAAGTAGAACCCAGCTTTATGAAAAAAGATGGGAGCTTGAAGAGAATAAAATCTCTTATGCTATCCGAAAAGAGAGATTTTTAAACTATAGACTTCTGCATGCAAAAGTCATACAAAATAACAATACTTTAGTATCTCATTTTCTTCCATATTCTACTCTCAAAAAAGGCTACTCTAGAGGCAAGATCACTTGGGATGAAAATATGGGTTATTTTGACAGGGATGAGATAATATTTATATCGCTTGAATTCTACAATATACTTGCAAATACGTCATACAAAACCGTAAAAGAACTTATTTTCAACCCTCCTGTTTTTGAGGAAGAGATAAAGATCAGACATCAAATCTTATCAAATCCATACAACTTGAGCGCTATAATTGTCATAGACAACAAACTAAAAGGAAAATTTGAGATCATGTGCGATAGTAAGGTATATGAGGATATAAAAGAGAATTTAATCTTTTAGTAAACACTATAATTTCTATTTTTTAGCAACAATTGAGTAAAATATGTAAATTTAACTAAAGAGGTTTATAAATTGCTTAGTGTTACAGATATTCAAAAAATATTACCACATCGTTATCCATTTTTATTGGTCGATAGGATCACTGAACTTAAAAAAGACGAATATGTCATAGGATACAAAAACATATCTATATCTGAGCCTATTTTTCAAGGTCATTTTCCTGATCACCCGATCTATCCAGGCGTTATGATCCTAGAAGGCATGGCGCAAGCAGGCGGCATCTTAGCATTTCAAAGTATGGATATGACAGAAGAGCAAGCTGCGCAGAAAGTTGTATATTTTATGAGTATTGACGGCGCAAAGTTTCGTCATCCCGTAAAACCGGGCGATAAACTAGAATACCGCATGACAGTAGCAAAGCATAAAGGCGCTATTTGGGTTTTAGAGGGCAAAGCATACGTAGATGATATACTTGTCAGCGAGGCTGAACTAAAAGCCATGATAGTGGATAAATAATGAACAATATTCATCCAACAGCTATCATAGAAGACGGCGCAAATATTGGATCAAATGTAACTATCGGCGCATATAGCTATGTGGGTAAGAACGTAACTATTGGGAACGATACCATAATTGATACTCATACGCTTATAGACGGCTATACTAGAATAGGAAAAAATAACCATATTTTTTCACATGCAACTATCGGTTCAATTCCGCAAGACTTGAAGTACGGCGGAGAAAAAAGCGAACTAATAATAGGCGACAATAATAAAATTAGAGAATATACACTTTTAAACCCAGGAACCGAGGGTGGCGGAATGGTAACAAAAGTTGGAAACAATAACCTGCTTATGGGCTATGTTCATCTCGGACATGATGTCATTATGGGCGATAATTGCATACTCGCGAACGGCGCAACACTTGCAGGTCATGTCGAACTCGGCAATTATGTAGTTATCGGCGGACTTACTCCCGTACATCAATTTGTTCACATAGGCGACTATGCAATGATAGCGGGAGCAAGCGCGCTTTCTCAAGATGTGCCGCCATATTGCTTAGCGCAAGGAAATCATGCGATACTTAGAGGGCTAAACCTAACAGGACTTAGAAGACATATAGACAGAAGCGAGATAGATCAGCTAAGAATTGCATACAAGGAAATATTTGAACAAGGCAATCCTCTGCAAGACACATCAAAAAAACTTGTTTTATCAAGCACATCAGACGCTGTTAAAAATTTGGCAAATTTTATTATTAATTCCAAAAGAGGAATTCCATTTGAAAGAGAACATAAATGAGTGAAAGACATTGTAATTTTTGCGGAGTAGCCGATAGTCAGGAAAATCCGCTCGTAGCCGGAAAAGAAGCATTTATATGTGCCAACTGTGTTGTTTCTGCATACAAAATACTTTTTGGCGACACGGAAGAGACATTTTCAGGGACTGAGCTTGAGGGTGAGCTTATCTACCCTAAAGAGACGAAGAAGCTTCTTGATGAGTATGTGATTGGTCAAGATAATGCCAAAAAAACACTCTCTGTTGCTGTTTACAATCACTATAAAAGAATTTTCAAACAACATGAATTAGAAGATGAAACAGAAATATCAAAATCAAACATACTTCTTATAGGGCCGACGGGAAGCGGAAAAACGCTTCTTGCCCAAAGTATCGCTAGATTTTTAAATGTTCCTATCGCAATTGCTGATGCAACAACATTGACTGAAGCAGGATATGTTGGAGAGGATGTTGAAAATATTTTAGTCAAATTATTCCAGGTAGCGGATGGCGACATACAAAGATGTGAGCACGGCATAGTATTTATAGACGAAATTGATAAAATTGCGAGAATGGGCGAAAACAGATCTATTACTAGAGATGTATCGGGCGAAGGCGTACAGCAAGCGCTTTTAAAGATCATAGAGGGCTCTGTTGTCAATATCCCGCCAAAAGGCGGCAGAAAACATCCAAATCAGGATTTTATTCAAATTGACACGTCGAACATACTGTTTATTTGCGGCGGCGCTTTTGACGGATTATCCGAGATCATCAAAAGAAGACAAGGCGCAAATGTTCTAGGCTTTGAGCAAGAGAAGAAAAGTAAAGCTGAAAAAGAAGATGTGGTATCGCTGGTTGAGCCAGATGACCTTGTAAGCTTTGGCTTAATTCCTGAACTTATAGGAAGATTGCATGTAATTGCAACATTGGAAAAAATCACGCAAGAAGATATGGTTAGAATTTTAACTGAACCAAAAAATGCGCTTACAAAACAATATCAAAAACTATTTGAATTAGATGAAGCTAAGCTCTCTTTTGAAGCCGATGCCTTGTCTGAGATTGCAAAAAAAGCAATAGAGAGAAAAACAGGTGCTAGAGGGCTTAGGTCTATTTTGGAAGAGCTGCTTTTGGAAACCATGTATGAACTTCCGGAGCTTAAAGGTTATGAGGTTATAATAACGTCAGACAATGTTATAAACGGTACAAAACCTTTATATATTAAACAAAAACAGAGTGCATAAAAGTAAAAGGATTAGAATGTTTAAAAAATTATTTGGACTTTTTTCAAATGATCTAGCGATTGACCTAGGAACAGCAAACACGTTGGTATTGGTCAAGGGAGAAGGTATAGTAATAAATGAGCCTTCTATAGTCGCGGTTCAATATGACCACATGGGCAAAGAGAAAATTTTGGCAGTCGGTCACGAAGCAAAAGAGATGGCTGGGAAAACTCCTGCGCATATAAGATCTATAAGACCTATGAAAGAGGGAGTTATCGCTGACTTTCATGTTACTGAAATGATGATTAGATATTTCATAGAAAAAGCGCAGAAAAGAAAAAGATTTTTTAGCCCAAGGGTTATGATATGCATACCTTACGGAATAACACAAGTAGAGAGAAAAGCTGTAAAAGAATCCGCACTAAATGCAGGAGCAAGAGCTGTATATCTGATCGAGGAACCAATGGCAGCTGCGATCGGTGCCGGACTTGCGGTAAAAGAGCCTCAAGGAAATCTTGTTGTTGATATTGGCGGAGGTACTACGGAAATCGGCGTAACTTCTATGGGTGGACTTGTTCTATGCAAATCAATCAGAGTTGCGGGAGATAAACTTGACCAAGTGATCATAGACTATATCAAAAAGAACTACAATCTTCTAATAGGCGAAAAAGTTGCCGAAGACCTTAAAATAAAAATAGGAACAGCCGTACCGTTAAAAGAAGAGCTAAGCACTACCGTTTACGGTAGGGACCAAGTTGAAGGAATTTTGATCTCTATCGAACTTACTAGCGAGCACATAAGAATGGCCATATCTGATACTATCAGAGAAATTGCAGAAGCATTAAAATCAGTACTTGAAGAGATGCCGCCTGAACTTGCAGGTGATATCGTTGAAAACGGTGTTGTATTGGCAGGCGGCGGAGCGCTCATTAGAGGTTTAGATAAATACCTTTCAGATATTATTAAAATACCTGTATATGTAGCCGAAGAGCCTTTGCTTTGCGTAACAAAAGGTACCGGTAAAGCTATCGAGCAACTTGATTTTTTACAACATGTAGCATATGAAGACTAAATTTATTACATTTTTTTTGCTATTTGTTATACTAATAGCATTAATTCTGCACAATAAAAATGATTTGATAAACTCAAATCTGCAATCAAAACTTTCGCCGTTAAAAGGATTGTACGTAAGTACGATTGACGGCATAAAAAACTCATTTGAAGATCATGTAGATCAAAAAAATAGTATTGAACAATACAAAAAAGAGAACGAAGAACTTAAACTTCAATTGTCGGATCAACTCAATTACATAGATGAAAGTAAAAAACTTTATAAAGTTTTTCCTGCTTTAAAAAAAATAAAACTCAACAAAAATATTGATGTAGTACAAACTATTTCATATATTAAATTCAATAATTTTTCACAAATAATACTGACAAAACCGGATAAACTTGAAGAAAATAGAATATATGGACTTATTCAAAACGGTGTAGTTGGCGGTGTAGCAAGAGTAGAGAATAATCAACTTATCGGCTATCTTCCAAATGATGATAAAAGTAGATTTTCCGTTTTTATAGGAAACGCAAATGCTCCGGGAATAGCGATAGGAAGCGGCAGCAAATACACAACTGTTCAATTTATTCCGAAATGGTTTAATGTAAAGGTTGGAGACAAGGTAGTAACTAGCGGTTTAGACGGAATATTTTACGGCAATATACCCGTTGGCATCGTAAAGCAAGTTGAACTTCAAGGAAACTTTAAAGTTGCGCATGTTGATATATACAGTGACGCATATAACCCGAAAATATTCTTCCTTGTTAAAAATGTGAAACCTGTAATGTTTGATTCTAATCTTGTAAACTATGCGCGTATCTCTACTGGCACCTCAAGAATCCCTGCTCCTCAAACAGGGGATATGAATAAATCATTATCTGAAGGTCAAAAACCGTCATCACTTTCGAGCACACCGCTTGTTGAGATAGATCAAACAAGAGAATACGAAATAGATACGACAAAGCCGGCAACGCAAAATGAGCCGACATCAAGAACAAATGGACGTACAAATAATAATGGTCAAACAGCCGGTCAAACAGCAGAAAAGAAAGCTGATGATACAAGTGGCAACACAAATAAAGAAAATCTAGAATTGCTCAATCCCGAGACTAATTAAGCTCCCTTTTTGGGACTTTAAGAGGGTTTTGATATAATATTAGACTTAAATTAAGGGTTCTTAAATATGCCAAAAAGAGATGATATCAAAACAATTTTACTTATTGGTTCAGGTCCAATCGTTATAGGGCAAGCTTGCGAGTTCGACTACTCAGGCACACAGGCCGCAAAAACTTTAAAAGACTTAGGCTACAAAGTCGTACTGATAAATTCAAATCCTGCTACTATCATGACAGATCCAGAGTTTGCACATAGAACTTACATTGAGCCGATCACCGAAGATGTTATAGCAAAGATCATAAAAAAAGAAAATGTCGATGCAATACTTCCTACAATGGGAGGACAAACTGCACTTAATGTCGCTATGAGCATGCATGAAAAAGGCATGCTGGAAAATATTAAATTTTTAGGCGCAAATCCTGCCGCCATCAAAAAAGGCGAAGATAGGCATGAGTTCAAAGAGGCAATGCTTAAAATCGGTATGGACTTGCCTCGAAGTGCAAATGCATATACAATTGAAGAGGCAATAAACGCTGTCAAAGAGATCGGGTTTCCTGTGATTAGCAGAGCATCTTTTACGCTTGCAGGTGGCGGAAGCGGCGTTGCTTACAATATGGAGGAGTTTAAAGAGTTAGCACATGTCGGCTTAGAAGCTAGTCCTGTTAGCGAAATCGAAATTATGGAGTCAATGATAGGATGGAAAGAGTACGAGATGGAGGTCATAAGAGATAAAGCCGACAACTGTATCATAGTGTGCTCGATTGAAAATTTTGATCCAATGGGTGTTCACACAGGAGATAGTATCACAATAGCTCCTGCTTTGACTTTGAGCGATAAAGAGTATCAGCACATGAGAAACGCAAGCTTTAAGATATTAAGAGAGATTGGCGTTGATACCGGTGGATCCAATGTACAGTTTTCTATAAATCCCGAAACTGGCAGAATGATAGTAATAGAAATGAATCCAAGGGTCAGCAGAAGTTCAGCTCTTGCAAGTAAGGCTACAGGCTATCCGATTGCAAAAGTCGCAACTCTTCTAGCGGTTGGTTTTACACTTGATGAGATTACAAATGACATTACCGGAACTCCTGCAAGTTTTGAACCTGTAATTGACTATATCGTTACAAAAATACCAAGATTTACTTTTGAAAAATTCCCTCAAGCAAACTCCACACTTACAACAGCAATGAAAAGCGTTGGTGAAGTTATGAGCATAGGCAGAACATTCAAAGAATCATTCCAAAAAGCATTATGTTCACTCGAAACAGGACTTATTGGATTTGATTTTCTTGTCTGCGACAAAGAGACTCTAGTAAAAGAGATAAGAAGACCAAATGACAAAAGAATGCTTTACGTTGCGCAAGGCTTTAGAGAAGGTCTTAGCGTAGATGATATTTATGAGCTTAGCAAAATCGATAAGTGGTTCTTGTATCAGATAGAAGAGCTTATAAAAAGAGAGGATGAAATAACACTTGAGTCGATAAAAAATGCCGATTTTATGCGAAAAATAAAAAGTGAAGGCTTCAGTGATGCCATGATCTCTAAACTGGTTTTGAAAAATGATGATATTGAAATAAGCGAAAATGATGTTTATAACATTAGAGAAAAACTTGATGTAAAACTAGAATACAATGAGGTAGATACTTGTGCAGCTGAATTTAAAGCATTAACTCCTTATCTCTATTCAACCACAAATATTACCAAATTACCAAGAACATCCGAGCAACCAAGCAATAAGAAAAAAGTATTGGTTATCGGCGGCGGACCTAATAGGATCGGTCAAGGTATAGAATTTGACTATTGCTGTGTGCATGCATCATTTGCTCTTGAAGATATGGGCGCTACTTCAATTATGTATAACTGCAATCCTGAAACAGTTTCAACTGATTATGACACTTCAGATATTCTCTATTTTGAGCCTATAGATTTTGAACATGTCAGAAGTGTAATCGAACTTGAAAATCCAGATGGCGTTATAGTGCATTTCGGAGGTCAAACACCGCTAAAGTTAGCAAAAAAATTGACTTCTATAGGGGCAAAAATTGCTGGAACAAGCGCAAAAGTAATTGACTTGGCAGAGGATAGAGAGCAGTTTTCTGAATTTATAAACCGCCTTGGTTTAAAGCAGCCTGATAACGGAACGGCCGTAACAAAAGAGGGTGCTCTAGTTATTGCAAATCGTATCGGTTATCCGGTACTTGTTCGTCCGAGTTTCGTTTTAGGCGGACGCGGCATGAGAACAGTTTACGGCGACGGTGAACTCAAAGAGTATATGGATGAAGCCGTGAGCATATCGAACGATGCACC
Source organism: Sulfurovum sp. (assembly GCA_020721345.1). Taxonomy (GTDB): domain Bacteria; phylum Campylobacterota; class Campylobacteria; order Campylobacterales; family Sulfurovaceae; genus BN30871. The sequence goes on from DYMX01000004.1 coordinate 48,623, forward strand.
GGTATTGGTGGATAAGTTTCTTGATAATGCGGTTGAGCTTGATGTTGATGCGATATGTGACGGCAAAAATGTTTATATCGGAGCAGTTATGCAGCATATAGAAGAAGCAGGTATCCACTCTGGAGACAGCGCATGCTCTTTACCTCCCGTATCTATTTCCGTGGAGCTTCAAGAAGAGATAAAAAAACAAACTGCGCTTATAGCCGTCAATCTAGGCGTTGTAGGTCTTATGAATGTTCAATACGCTATACACAAGGGCGAAATATACCTTATAGAAGTAAATCCTAGAGCTTCTAGAACTGTGCCGTTTGTAAGTAAAGCAACAGGTGTTCCTTTGGCAAAAGTAGCTACAAGAGTTATGATACAAGGCGATTTAAAAGAAGCATTGAAATATTATGACACATTTGGTGTGGTTAATTTTGACAAAGAGATAATGGAGCCAAACTTAAAAGATCATATTGCAGTAAAAGAAGCTGTATTCCCATTCAATAAACTGCCTGGGTCTGATCTTATCCTTGGACCTGAGATGAAATCAACAGGCGAAGTTATGGGCATAAGCGATAACTTTGGTATGAGTTTTGCAAAAAGCCAATTTGCAAGCAAAAACAATATACCTTTAAGCGGTAAACTCTTTTTATCTTTAACTGGAAATGACAAATGTTATGCAGGCGAGATAGGAAAAGCATTTGCTAACCTTGGATTTGAAATAGTCGCAACTTCAGGAACACACAAAGCATTAACGGACGCAAAAATTGCTTCAACAAAAGTACTTAAAGTATCAGAAGGCAGACCAAATATTGACGATATGATAAAAAATAGTGAAATATCGCTTGCTATAAATACAAGCGATAACAAATCAAGCAAAGATGATGCGAAGATTATTCGTCAATCTGTTCTGAGTGCAAATGTGGCATATTTTACAACGGTAGCGGCAGCTAGAGCAACTGCTCTTGCCATAAAAGAGTTGCAAACAAGCGACAATGCGCTTGAACCGAAAGCTTTGCAAGATTATCTAAAGTAACACTTCTTTAAGTGCTTTTTGATGCCGAAGTTGGTATGGCATCAAAGTAGCTATTGCAATTATATATTTTCTTTGAAAAACAAAATTAAAATAGCATAATCAATGTTATAATTACACATAATAATTTTAAGCAGGACTTATGCTAAAAAAGAAAGTTTTTCTAACATCTACTGATACTACTATTGGTTTTATTTCACAAAACAACAATAAACTAAATAAGATAAAAAATAGACCCAAAAACAAAAAATTTATAACAGCACTAGACTCTATAAATTCCATAAACAAACTTACTAGAGTTCCTTTAACTCATAAAAAAAGAGTTAGAAGGGCTGTAAAAACAACATTTGTTATTAAAGATAAGTCTTTTAGGGTAGTAAAAAACAAGAGGCATTTATTGTTGTTAAATAGGCTGGGGTGGGCATATACCACTTCGGCAAATCTTAGTGGCAAAAAATACAATGAAGATTTTGCAAAAGAAAATGCTGATGTTATCATCTCACCGCTTGATCTTAAAATTACAAAAGCATCTGCTATTTTTAAACTTGGCAAAAAAAATATCAAAAGACTAAGAGCATGAATACTATCTGGAAAAATAACGATCTTTACATTGATGTACACGAAAGCGCTATCCCTTGGCTAAAAATATTCACTAAATATCCGTACAAAGAGATGAGCGAAGTACCAAAAGAGATAAGAGATGAGATATATATGATACTTGAAATAATAGAAAAACTAATGATAGAGTATTACAGTCCGACAAAAATAAATATAGCATCATTTGGCAACTACTTGCCGCATGTTCATTGGCACATTATGGCAAGATTTGAAAAAGACAGCCACTTCCCAGAACCCATGTGGGGAGAAAAACAAAGAGAAGGAAAACTTAACCTCCCTGATTTTGAAAAATTTTGCTATAGATTACTGCAGGAACTTGCATAAAGGAGTTTCATCATGCCTTATAAAACAAACGATGATCTGCCAAAAAGCGTAAAACATGTGCTTCCTAGTCATGCTCAAGATATATACAGAGAAGCATTTAATAGTGCTTGGGAAGAGTATGCTGATCCTGATAAACGATACGAGGGCGACTCGCTAGAGGATACCGCCCGTAAAGTTGCTTGGGCGACCGTGAAGCATAAATATGAAAAAATCAGTGATAGGTGGATAAAAAAATAATTTTTACGAACAGTGTCCGCCGCCGCAACATCCGCCGCTTCTCTCCTCTTTCATATCAACTGCTATTTGAAGCTCGTTGCCTGCTTCACTTAGAATAAAATTATGCTTACCGCAAAATTCATCATTCATATAGTTAACCATATGCTGGGCTTTTAAAAGTGCTTCATCTTTTGAAGTAAACTCTTCATTGTTTACCAAATCACTTTCTCTAAAACAGCCGCATTCTTTTAATACATTTATCTTTGTCATTTTTTATCCTTGTTAATATTTTTAAAAAGTGATGATATCAAACTTTACTTAAATCAAAATTAAGATAAAATTACTCCTAATTTAAATGCGACTAAGTAGCATTGAAGTAGTTAGCAAATATAATTTGTAAATTTTAAAGAGTGGAGATAAAATGAATAATAAAATTTTTGTTAGTCTAATATTGGCGTCAACATTTCTATTTGCCAAGATTGACATTACTACGTCCATAATGCCGCAACTTGCTCTCACTAATGCTATAGGTGGGGACAAAGTAAACGCTGTTGCTATGATAGCGGCAGGCGCAAGCCCACATTCATATGAGCCAAAACCCACACAAATGACAGCTATATCTAAAGCAAAAGCATATTTTACAATTGGCATAGAGTTTGAAGAAGCATGGATTGGTAGATTTCATTCTCAAAATAAAAATATGATTATTTTTGATTCTACAAAAGGTATCAAAAAAATAAAAATGGTAGCCCATCACCATGACCACGATAAAGACGAACACGAAGATCGCCATGAACATTATGAGCATGAAGGGTTGGATCCGCATGTATGGACAACTCCTAAAAACATGATTATAATGGCAACGAATATCAAAAATGCACTTGTCAAAATAGATCCTGCTAACAAAATATCATATAATGCAAATTATATAAAACTTGTAGGCTCTTTAAAACAAACCGACTTGCAAATCAAAACAATCTTAAAAAATACTCCAAAAGGAAGTAAATTTATGATATTTCATCCCGCATGGGGATATTTTGCCAAAGAGTACAATTTAGTTCAATTGCCAATTGAACTAGAAGGAAAAGAACCAAAAGCAAAAGTTTTGATTATGTTAATAAACAGAGCAAAAAAAGAACATATAAAAGCTATATTTGTTGCTCCTGAGTTTTCAGCCAAAAGCGCATCTCAAATATCAAAAACACTTAACATCCCGGTAGTAAAAATCAGTAATCTTGGATATAATTGGCACGAGTTTATGACAAGTTTCGCAAAGGCAATAGCACATTACAAATGAGTAAAAAAATATTAGAGATAGATAATTTAACTTTTAATTACGACGGCGCAAATGTCCTAGAAAATATAAATTTATCTCTAAACGAAAAAGATTTTTTAGCCATTATCGGTCCGAACGGCGGTGGAAAATCAACACTACTAAAACTAATTCTGGATATTTTGCAAACCAAAAATGGCAAAATTACTATAAATGGACAAAATCCCACACAGCAACTCTCACATATCGGCTATGTTCCTCAAAATACAAACATAAACACATCTTTCCCTATAAAGGTCATTGAGGTCGTTCTTATGGGGCATATTAGTGATAAAAAACCTATCTTTGGATATTCTGATACAGAAAAAGCCTGTGCATTAGGAGCGCTCTCACAAGTAGGTATTGAGGAATTTGCAAATGCAAAAATCGGCTCTCTCTCAGGTGGTCAAAGGCAAAGGGTTATGATAGCAAGAGCTTTATGCAACCACCCTGCTCTATTGCTTTTAGATGAACCGACAGCCAGCATTGATGTCAATGGACAAAAGCAAATATACGAACTATTAAAAGAGCTAAATAAACATATGACTATAGTTGTAGTAAGTCATGATATTTCCGTAACACTAAACTATGCCAACAAAGTAGCATATATCAATAAGTTTTTAACACTTCACAGCAATATAAGCAGGTTTTCCACTACACCCCAAAACGGTCACTTTTGTGAAGTGGAATTGATGCAGATGTTTAGGGGGAAAAATGTTTGAAATTTTTACAGTTGATTTTATGCAAAATGCTTTAATTGCCGGAACAATAGTAAGCCTCATTTCAGGCATCATAGGTTCACTTATAGTAGTAAATCGTATGGTGTTTTTAGCCGGTGGCATAGCCCATACATCTTACGGTGGAATAGGATTTGCTATCTTCTTTGGATTACCTATATTTTTAGGAGCCTCTATATTTGCTATTGTTGCTTCAGTACTGATGGCATTTTTAACTCTAAAATACAAAGAGAGAGTTGATACTTTTATAGGTCTTATTTGGGCGACTGGTATGGCAATAGGAGTAATTCTAATAGACTTGACGCCGGGTTACAATGTAGATCTTATGAGTTATCTTTTTGGCTCTATCCTAGTAGTTGAAACAGCCGATATTTATACAATGCTGGGCGTACTGGCAATAATTTTAACAGTTGTTATTTTTGGATACAGAAATATACTAGCAGTCTCTTATGATAGCCAGTATGCTCATATTCGCGGGTTAAACGTGGGACTTTTTTATACATTGATACTTGTAACATCATCGATCGGCATCGTTATGACCATGAAAGTGGTTGGTCTTATTTTAGTTATTGCCATGCTTACCATCCCTGTTTTTATAGCAGAAAAGATATCAAGCTCTCTAATTGGTATGATGATATATTCTGGGCTGATTTCTACTTTTTTTACAATAATCGGGCTAATGGTGTCTTATAATTATAATCTAACGACAGGCGCTACGATTATATTGGTGAGTGTAGTCGGTATGATATTGTTTTTGGTGATGCAAAAAAGTTTTAAAATATTAAAAGAAGAAATTTTATTGAAATAAAACAACCTAGAGTGTTTTTACATCTAGGCTATCTTAATTTATCTAACACAATCAAAGAAGTAGTCAGTTTGTGCGATATCTTTTGTCTCTTCATCAAGCTGATCAAGAATTGCATTTGTAATCCATATTAAAAGATTCAATGCGCCTTTGTAGTCGCTGATAGAGTATCTATGCAAATGATGCCTATCAACGAACTGTAAAAGTTCCGATCCCAAGTTTTGAAAAAACTAAATCATTCTTTGACTTTGCATAAAAATCCTTATAGTGTGAAAATTTTTTTGCAAATTGGTAAGTTCCTTCGGGTGTTGCATAGTTCATGTTTCTTCTATCGTATAAAATATTTATATTTCAATATGCAAAAATCGTTCCGAAATAATCTTAAATTCACTTCAGATGTAAAAAGCGCCCTCAAAGTCACACCTTTGTATAATTTAATAATATGGATATTTTATAAATTATAGTAATTAATATAGGACAACAAAATGATGATTCGAGTCTATTATGAAGATACCGATGCAGGTGGTGTTGTGTATCATACAAACTATATCAAATATTGTGAACGAGCTAGAAGTGATATATTTTTTGCTAAAGGCTTATCTCCCGTGATAAATGATACACATTTTGTGGTTAGCGAACTTGAGTGCAAATTTTATCAACCTGCCAAACTCGGAGATATGCTTGAAGTTAAAACTACGCCTACAGAGATCAAGAACGCTTCCCTTGTGTTGGAGCAAACGATATACAAAGAAAATGAAATGATTTTTAAAATGGTAGTTAAGCTAGGATTTGTAGATACAAATGGCAAAATAACAAAAATTCCGCAAGAATTAAAAACAATATTTGGCTAAATAATTAATCTATTTTGCCTTTGCGCCAACACCCATTCTCGTGATCGTCTACCATACCGCATGCTTGCATAAATGCGTAAATGGTCGTAGAGCCGATAAATTTAAAACCTCTTTTTTTAAGTTCTTTGGTTATCTCATCGGATATATCAGAGGTACATTGTGCATTTTTATAAAAAGGTATATTGTTGATGATCTGTTCTCCACCCACTTTGCCCCAAAAGTAACTATCAATCGAACCAAACTCTTTTACAATATCCAAAAATCCTTTTGCATTGGAGATGATCGCTTCTATTTTTGGACGACTTTTTATGACAAGCCCGCTGTTTATGATCCTATCGATATCATCATTGGAAAATGAAGCAACTTTTTGCAGATCAAAGCCTTCAAATGCTTGCCTATACCCTTCTCGTTTTTTAAGCACTGTAAGCCAGCTGAGCCCTACTGATTGCGTCTCAAGGCTAAAAAGTTCAAAAATGGCTTGATCGTTATGTAGAGGTTTGCCCCACTCCTCATCATGATATGCGACATATATCGGCTCACTCAATTTCACCCATCCACACCGCTTTTTATCCATTTTATATTTGCCTTTTTCTTGTATTTGTTTAGTATATCATCTTTTAAAATTAGACTATCGCTTATTTCCGGAGATTTCATTTTGGATCATCATTCAATTTTACTGTTACTTCCGTTGCACATGCATCATATGCATTTGCAATAAGTTCAGCGATTGCTGGCGGCAATGTAGAATACATCTTCACACCAAGATGTTCTATGGTTCTTGGATCAAAGGTCATTGTTAATTTTTCGCTCATTCTTGTACATCCATTTGTTTTTGAATTATTTGAATACAATCATCTATATGAGTTTTATTTTGTGGCAACTTGCCACAAAATTATCTAACCATTGCCTCAAGATCAGCGCTTGAGACTTTGTCAAAGTTTAGATATTTATAAACTTTTGAAGCTTTTTCAGGAGTAATTTTTTTCATAACGATACTCATATACTCCTCTTTTGAAGGTATTTTGCCGAGAAGCGCCGCAACAGCTCCAACTTCTGCAGAACCTAGATAAACTTTTGTATCCTTGCCAAGACGGTTGTCGAAGTTTCTTGTACTTGTACTAAATACAGTTGTTCCGACTGCTGCTTGAGCTTGGTTACCCATACACAAAGAACATCCAGGTATCTCTGTTCTAGCGCCAGCTGTGCCAAATACAGCGTAATATCCCTCTTCGATTAGAGTTTTTTCATCCATTTTTGTCGGAGGCGCTATCCAAAGTTTTGTCTTAACGGCACCTTCTCCTCTTAAAACTTCACCCAATGCTCTAAATAGTCCAATATTTGTCATACAGCTTCCAACAAATACCTCTTGGATATCTTTTGGTCTTTTTTCATCTGCTAGTATTTCACTTAGTGTTGCTACATCATCCGGATCATTAGGACAAGCCAGTATAGGTTCAATTACTTCATTTAGATCTATCTTGATAACCGCCGCATACTCGGCATCTTTATCGGCTTCCATAAGAGTTGGATTTGCAAGCCAATCTTTCATTTTATCTGCTCTTCTTTGAAGAGTTTTAGAATCTTCATATCCTTGCTCTATCATCTCTTCGATTAGAGCTATGTTTGAGCTTAGATATTCAGCTACAGGCTCTTTGTTTAGTTTTACCGTACAAGCAGCCGCGCTTCTCTCAGCCGATGCATCACTTAGTTCAAATGCTTGTTCGCATTTTAAATTCTCAAGACCTTCGATCTCCAACACTCTGCCATTAAAGATATTTTTCTTGCCTTTTTTCTCAACAGTCAAAAGTCCCGCTTTGATAGCGTAGTAAGGAATTGCATTTACAAGATCTCTTAGAGTGATACCCGGCTGCATTTCGCCTTTAAATCTAACCAAAACAGACTCAGGCATAGTTAGAGGCATCATGCCCGTAACTCCTGCAAACGCTACAAGTCCGCTTCCTGCAGGGAAAGAAATACCGATAGGGAATCTTGTATGGCTGTCTCCGCCTGTTCCTACGGTATCAGGCAAACAAAGTCTATTTAGCCATGAGTGGATAACACCGTCACCTGGTCTAAGAATCACGCCTTTTCTGCTTGTCCAAAACTCAGGCAATGTATGCTGAAGCTCAATATCTGCAGGTTTTGGATAAGCTGCAGTATGACAGAAAGACTGCATAACCATATCAGCGCCAAAATTAAGAGCTGCAAGCTCTTTTACCTCATCTCTTGTCATAGGTCCTGTCGTATCTTGGCTTCCAACCGTTGTAGCGATAGGCTCCACATACATACCTGCTCTCACTCCTTCCATGCCGCAAGCGCGTCCTACCATTTTTTGAGCCAAAGTGTAGCCCTTGCCGCTGTCAATCGGCTGTTCAGGAGTTGTAAACAGAGTTGACGCTCCCAGCTTCAAAGCTTCTCTAGCTTTTGCGCTCAAACCTTTACCAATTATCAAAGGAATTCTTCCGCCTGCCCTCATCTCGTCTGGAATGGTATTTGGAGAAAGTTTGAATGTGCTTACAACTTCTCCGTTTTTCTCTATAACGCCGTCATACGGTTTAACAACTATCTCATCACCTGTCTCTAAAGCTTCTACCGGAGCTTGAATAGGCAAACATCCGCTATCTTCTGCGGTGTTGAAGAAAATTGGAGCAATAATGCTACTGATTACCACGCCTGCTGTTCTTTTGTTTGGGATACCTGGGATATCTTCACCCATATGCCATTGAACAGAGTTAATGCCTGATTTTCTTGAACTTCCAGTTCCTACAACATCACCGACATAAGCAAGCGGATTGCCTTTTGTTTTAAGCTCTTTCATTTTTTCAAGCGGTTGTGGCATTCTGGCGCCCAACATCGAATTTGCGTGAAGAGGGATATCTGCCCTTGTGAAAGCTTCGCTTGCAGGGCTAAGGTCATCTGTGTTTGTCTCGCCTGGTATTTTATACACAGTTAGTTTAATTTCACCGGCAAGCTCAGGTCTGTTTGTAAACCATTCGCCGTTAGCCCAAGACTCTATAACCTCTTTTGCTTTTGCGTTGCCTGCATCCATAAGTTCTTTTACATCGTCAAAAGACGCATAAACAAGAATAGTATTTTTTAGCTGCTCTGCTGCGCTGTCGGCTACTTCACCGCCAAGTTTCAATGCATTTACAAGCGGTCCGACATTATATCCGCCGCCCATTTTTCCTAAAATCTCACAAGCTTTTACTGGAGTTATAGCTTCGCTTTTTGCATTGCCCGTAACTATATCATTCAAAAACGTCGCTTTTACATAAGCCGCATCATCAACACCGCCGTTGATTCTATCTTCCAATAGACTAAGCGCATAATCTTGGCTTTCAATAGGTGTTGCTTTTAGTAACTCTACTAGTTCGGCTGTTTGCTTTGCATTAAGCGCCAATGGCGGAACGCCAAGCGCTTCTCGCTCAAATGTGTGAGCTTTGTACTCTTCCAATAGTGACATAATTATCTCCATATATTAATATAATAATAAATATTATCTACTCTTGTCTAAAATATGGATTTTTTTAACGGTTTTTAAAAAACAGAAGAACTACTCTTGTATCAAATTGTTACAAAGGAAACAGCGACTGATCATTTCTCTTCATTGGTTTTTTTCTGTTTGTCTTTGTTTTTTGTTTTACTTTTATCGATATCTTTTTTCTTTCTAAAGAGATGATATTTTTCTTTTTTTAAAATTTTCTCTATATATTCATCGTCAACTTTTTTTGCATTCATCCAAACACCTGACGGACATCTAACTTCAAGCTTTTTCTTTTCTCTGAGCTTGATTATTTTTTTAGGCGCTATTACTTTATCAACAGGAGAAAACTCTTCATTGCACAAGTCAATATCACTTCTAAAAAAGAGTGTTTGTTTTTTAAAATTTCCCCAGCCAGGTATCCCATCATCGGTATATGGAACTTCGTAGCCGTTTTTAAATTCAACCATAAGAGAATAGTAGCTATCAGGAAAAATATCTACTATTTTTCCTTTTCCAAATATCAAACCATAAACTTTATCACTGATCTTTGCATCAGAAAAATATGCCATCACTGCTCCTCATTTAAATATGAAATATTATATAAAATTTATGACAAATCTATTACAAAATTTCTCTATTTCCTTTATTGTTCGGGGAACTCAATACCCCTCTTGCTTCGAGCTGTTCTATGATGTTCGCGGCTCTGTTGTATCCTATCTGCAATTTTCTCTGCAGGTATGAAATGGATGTTTTATTGTCTGTTAAAATAACCTCTTTTGCCTGCTCGTATAATGGGTCAAGGTCTTCAATATTTAAAATCTCTCCGCTCTTGCCGTTTTGCCCATCACTTGTTAGATAACTTTCATCATATTCGGGCATTCTTTGGGCTTTTAAAAATTCCACTATCTGCTCTATCTCATCTTCTGTGTTCCATGGCGCATGAAGCCTTACAAGTCCAACTGCACCTGGAGGCGTAAAGAGCGCGTCCCCGCGACCGAGCAAACTTTCAGCCCCCATTCCGTCAAGTATGACTTTAGAATCAATCCTCGTACCGACCCTGTAGCTAAGACGTGATGGAAGATTTGCTTTTATAAGCCCTGTTACGACATCGACACTCGGTCTTTGTGTGGCAACTATGAGATGTATTCCGCTTGCTCTTGCCATTTGGGCAAGTCTTGCTATCGAGTATTCAACCTCTTTTCCGCCGTTCATCATAAGATCAGCCAGCTCATCAATGACAACAACGATATACGGCATAGGCTTTGCTAAACCGTCTTTGTTTACTTTTTCATTATAGTTCTCTATATTTTTGGTTCGATTTTCTGCCATCAGCATATATCTTCTCTCCATCTCTCCAACCATATTTGACAAGGCTGCTATAGCTTTTTTTGGAGATGTGATAACCGGTGTTATAAGGTGGGGGATATCGTTATAAATAGAAAACTCAAGCATTTTAGGATCTATCATCATAAGCTTTAGCTGATCTGGATCATTTCTATAAAGCAAAGACAGAATCATCGCATTAATGCCCACAGATTTACCGCTTCCTGTAGTTCCGGCGATTAGCAAGTGCGGCAATTTTTTTATATCAGTAATAAAAGGTCTTCCTACTATATCTTTACCGAGAGCCACTGTTAGTGGAGACTTTGACTCTCTAAAGACAGGATCTTCTAAAATTTCTCTTAGATAAATTGTCTGTGTTTCATCATTTGGTATCTCAATACCTACAACATCACGCCCCGGGATCGGGGCTTGTATTCTGATAGTCTCGGCGCTTAACGCCATTGCCAAATCATCCTGAAGTCCCAATATCTTTGAAACCTTGACATGCGGGGCAGGCTTAAATTCAAATGTAGTAACAAGCGGACCGGTGTAAGTTCTGATAACATCACCGTCTATATTGAATTTTTTTAATTTTTCTAAAAGCTCTTTTATCTTCCTGTCGATCTCTTCTTCATTTATTCTTTTTGAAGTTCGAGGGGCTTTTTGTAAAAAATCCAATTTAGGCAATTTGAAATTTTTTGGAATTGGCGCTGCTCCTTTGTCTATTTGGGACATTAGCTTTGAATTTTCTTCCAGCTCATCAACTATTTCTACACTTTTAGCGGCTCTGCTTGGCTTTGGAAAATCGATACTTTGGGACGGCTCCACAAAAGGAGAATTTATCTTGAGCTCAACTTGCTGTTTTATCTCTTTTGAATAGCTTAAGATATTCTCATCTGTATGCTTTTGGGACTTTGCACTCTCTAATGGCATAAAATCATCATTTGAATCTGGAACTGCGAATGGATTTTTAAAAACTGCTTTTATTTTTAAGCCTACTTTTTTAAAAAAAACATTAAAAGGCGTAAAAAATGACTTTAAGAAACTCTTTCTCTTTTGATCATATCTTTTCTCTTCACGAATAGTTTTATTTTTAATTTTATAGAAAAACTCATACCAATCAAAATCATCATCAACTACGAGTATCAAGCTTATTAGCATTATCATAAACCAAAAAAGCCACAAGCCAAGCTCGCCTATATAAGGAACAAGGAAATCAACTAAACTAAATCCCACATATCCGGCGTTATCTGGAGAAAAAACAAGACCGCCGAATAAGAACAATCCTATAAAAAAAAGTATCCATCCTACGATAAAATCAGCCTGTTTTATAAGATTGATATTTTTGTATATTTTATAAAGAGGAAAAAGCAATAGTAGCAAATTTATATAAGAGATGTAACCGAAAAGCTCGATATTTGTTTCGCCAACTATCTTGCCAACCTTACCTACGATCTGCGTATCATGAAACAATGTTGAAAATGCGCCGTAGATAAGCACGATTATGCTTATGATCATTGTTAATTTCAAATAAACTCCAAAGCCATAGATTTGATGATATTATAACTTAAATTGTCTAATTTAAAAAACTTTGTTTTAAACACACTTTAAGTTGATTTTTGTAAAATTTTGATGCTAAATCAATGCCTTGGTGGTGAAACCGGTAGACACGCCAGACTCAAAATCTGGTGAGCTTGCTCGTGTCGGTTCGAGTCCGACCCAAGGTACCATTTAATTATAACGCAAAACGAACAAAGTCCGTTTTACTATGTTGTCACTGTGACGACTTCAGCAGTCAGCTCGCGCAACTAGTTGCTTATAATAAAAAAATAAATTGGCAATAATCAATACTTCATAT